>NZ_JBLVPV010000033.1:0-33304 GCF_048286775.1 Flavobacterium glycogeni
TCATTACTAACCTCGTAAAAGCTACAAGCAAAAAAGAGGTAATGAGTATCTGTGGATATAGCTATGTGTTTTTAGATGAAATTTGGACTATATAATACATGTGTTTGGTATAATGTTGCCACTTTTGAACCTTGTGAATGTCCTGCTACAATCAATTTGGAATTATTTACCCATTTTTGTTTACGCAAAAATTTCAAAACTTCTTTTGCTCTATTTTCATAATTTTCTAAATAATCAAATTTCACATATTCTTTGTCAAATTCATCTGGTTCATTTGGATTTGGAATGTAACAATAAGATTTATTCAAGTTTTTTTCATTAGCAATTACAGGTGTTTTCGGCATAGAAATTACAATTAAATGATAACTTTTTTTGAGTTCATTTAAATCGAAATTTGTAATTCCGCCACCAATCATCCATATTTCTCCTTTTTCAGGTTTTACAAATAAAGGCATAGGTAAAGAACCTTGACAAAATAAGAATATTGGTTTTTTTTCATCTGTTTTAGTGTCAACTAATATAAAATCAATTGTGTCATTTTTTTGTTTTAGACTAAATTGAATCACTTGATTGTTTATTATGTTTAAGTTTTGTCCAAAACTTATTTGAACTAAAAATAGTAAAATTATTGTCTTTTGTAGTTTTTTCATAATATATCTGCCAACATCCTTGCTGTTAGCAGCTGGTGTTGTTTGTAAGTTGTTTTATAATTTAATTATTAAATTGTATCATTAATAATTTTAATTTCTTCTTCTGGATGTTTTATTCTAATACTTATTTTTTTATATTTCCATTTCGCTCCTTTTTTGTCAGCAGAAATATCCATTTTTCCTTTTCCCTTACTTCCTTTAACTCTCACAGTTAGTTCTATAGAATTATTATTGTTTGAATATTTTGCATTGCCTTCAATTATAGCCAATTTATCTATAGGTTTCAAATTACCAAGAAGTTGCAGTACACGTTTATTCGTTTTCGATTTCTCAATTGCTTTTTCATAAAGTGAATTTTCGGAATATGCTTTGGCAATATCAGTTACATCTCCGTCAATACTTAAGGAAGTAAATAATACAGTACCAATTAAAAACAATGCTGTTGGCAAAAACCATTTCCAATTTTTTTTCCACCAACTTTTCTCAACAATTAATTCGTTATCCATGTTCTTAATATTCTTTTTCTGCGAAATTTTGGTTTACACTAGCTGCTAACTGGTTTATAGGTCTGACAAAATACCCATTTTCGGTTAGATTGGTCTGCTAAACGTCAGACTTTTTCTTCAAACAAACATAATCAATTGAATACGAAAAATAGCACGTAAATATTGATTTAAACAGACATAGTAAGAAGAGTTTGGTTGTGAAATTTTTGAATAATCGAATTGTAACGGATTATAAGAAGTGGAGAACTTTAGTTTTTAGAGTACACCGAACTTTAAATTTTAGTTAAAAAATTCCATTTCTGAAAGTGTTTTTTTGACAAATGAACTAAATTTGAGTAAACTAAAAAATACTACTATGAAAAGAAATGCAACCGCAGTCTGGAATGGTTCACTGAAAGAAGGAGCCGGAAAACTAACCACACAAAGTACCACATTAAAAGACACACAATATTCGTTCAAATCCCGTTTTGAAGAAGGAGTAGGGACCAATCCGGAAGAACTTATTGCAGCGGCGCACGCAGGCTGTTTTACGATGCAACTTTCGGCTTATATCACCGAAGCTGGTTTTGAAGTTGAAAGTGTCGAAACCAAATGCGACATCGATTTGGTTGACGGAACCATTGTTACATCTCACTTAACTGTAAATGCAAAAGTCAAAGGAATTTCGGAAGATGTTTTTCAAGGGTTGGTTACAAAAGCAGAAAAATTTTGTATTATTTCTAAAGTATTGAATGCAGCAATTTCTTCAACGGCTACTTTGGCTTAAAAATTAGGAATTCATAAAAGAAAGGCTCGATTTAAAATTAAATCGAGCCTTTTTACTTTGTAAAGTATTAATTCAAGTTACTTCTTTGTATTCGTTTATTTTTGCAACAAGACTTTGGTTATTGCTTTTTCGGCAAGTGGCGCCATTACTTGATAACCTGTTTCATTGGGATGTACTTCATCATTAGAATACAAAGCAGGCAAACCTTTTCGTTCATCTGTCATAGCCGAAAAGTAATCAAGATATAGAATGCCATTGGCGTCAGCATAATTTTTTATCATTTCATTTAGAGCCACCACTTTTTCTGCAGGATTTTGATTGGGTTTCCAAGAGAAATCGTAAGCTGGCAGTACAGAACAAAGGATTACTTTTATCTGGTTTGCTTTTGCCAATTCAGCCATCGAGAAAATATTATTTGCAATCATCTCCAATGTTGCAGGACCAGTATTGCCGGCAATATCATTTATTCCTGCCAAAATAACCACAACGGCGGGTTTTAAAGCGATAACATCGGCTCTGAAACGGATCAGCATCTGAGGAGTGGTTTGACCGCTAATGCCACGATTAACGTATGGTTTTCCGGCAAAATACTGAGGATCTGTTACACTCCAAAATTCGGTTATGGAATCTCCCATAAATACAATCCTTTTTTGTCCGGGTGCTGCCGGTTTGAGATTAGCATTTTCATTTTGGTATTTATTTAAATTTGGCCAGTCCTGAGCCTGTGCTTTTCCTCCCATAACGATTGATAAAAATAGAATGCTGTAAATTAATGGTTTGTTTTTCATTTGTAACCAGATTATAAAGTGTGAATCAGTTAGTAGTTTTATTGATTAAAATAGAAATGGTTCTTGCTTAAAATCGAAACAACCTTCCTTTTTATATCCGAAAGATACAGAAAAGGAAGGTTGCTTTTAAAACGTCAAAGTAATTTAATCAAACAAATCCGAAGACAAATAGCGATCGCCGCGGTCACAGATAATAGCAACAATCACTCCTGATTCTAATTGATTCGCCACTTTTATAGCGGCAACCACAGAACCGCCACTGCTCATTCCTGCAAAAACGCCTTCTTCCAGCGCCAAACGTTTCGTCATGGCTCGCGCTTCTTCTTCTGACACTTCAATGATTGTGTCTACTTTTTTGGCATCAAAAATTTTAGGTAAATATTCTTCAGGCCATTTTCTGATTCCCGGAATTTGAGATCCATCGCTGGGTTGAGCGCCTACAATTTGAATCGCTGGATTCATTTCTTTCAAATACGTGGAAGTGCCTATAATTGTTCCTGTAGTTCCCATAGCAGAAACAAAATGGGTTACAGTTCCTTCGGTATCATTCCATATTTCCGGACCAGTTGTTTTGTAATGCGCTTTCCAGTTGTCGTCGTTTGCAAACTGATTGAGCATAATATAACCGCCTTCGGCCACTTTTTTATCAGCATAATCTCTGGAACCTATTATTCCGGTAGCTGCGGGTGTCAAAATCACGGTTGCGCCATAAGCACGCATGGTTTGGGTGCGTTCTTTGGTGGAATCTTCCGGAAGTACCAGTTCGATTTCGATATTGAATAATCGGGCAATCATGGCCAAAGCAATTCCGGTGTTGCCACTTGTTGCCTCAATAAGTTTATCCCCTTTTTTGATGTCTCCTCTTTCTAATGCGGAAGCAATCATATTGTAGGCTGCACGATCTTTTACGCTGCCTCCAGGGTTGTTTCCTTCGAGTTTTAGTAAAAGTTTTACGTTTTTATTTTTTATCAAATTAGTAGTTTCTACTAAAGGCGTGTTTCCAATAAGGTCTACTATTTTTTGTGGTCTCATGCTATTTTGTGTCTTATGTTTTAATTGTAATAATCGGATTATAGAATTGATTACAATACGTATTCGTTTTGAACAATGTTTCTAAAGAGCGTATTTTAAAAACAGCAACAACAATAGTAGAAAGGAATATTTTTGTAGTTCAGTAACATTTTCATGGGTTTTAAAACGAAGCGCAAAGATATTGAACTATTTCGAATTATTTCTTTCTTAAGCATAAAGCTATGGTGTTTATTGAGACACTTTTGTTAAATAAATCGATATTAAAAGCAATGGGTATTGCTGTTTTAAATTTTTTAAGATAAAAAAGCTGTTACGTATCTGTTTTATTTTCAATGTATAGGAGCCGATTATTAGTTTTGGTGAAAGTGTTTTTTTAAATTAGCCAATAAATAATTAAATATGAAATCCAAGACTACTTTTATAAGCGATATTTCCCAAAAAGAATTTCCAATAGCGGATAAAATTGCTGCTAAAACCATGCGGAATCCAATTCTGGCACTCATACAAAAGGATTATCCTGATTTTGATGAGGGTAAATACTTAGCAATTGGGGAGTTGAATATGTATCGGGAGAAATACATATCTAATTATTTAGTAGTCGAAATAGGGGAGTTGTCAAATCTGGAAACGAAGGTGATTGGATCTTTAAACGAAGATAAGTCCTTAGTGAGTGTGGTAGAAGATGAAATTGGAGTTCGAACGGTGGGTCAAAAAGTTGCGGATAAAGTTGCTGCTTTTGGCGGAAGTTGGAAATTTATAATTCTCTTCGGTGTATTTATTTTGTTGTGGATTTTGGCCAATATTTATATCCTCTTGAATAAAGGTTTTGATCCGTATCCATTTATTTTGCTGAATCTGATTTTGTCGTGTCTTGCCGCACTTCAAGCTCCGGTGATTATGATGAGTCAAAATCGTCAGGAAGAAAAAGACAGGGAAAGGGCCAAAAAAGATTATATGATTAATCTGAAATCAGAACTTGAAATCAGAATGCTTCATGAAAAACTGGATCATTTGATTATGCATCAACAGGAAGAATTAATAGAAATTCAAAAAGTACAAATCGAAATGATGAATGATATTTTGACTCGAATCAAATAATTTTTTTGTTTTAAAAAGTCAAAAAAAGGAACTCGTCAGTAGTGCTTAAAACAATACCCTGCAATCATAAAAACACCATTTAAGATGGCGGAACCAATGATGAGTTTTTTGTAGTTTCTGTTTTTATCGATAAAATTAAAACCCAGAATTCCCAGAAATAACAGGGTGGTAAAAATGGCTGGATACATCTTAAAAGCACCTCCAAAATCACCCTGTAAAAGCAGTAAAAATCCCCTCTGAAAACCACAGCCCAAACACTCCATTCCAAAGAGTGTTTTGCTTAAACAGGGGAGCATGTATTTTTCTAAATCCAATGGTTTTTCTTTTTACAATTTTACGAAAAAATAAGAAACGGTTGCGATAATAATTGATGCAATTTTAAATTCATTACTTTTGAAAACTGATATTTAAAAAGATGAGAAAGTTTATAATTCCAATAATGGTTATCGCCATCACTGTTGCTTTATACGAACAGGTGAGTGCCGAAAAAAATGTGTATATAATGGTACTTGCAATTGTAGTTTTCATGATGGGAATGATGCAATTGAGTGCCAAAACGCCAAGTAAAAATCAAGATAAAGAAGACGAAAATGTTTAACAAAGGAGATAAGGTTTCAGTGCTTGACGAAGCGATCAATGGAGTAGTGTTGTCAGTCAAAGAGAAGCAGGTTACGATAGAAACTGAGGATGGATTTATGATGACATTTTTTGTCAACGAATTGATTAAAATAAACGATTCCAGTAACTTACTTGATTCTATCAGAAGAATTAATGTAAGTGAGGTTTCAAAAGAGAAAGAGATCCCAAAACCGCGAAGTTTTGTGAAAGAAAAGAAATCAAAGCACGAAATTCCGGCTCCGGAGTTTGATTTGCACATCGAAAAACTGGTGCCAAATAAACGCGGAATGTCGAATTATGATATTCTGACTTTGCAGACAGAAACTGCAAAACGTCACATAGAATTTGCTATTCGCAATCGCATTCCAAAGATTGTTTTTATCCACGGCGTGGGCGAAGGAATCCTAAAAGCAGAGCTGGATTTTTTATTGGGACGTTATGATAACATTGCTTTTCAAGAAGGCAATTATCAAAAATATGGTCAAGGAGCAACAGAAGTTTTTATCAAGCAAAGTGCCATGTAAGTTTTATTTTGGTTTTTAAAATCTCAAAAAAAGGTCCGGTTTTTAAGCAATTTTCATTAGAAAATGTACTTAAAAATCGGACCTTTTTTTAGACTAAAAATCGGTTGTTTTTTGTCTCAAATTTTACGGCTTATTTGGGATTAATTCGTGGTCAATAATTCACCGTAAATGTAATTATCACCTAAAATAAAATCACTGTTTCCTTTTTTCATTTTTGCTTTTTTAAGGACAACGGTATGTTTAAAACCATTTCCCAAAGTAGTAGTTGTTACTTCCACAATGCCGTTTTCGTTTGCCACTCCAGCCACAGCAATCCATTCTTCGCTTACTGCAGGAGTTGCCGGAAAAGTATCATTGCAAAAATAAGCACCAGTTAATAAACCGGAGAATAATCGATACGTAAGTTTGTTTTTTGTGTCGCTTATCAATCCGGTTCTTGGGGTATTTAGCGGTGTAGCTACGTTAACAATTAAAGTGGGATCTATGTCCAGAATAAGTGCTTCACTACTGTTGTAATCATACAATTGTTTAGAAGTCGGGCATTGTTCAAGCGTCTTATTGAATGCAAAAGGCAAAGGTGTAGCGTTAATTACATAGTCACCAAAAGGGAATGTTTCGTACACTTGTGTTCCGTTACTTTTTACAAATGTGATATTTTTGAACGTGATATTATGATTGTAACCCGTAATTTTAGTGCTGTTATCTGTTGCATTTGGGGTTTTAACAGCGGTAGTGTTTATAACTATTTTTCCACCGGAAGTAGTCCATTGATCCATAACAATTGGTGTTGCTGGCGGAATGGTTTCGCAAATGGTTAAAGAAGTTACCGCTCCATTGTAAAAGCGATAAAACACACGATTTGAAGCGTTAATGTCTAGTTCTTGAGATTTAGTTTCGGTTGGGAAAGTGAATTCCTTAACTTCAAGAATAAGGGCTTCACTATCTTTTAGTTTATAGATGATGCCATTTGTAGTGCACTTTTGTGCGGCAACATCTTCAAAACTAATGTCTTCTTGAATTAAATCACCATCATCACAACCGTTTAATAGTAACGCAAAAACCAGTAGGCTTACAACTCTTTTCATTTTTATAATATTTGTAACAAAAATAGAATTTTTAATTTGTTCCAATTGCATTCCCCTTTAAAAATAGATTATTTAACAGGATATTGGGTTTTTGAATGTCAAATAATGAGATGAATATAATAGCGTGTGCTTTATTGTATTGCCGCGATCGGATGAATTTAAAGCGAATAGAAATCATTATCTTTGCGCAAATTTTACACTAAAATGAGGACTAATAAATATTATTTAGCTGCTTTCTCAGCGTTTTTTCTCTGGGGTTTTTTCAGTTTAGCATTAAAGCCGATACATGCTTATCCATCGTTGGATATTTTGTTCTATCGGGTGTTTTTTAGTGTAATTATGATGGTATTAATTAATGTTATTTTTCGACGAAATGTAATACGACAAAATTGGAATCATTTCAAAAGTATGACTGCCAAACAACAGAAAAGTACTGTTGCATTGACACTTGGCGGCGGTGTATTTCTATCCTCAAACTGGTTTGTTTTTATTTATGTGATGAATCATATTAGTGTAAAAGCAGCTTCATTGGCCTATATGATCTGCCCAATTTTAACCACCATATTAGCTTTTTTTATATTAAAAGAGAAACTGGGTAAATGGCAATGGTTTGCAGTAATGATAAGCGCCTTTAGCTGTATTTTATTATCATTGAATCATTTTGAAGATATCTTTTACAGCCTTATTACGGCAGCTACTTATGCGATGTATTTAGTGAGTCAACGAAAAAATAGTGAATTGGATAAATTCCTTGTTTTGACTATTCAATTAGTTTTTACGGCAATAATTCTGCTTCCTTTTTATCCTAATTATAGTGGAGATTTGCCCACAGAATCCTTATTTTATAGTTGCTTACTGGTAATCGTAGTCTTTTTTACGATTATTCCGTTGTTTTTAAACTTGTACGCATTAAAAGGAATTAATTCCTCAGCGGTTGGGATTATGATATATATTAATCCAATTATTGGGTTTCTATTAGCAATATTCTATTATCATGAACAAGTGAGCGCACTCCAGTTATTTTCCTATTTCCTGATTATAATTTCGATAGTTGTCTTCAATGAAAGAATACTCTTTTCTAGAAAATCGAAAAACATTCCAACAGAAATAGACGGTTTAAAATAATTTTATAATTTTCAAAAAATGAAAAAAGTATATCTCGATAACGCTTCTACTACTGCTATTCGTGCCGAAGTGATCCAGGAAATGACCAAAATAATGACCGAAGAGTATGGAAATCCTTCCTCAACGCATAGTTTGGGTCGTGCCGCCAAAAGTATATTGGAACTTTCCAGAAAATCTATAGCTAAGAATCTAAATGCGACTGCACAGGAAATTATTTTCACATCCTGTGGTACCGAAGCCAACAATTGGATTCTTCGTTCTGCGGTTAAAGATTTACAAGTAAAACGAATTATTACCAGTAAAATAGAGCATCATGCGGTTTTATATACGGCTTTAGTATTAGAAAAAGAATACGATATTCAAGTTGATTATGTGGATGTTAAACCAAATGGGGAAATTGACATCACACATTTAGTGGAATTGCTTTCGCAAGAAAAGAAAACATTGGTCAGCCTGATGCACGTGAATAATGAAACTGGGAATGTTTTAGATTTGGAACGAATAGGTCGCATTTGCCAAGAACACAATACCTTATTTCATTCGGATACGGTACAATCCATTGGAAAAACAGCAATCGATTTGCAAACCATTCCTGTTGATTTTATTGTGGCTAGTGCGCATAAATTTCATGGACCAAAAGGTGTTGGATTTGCTTTTATTCGAAAAAATTCTGGGTTACAACCACTGTTTTTTGGTGGTGAACAAGAAAAAGGATTGCGAGCCGGAACCGAAGCGTTGCACCAAATCGCTGGTATGGCAAAAGCATTGGACGTTTCCTATACCAACTTAGAAACAGAACAGCATCATATTGCTCAGTTGAAAAGCTATTTGACTGCCCAACTCAAAATTGAATTTCCTGAATTTAAAATCAACGGAAATCCAGATGGTTTTTATACTGTTTTGAATGTTTTATTGCCCTTTGCACCAGCAAAAACGGCTATGATATTATTCCATTTGGATATGAAAGGAATTGCGGTTTCCCGTGGAAGTGCCTGTCAATCCGGAAGTATAAAACCTTCGCATGTTTTAGCCGAAATGCTTTCGAGTGAAGATTTGAAAAAGCCGAGTCTGCGTATTTCTTTGAGTCATTATAATTCTAAAGAAGATATTGATTTGTTGATTGAAGCCTTGAAAAGTATATAAATATGAATCTGCTGAAAAGCAGATTTCTTTATTTTTACTTTTAGGGATATTTCTCCATTATTAATCGAGCCTTAAAAAAATATAAGGTTGACTCTGCCCCTTGGTTAAGGTCAATATGCTTGTCTTCGAGTCCATCATAACCTGCTCCGTTTTCCGGATTATACATGATTTGTTTGAGGTGATTGTTTCCTAAAAACCAATTAAAAGCCAGTTTAAGCTGGTCTTTATATTTTTTATTCCTTGTTGCTTCATAAAACAAGTCTAAAGCAATAATTGTGGTGGCTACTTCAATGGGCTGCTCTCCATAGAATACTCTTTCATTTTCCTTTTTAAACCATCCTCGGTTAGAGATTACTTTTTGCTGTCCTTTCATAAAATAATGTGATAAAAGAAAATCAAAGGTAATTGCCGCAATTTTTTTTGTATTTCTGTTTTCCGGTGACTAAATAGCTTTTTCAAATTTCATAAGGCTACTTTTTTAGGGTTGTTTTTTCAATTCAAGAAGTAATTCGTTGATGTCTAATTTTGCCACGGCAATTTGTTTATCAGCTGCGCCATAGTAGATATAGAGGTCATTTCCAAATAGAGCGTGACCTGTTGGGAATACAATATTATTAACTTCGCCTTCTATTTCCCATTGTTTTGTGGGAGAGAATAGTGGATAAGGCAATCTTGCTATTTCATTTTCCGGTTTGTCAATTTGCAATAAGGCTGCTTTGGCATGATATATTTTACCTGTTGTGGTTTCCTGTACACCATGGTAAATCAGTAACCAACCAAATTCAGTCTCAATTGGCGGTAAACCTGCGCCAATATATTTCACTTCAAAAGTGTCCCTAGGATCTAGAACAATATAATCTGTTAGGTTTTTGAGATATTCTTGCCAAAATGATTTGGTTAATTCATCCAGACTATTAAAATATACAATCTGAATTCCTGGCCAAATGCGATGTAACATGGCAAATTTTCCATTTATTTTTTTAGGAAATAAGACTATATCTTTGTCTCTAAGTAGCCGAAATTCGTCTCCAACTAATCCTATTTGAGCAAACAGATTGTAATAATGGTGGTATTTTGGATTCAAATGAGGGTCTTTACAGCAAGTTAAAAATTTTTCATATTCTTCGTAATTTACCTTGGGCGTGAGTATTCCGTGTTTTTCAAAATGAATTAAATCCTTTGAAGTAGCGAGGGCACCCATGGCATTTATTCCATCAAAAGCGGTGTAAGTAATATAAAAAGTATCTTCAATTTTTACAATTCTAGGATCTTCCACTCCCTGTTTCTCATAATCGAAATCTCGAATTATTAATGGTTGTTCGTGTCTTTCTATTATTTTAAGTGGTCCGTCGGTTCTTGCATAGCCAATAGTGGAAAAGTTCCCTTCTTGTGTGGCTCTATATAAAATATGTACTGTATCTCCTTCCTGATAAATCCCAGGATTAAAGACCCCCATGTTTTCAAATTCTCTTTCTGTTGGACTAAGAATTATTCCAAGCTTTTCTATTGTAACCATGATTAAATGATCTTTTATGTATTTCTAATTCAATATCATAAATCTATTTTTTCTGTTCTTTCCTTTTTGCTTTTTCCTGTTTTTTAAAATAACCCCGAAATAAGAAATTGTGTTTCAAGGCTTCCATATTTTCATTGAGACGGGAACTCGCTTCGTTAATATTTATCATCGTAGAGTCTATTTTTCGTACTAATTCAGGATTATTGGATAAGTAGTTTATAGCTCCTTTTCCATCTTTAATATTTGCAATTGTCGAATTGAGATTGGTTACTACTTTGTTTATTTCAGTGCTGGATTTATCTAAATTGCGAACTACCGCTTTCATATCATTGGCTACAGCTGTATCTTTCAAAAAACCTATCACATTATCTTTATTTTCTAAGGAAGAAATGAGTCGGTTTAATTTTATCACGGACTCCGAAGTTCCTTTTCCGGTAATTTTTAAATATCGCATGGTTTCTTTCAGGTTATTGGCTAAAGTGGAATCTTTAATCAATAAACCCACAGTTCCTTTGCCTTGATTTATTTCCTGTGTGATTTTAAGTAAATCAGCGGTAAGAAGCGCGGCATTTTTATTGGTCACGCCAAGGGTATTCAGTAAATCATCCGTACGAATACGGTTTAAGGATTGAATCTCGTCACCCGGGGATACTGATGCTTCCATTCCTTTTCCGGGAATAATATTTATAATCATATTACCTACCAAACCATCTGAGCCTATAGTGGCGATGGCGTTTTTCCTAATGTGGGAAAAAATCTTTTTTTCAATCAGCATATCGACTTTAATAGTAGAATCATTGATCATTTCTATTCCGCGTACAGTGCCTACATTTATCCCTGAATACCGTACATTATTGCCTAATTGTAATCCACTTACGTTATTGAATACCGCTTTCAGATGATTGGTTTTTCCAAACATTTTTTGCTTATCGCCAATGAAATACACTGCCAGTATAAATAGCGTTAATCCGATGATTACAAAAAGTCCAAGGCGCATTTTTTGTGATGTCGTTTTTTCCATATCTATTCTTATTTAAAGAAAGCTTGTACTTTAGGATCTGTTGAAACTGATAATTTCTCAAAAGTTCCTTCGATATAATTGATGCCGTCTACCAATAAAATCATTCGGTTCGAAATCACTCTGGCACAATCCACATCATGTGTAATGATAATCGCCGAAGTGTTGTATTTTTTCTGGATGGACATCATTAACAGCAAAATTTCCTTTGCAGTAATGGGGTCTAAACCAGTAGTTGGTTCATCATAAAGGATGATTTTTGGTTGTAGAATTAAAGTTCTTGCCAAAGCAATCCTTCGTTTCATTCCCCCCGAAAGTTCTTCAGGCATTAAATTTATAGTATGGGCCAAACCTACATTTTCTAATGCTTCCATAACCAGTGGAGTGGTGTCTTTTATTTTACCGAATTTTTTTTTGTGACGACGTAAAGGGAATTCCAAATTTTCTCTGACGGTCATCGAGTCATAGAGTGCGCTTCCCTGAAAAAGAAAACCCACTTCCGTACGAAGATCATCTAATGCTGAATGGTCTAATTCACTAATATCTTTTCCCATTATTACAACAGTTCCACTGTCATGTTCTTCTAATCCAATCAGGCATTTTATCATAACTGATTTTCCAGAACCTGATTTTCCCATGATAACCAGATTTTCTCCTTCATTCAAAACCATATTAAAACCATCCAAAACATGATTGTTACCATAGCTTTTTTTTAAGTCTTTGATTTCTATTATGGGGTTTTGATTTGGTATAGATGTATTCATAATCATTTACATATCATAAAAAATATCGGTAACAAAAACGGCAATAAAATCGATAATAAAAAGCAGCATCGAGGTGAAAACCACGGCAGAGTTGGCAGCAAGACCTACTCCAGCGGTTCCTTTTTCACAATAATATCCCTTAAAGCAGCCGACTAACCCTATGGCAAATCCAAAAAAGAAAGTCTTAATGGTTGCGGGTATTAAGTCGCTAAATTCTAAAGCATCAAAAACCTGGTTGTAATACAATAAAAAGGATACGTTTCCCTTTATGTTTTCAACCAGATAAGAACCAAAAATGGCAATGGCATCTCCAAAAAAAACCAAAACTGGAAGCATAAAAGTGGTCGCTAATATGCGGGTGACCACTAAATATTTAAAAGGATTTGTTCCTGAAACTTCCATGGCGTCTATTTGTTCCGTAACTCTCATAGAACCCAATTCGGCGCCAATTCCGGAACCAATCCGTCCTGCGCAAATTAAAGCCGTAATAATAGGTCCAATTTCTCTGATAAGCGAAATACTTACCATTGACGGCATCCAGGAAACGGCACCAAATTCCTGTAGCGTGGGGCGAGATTGTAAGGTGAAGACTAAACCAATGATAAATCCTGTTACAGCAACAAGTAACAAAGAGCGATTTCCCATATAAAAACACTGCCTAAGGAATTCCTTGAATTCAGTAGGATGCCTAAAAACTTCTTTAAAAAAACGGCCGGCAAAATAGGAGAGTTCGCCAATTTCAAGTAAAAAAGCTTTAAACAATTCGATTATTTTAAAAATACTATTCATTAGCAAATGAATTAATTTTTAATAGAAAAAAAGCTACTCAAATATACGATTATTTGCCTGATTATCAGTATTTAAATATATTGTTCGTCTGTTTTCTTGATGATTTTGTCGAAAAAAAATAGATTAAAAAAAATCGAGTTACTTACTTAAATATCACTCTTATTCTCTTAATCTCTTTGTTTATTAAAGTCCTGAATTTATTGACAAATCAAAAAACAATACAGTAATTTCAAAGATTAAATGATATTATAGCGTCTGTATTTAATCCATTTTTCGGCTTCACCAGACCAAAATACAATACTTGATACCGCTAAGGTTAGTCCTAATTCATATAAAGATAAAGGTTGGGTTTTAAAAATTTCATTAAAGAAAGGCATGTAAATAACCATAAATTGAAGGACAATAGTTATCAATAGTGCGCCAACCATAGGTTTATTAGAAAAAAATCCAATTTTGAATATAGATTCCCGCCCGGAGCGAATGACCATTACGTGTCCCAACTGACTAAAACAAAGCACCGTAAAAGCCATCGTTTGCCAATGTGCATTGGCATTATGTATTGCATAGGCCTGCATCCCAATGGTAACGATGCCCATTAAAAATCCGACCCATAAAATATGTATCGCCATTCCGTTTGAAAAAATATTTTGCTTTGGATTTCTGGGTGGTCGTTTCATGATATTTGTTTCGGATGGCTCTGAGGCCAATGCTAGCCCCGGTAAACCGTCCGTTACCAGATTAATCCAGAGAATGTGTATGGCTAATAACGGAATAGGTAAGCCGAAGAACGGCGCTAAAAAAATAGCCCATATTTCGCCTGAATTTCCCGTCATAATGTATTTGATGAATTTCAGGATGTTATCAAATATTTTCCGGCCGTATTTGACTGCAACAACAATACTGGCAAAATTATCATCCAGCAAAATCATGTGCGAAGCTTCTTTAGAAACTTCCGTTCCGTTGATTCCCATTGCAATACCAATATCAGCATTTTTTAGAGCCGGAGCATCATTCACACCATCGCCAGTCATTGCCACAAAATGATTTTTGGATTGTAATGCATTAATGATTCTTAGTTTCTGTTCCGGATTTACACGGGCATAAACGCGTACCTTTTCTACAATATTAATAAACTCAGTCTGGGTTAATGCTGATAATTCGGAACCCGTTAAAACAAGATCTCCATCAGAAGATATGATTCCTAATTTTTCGGCAATAGCTTTGGCAGTGAGTTTATGGTCACCTGTAATCATTACTGGAATAATGCCTGCTTCTTTGCACTCAGATACGGCTTGCTTTGCTTCCTCACGCGGCGGGTCAATCAAACCTACAAAACCAATAAGAGTTAATTCGGTTTCTATTTCATCAGTATCCAGATTTTCGGGTAAGGAAGGAAGCGTTTTCATGGCGTAACCTAAAACCCGATATCCTTTTTCAGCCATTTCGTTGACTTTACTTTCAAATTCAGGAATAAGCGATTTTTGATTATCATTCAGTTTGTGAAACAATACATCAACAGCCCCTTTTGTAATTACTATAATTTCACCATTAGAATTTTTGGTTTGGTGAATTGTAGTCATGCACTTTCTTTTAGAATCGAAAGGCAATTCTGCAATTCGGGGAAATGTTACTTCTAAATCAGTCCGGTTTAAGTTTTTATCGAATGCATATTGTACCAATGCGACTTCGGTTGAATCTCCCAGCCATTTTCCGTTTTCCTCTTTTGAAACATCATTATTTAAAGCTATTGTGTGTAGCAGTGCATTTTTTTCTGCAAAAAAAGCCTCATATTTTGTATCAGAAGTTTCAAAAATTTCCTGTACAGTCATTTTATTCAGCGTAAGAGTCCCTGTTTTATCAGAACAGATGTAAGTCACGGAACCTAGCGTTTCTACAGCGGGTAATTTCCGAATAAGCGCATTGTTTTTTGCCAATTTCTTGGCGCCAAAAGCAAGTGCAATGGTAACTAATGCCGGTAAAGCTTCAGGAATAGCGGCAACAGCTAGTGAAATTGACGTGATCAACATCGTTAGAACAGATTCTCCGCGCAACCATCCTATAAAAAAAATGATAGTGCAGATAATGAGTATGCCTATTGACAACCGTTTGCCAAAAGCAGCTAATCTTTTTTGTAAAGGCGTTGTGGTTTCATCGGTTTGGATCATTTTAGCGATGTGTCCAAGTTCAGTATGCATTCCTGTTGCCACAACATAAGCCAGCGCCCTTCCATTGGTAACATAAGTTCCTTTATATCCCATATTGGTTTGGTCGCCAAGCGCATAATTTCCTTCGGGAAGTTCCTCAGGATTTTTCTCTACATTATTCGATTCACCCGTAAGTGCTGATTCGTCCACTTTTATTTGATGGGTTTCAAAAAAGCGGATATCGGCAGGAATAACATTCCCCGCTTCAAGTACCACTACATCTCCCGGCACGAGATTGGAAGCAGGAATATCCATTGTTTTTCCTTCACGTAAAATACGCGCATCGTTTGCCACCATATTCTTTAATGCTTCCATCGCTTTTTCAGCCCGATACTCTTGGATAAACCCAACAACGGCATTAATAATAATGATAGCAAGAATAATCACCGTATCCGTGACATCGCCTATTATGCCTGAAATAATTGCCGCTGCAATAAGGATGAGAATCATGAAATCAGATAACTGGCATAGAAGCATCTGGAATATTGTCTTCTTTTTTTTATCCTCAATTTTATTTTTTCCGTGTTCGAGCAAGCGTTCTGATGCCGTTATATCATCAATACCGGATGGAGTTGTATTTAGCAACTGTGTTATTTCTGATAGCGGGAGTAAATGCCAGTTCATATTTTTTACTTTTTATAATTCAGTAAAAAGAATATATAGATTGTCAAATCTCAACTCTCGTATAAACGCAATCTGTTCTTAGTGGAAATCAGCTCATTTTGCAAGTCATCAATTTTTTGCAATAGATTAAATACCACATCAATTCCTTCCGTATTTACCTCTAATTCTTGATGGATGCGTATCATTTTCTCTATTTCATAGATTGCATCCGGATGGATGTATTGTGTTGCTTCGATGGTTTTTATTTCGAGCAAACCCATTTCACTAAGGTTGTTAAAAAAGGATAATTCCACTTTGTAATGGGTACATAATGCAGGTATAGCGATGAGGTTTTCTATGTTCATGACGTTCTTAACTTAGCGAGTTCCATAAATAATTCTTTTTCTTTTTCGGAAAGATTTGTGGGTATTTGTATGTGATAGGTAATGTATAAATCACCAAATTCCCCTTCCTTTTTATACACTGGAAATCCTTTTCCTTTCAGTTTTACTTTTGTTCCATTTTGGGTTCCGGGTTTTACGGTTAATTTTACTTTTCCGTCAAAAGTATCTGCGGTAATGTCTACACCCAATAGTGCAGTATATAAATCTAAGTTAACAGTGGAATAGAGGTTGTGTTTGTCTAACTTGAAGTTGGTATGGTTTTCAATAGTGAAAGTGATGTACAAATCTCCTTTTGGTCCACCGCCAGCGCCTTCACCACCAAGTCCGCTGATTTTTATTTGCTGACCATTTTCAACTCCGGCAGGAATAGTAATCCGAATGTTTTTGCCGTTAATTGTCAAGGTACGTTTGTGGGTGGTGTATACGTCTTTTAGGTCCAGATGTAGTTCGGCATTAAAATCTTGCCCTTTGAACTGTGCGCTACGACGACCTCCACCACCTGAGCGCCCTCCAAACATAGATTCAAAAAAATCAGAAAAATCTCCACCGCCTCCTCCAAATCCACCAAAACCATCCTGTTGACCACCTCTATGGTACTGCTGTTGTTGTTTTGATTTCTCAAATTCCTCCGCATGTTGCCAGTTTTCACCGTAGTCATCATATTTTTTACGATTCTCGGCATGGCTCAATACTTCATTGGCCTCATTGATTTCCTTGAATTTTCTTTCGGCTTCCTTATCGTTGGGGTTTAAGTCAGGATGGTATTTTCTGGCCAGTTTACGATACGCCTTTTTAATCTCGGTTTCAGTTGCCTTTTTATCCACTTCAAGAATCTTGTAATAGTCTATAAATGCCATCTGAATTGTTTTTATAATTGCTGTTACTATGATTGCTTTTAATATCCAGAAGTACAAAAAACAACAATCGACTAATGGAATATTTCTACTATCAAATTTAATCAATTTTTGAATGTCAAAATGGCAATAAAGTGTTTTATTTCAGTTTGTTATAAAGGAATAGTCCTGAAAAAAGGGTGCTTCTTTTAGGACTATTCAAGATAAAAAAATGTTTTTTATAAAATTATTTTGAACTGTATTATGACAAGATCTTTATAATCTAACAGTAGATTTTATTGCTTTATGAACTCGCAATCTGCTTTAATTTTTACTTCATCACTAATCATTGCCGAAGGGAATTTTGTACCTATATTAAAATCAGAACGCTTTAAAATTCCGCTAAACTGGAACCCGGCAGTAATTGCTTTTGATTGTTCATTCACTATAGTTCCTCGATACCACATAGTAATTGTTGCCGGCTTTGTTATTCCATGTAGTGTGAGGTAACCCATAAGTTTGTATCTGTTTTTTCCAATTTTTTTTATTGATGTGCTTTTGAAAGTCATTTTCGGATATTGTTCCACTCCAAAGAAGTCAGCACTTCGTAAATGATTATCCCGCATTTCCACTTCGGTATCGATAGAGGCCAGATCTGTTGAGAGTTCAAAGGAGGCATCACTAAAATCAGCCTTGTTGGTTGTAGCGGTTGCCTCAAATGTTTTGAACAATCCTGAAATATCGGAGATGCCCTGATGCACAGTGCTAAAAGCTAATTTTGAATGCATTGGGTCTACTTTCCATGTTGTTTGCGCCAAAAGAAAAGTAGAGAAAAATAGTGTTGCTATAATTGCTGTTATTTTTTTCATGTCATAAATTTTAAAAGTTAGCTGATTGAATTTTAAATACGGTGATGAAATTAAATTTCTTCTTTCTCTGCCGGTTTATTTTTATTGTAAAAAAAACGAAGCGCACCTGATGGACATTGTTTTATCTGTGCAATAATCTTTTCTGAGGAAGCTCCATTAGGGTCAATCCATTTTTTTATTTTAGGATTAAACACTTCAGGAAGTTGTGTCCAGCATCTGGCGGAATGCTGGCAAAATTCCGGTTTCCATACTACAGTAATTTCTTCGTTGTCGTAATTTATTATCTTGGTTTCAGTGTCTTTGAAAACAAAAGTCCGCACCTTAATATCGCTCTCTAAAATTTTCGATATGGGACAATGCTTTGCGATTTCCAATAATTTAGTTTTTTGTTCATCATCAACAGAGCTGAGAAATAAAATGTCATGGTCTATTATAGTGGACGTTTTTCCATCTTTTGTTTCTTGGTACAAATTCGCATTTACAGATATTTCAGGGATATTCCAACCCTTCCGGTCAATGTACATTCGTAGTGTTATCAAGGCACAAGATGCCAGTGATGAGAGAAGTAAGGAGAAAGGGTCAGGACCGGAATCTTTTCCGCCTGATGCCACCGGTTCATCGGCAATAAATTTTCCGTTGCGCCATTTAATGGTGCATTGGTATTTTTCTGAACCGATGAAGCCATGAACAGGTTTGTCAAATTTGTATTGCATGTCTAAGAATTTAGGTTTCACTTAGCCAATCCTATCTGTTTCATAAATGCCTGGTTATCCCAAAACAAGTATTCTTCAGTCATTTTGCCTTCTTTCCAATGACCAATTGTTGCCATTGAAAGTTTGAATTTTTTACCTGTAGGAGGAATGGTTTTGCCATTGCCAATTGGCATCGGTTGCGAAAAAGTCCCTTCCATTTCACCAATTACACATGTCCAGTCACCGCTACCGAATTTAACGGGATGCTTTTTAATTTTTGTATCGGGGGCAAATACAAACATGGGTTTTAGCATGTCAATATGCTGTGGTGCTAATCCTTCCGTTATGTTGCCATCGGGATAATACACTTTTATATTGTCAGCATGGCTTATGGCTAGGGATTCCCATTTTTGCCCGCTATAAAAATCAAAGTCTAATGAGTCAAATCGGACAAGACGCATTTCCGTAAGCGCCTTTTCATCCGTGAATTTTTTGAGCTCCATTTGCAAAGAATCAATTTTCGTTTGCATCGCCGTTGTATTGTCACTTTTTTTAGAGCAACTGTTCAATGTGGTAACAAGAATACCAATAGTTAGAATTGAAATGATTGGAGTGAAGCGCATTTTTTTCATGGTTCTTTTTTTTTAAAATTATTGATATTATAAAAAACTTTAAAAGTTTGAAAATCGCAGTTTCGTCAGTCGTTTGAGGATATACAGCTATATACAATTCCCAAGTTCAAATGATTATTGTTTTCAGATATTGGATACATCAAATTTAGTCAATTTTACAATTTTGCAATCTTAAAAATAAAATAAAGTGCTTTACTTTAGATAGTTATAAATATAAAAGCCCCAAAACGGAGCTTTAATTTATATTTTTCTATTAATTGTAGATTGTAGATTTCTATATTGGTAATAATTCGTCCTCCATAGCTTTTAAATCCTGTTTCTTTTTTAGGTCTTTCAATATAGATTTATACTCTAAAAACTCGATGTCTTTTGGATTTATTTGCAACACAAAATTTATTTTCCCTAACAAATGTTCCAAATAATTTTTTTGGTTGATTTCTTTGTATTCGCGGTGTTCCTCGAAACCAAATTTCTTGATATAATACATGGCTTGTCTCAAATCATTGCGTTTGTGGAATACCACCTGCGGTTTTTCATTGACCACAATCCCTGTGACGGTTTGACGGGTATTGGACGTCATGAGTTTAGTCTTGTTTTTATTGATGCGAAGGTTTAATTTTTCAACAGTTTCAATTACTTTATGGAGTAGCTTATTTTCATCAAAATCACCGGAAAAGCTCATGTCGTCAGCATAACGGGTGTATCTTATTTTATGCAGTTTGCAGTAGGCGGCAATCTGGGCATCGGCATCTTTAAAAATCAAATTTGAAAGATACGGACTCGTAGGTGCGCCTTGAGGCAAAGTTCTGTCTCGGGTGCACAATTTAGAAAGCAGTCTCGATACCATTTTTGAATAGCCCAATTGATGAAACTCTTTTTCAACTAATTTAATAGTAATAGATTGGAAAAAATTTTCTAAGTCCAAGGTAAATACTTTAGGTTGATTTTTATGGAATTTCAGGTTTTCAATAAGGCATACATTGGTTTTGTATGCTTTTGCAAAAGGGCTTATGGGAACTTTATTGAGGATATTTTTCAGAATCCAGATTTGGATTTCTTTCAAACTGGGAAGTGGCTCAGAAATAAGTCGTTTTGTGCCATTTTTTTTTGCAATCTCAAAATCACGATAAAAATAGCGGGGATAAACAGCCGCTTTTTTTAAGTATTCTTTCTTGTATCCCACCAAAAGCGATAAATGGGTTGGATTGTAAATAACCGGTACGTCGTGTAAAAATAAAACTTCGGCATAATCCAGACAGCGTTGAATATTAGGCAGGGAATAGCCTATTTTATGAGATTTGTCTGTAAAGGTTTCTTTGTATTGTACAAAATCCATAGCGTTGAAATCGTTAATGGAGTAGGGACTATTTTGTCCCTAACCCCGATTAAGAATACCGGTTTAAAAGTTCGGAGCTCTGCGGAGAATCTTTTAAACCTGGTGCTTGAAAGAACATTCAATTACAGAGCAGTGACTCACGGCTCCGATGTTAACCTGGGCTAACAAATTTCTTTGAGAAATGAACTAGAAAAATAATTCATCCTGACTGGGAATAAACAATGTTTTACTGCTTAATTTGGGAATTTTACTCTCCAAATCTTTTTGAATCCAATCCTCTTTTTTTTTAGTTTTTATTCGATGTGGTTCCATTGCTTGTGAATTTATAAAGTGCTTGTGGTTAGTGTTTTAAATAGTTAAAAAACACATATAAAGTTAATTAAAAATATTTTATTAACAGTACTAATAGTCATAATTTTTTCAATAATAATTTTGTTTTTAGAAACAGAAGACTCTTTTTCTGTTTTGGAATAAAAGCTGTAATTAGTATTTTATAAAATCAATTATTGAATCGCTTATAGGGAGTGTACGTGACAATTATTTCTATTATTCGGGTCATGCAATACGAAAGAAAATTGATTGATTTTGTCAATAGATTGTTCTTTGTTTTTAGCGAGTTAGGCGTTATGTTTTGACATTGAGCAATAATTTCGATGAGGTGGTTTTGAAACATTTTAGAAAATAAAGCAGAATTTATTTCAACATTCATTTCAAGGCTTCCGTACGAACTTAAATTATTCAGATTAAAAGAACCTATTGTGGCCCAATTGCCATCTATTACGGCCACTTTTCCATGTAAAATGGATTGGTCCCATTCGTACAATTCAATATTATATTTAAGTAGTTTGCCATAGAGAAAGCAAGTGGCGCGCCTTGTCAACGGTAAATCCGATTTTCCGGAAAGAATTAATTTAATTTTCACCTTATTTTTGGATGCTTTTTTCAAGGCTCGAATGATTCGAATCCCAGGCAGAAAATAACTTCCCACAATAATTATTTCTTTTTTCGCATTTCGAATGGATTTTATATAAGAATCACAAATCTCATTTTTTCCTTTTAGCCAGTCATTTTGAAGGATGCGAACCATGGCATCTTCCTGAACAGGAAAGGAAGATTTTATTTTTTTGTTATGCAGGCGTCTTTTTTTTAAATAGATATCGGCACACAATTTTTGAAGCGGTTCGGCAATTTCTCCGTTTAATTGAACGGCATAGTCCAACCAAGGTGCTTCGGTAGAGCAACCACAGTATTTATCGGCTATATTTATGCCGCCAATTAGCACAACTTTTGCATCAGCAACAACAACTTTTCGATGCAATCTTCTGCCAATATAAAAAGTATAGGTTGAAAATAAAGGGGCAAAGAAACGAATGTTTATGCCACTTTGCCTCATTTCTTTTATTGTTTCGGAAGGAAATGATAAAGATCCCAAGCCGTCCAAAAGGACATAAATCTGAACGTTACGGGAAGCGGCTTCTTTTAATGCTGTGATAATTCTATTTCCGGTTGTATCATTTTCAAAAAGATACATTTGCATGTGAATTTCAAACTGTGAATTACGAATAATAGCTTCTAATCGAGAAAAATAATCTTCGCCGCTGTAGACAAGCTCCAGATTTTTTGGAACAATAAGGTTATTTTTACTTTTCATCATGGGCTTTATTTATTTTTACTTCTTTAATTAAAAGGAATTCCATAAGGTTTTCAACATCCAAAGTACCAGCGAGTTCATTGTTCTCCATAACAAGCATTAATCTTGATTTATTGAGTTGTATCAGCTCAAAAACGTTTTCCAAAAGGGAATCACTGTCGAGGTAAACCAAATTTCGATCCATGACATTGTAAATAAATTCATTGTCTCCTTTTTTGGAAAGTGCCAGAATAATTAGGTCTCGATTCAGCGTTCCAACCGGAATACCATTTTCAATGATTAGAAAATTCTTGTTTTGACTGTCCAATACCAATTCAACCGCTGTTTTTACGGTATCATTTGCATCCATCGTTGGATACTGTTTCATTATAACATCATGGACTTTGAAGCCTTTCAAGAAGAACTTAGACTCGGTATAATCAGCTTCAACTTGAGCTCCGATAATGACAAAAATACCTATAAAAATTAAAAAAGGGGAGGTGAAAAATCCAAAAATGATAAATCCCATTGCTAATAGTTGTCCTATTCGTGCCGAAATTCTTGTCGCAACATGTCTTTGTAATTTAAACGATAATAAAGCGCGTAAAATTCTGCCGCCATCCATAGGAAAAGCTGGGATTAAATTGAAAATTGCCAACCAGAAATTGACTAAAAAAAAATTGAGAAAGAAATTATTCGCGTTTACGCCATTAGATAACTCCGCCATTAATTGCTCCGAAGTGTCAGGAATGGTAATGAAAATTCCCGTAATAAAGGCCAATATGATATTTACCAAAGGTCCGGCAAAAGCGACTATTAATTCTTCCAAAGGTTTTTCAGGTATCCGCTCTAGTCTGGCCAATCCGCCAATGGGTAAAAGGGTGATATCTTTGGTTTTTATGTTATAATTTTTTGCGGCTAAAGCATGCCCCAGTTCGTGTAATAAAATAGTAATAAAAATAGTTAAAATAAATACGACAGACCATATTATTTGTGTGGCATTTTGACCTGATTTGTAGTTAACGAAAATGATAAACAGAATAAGTAATGTGAATGTCCAGTGTATAAATATTCCGATACCTGCTATTTTTCCGAGTTTTAATGATCCTTTCATTTTTTTTGAATTTTTAATACTATTTATTATAGTAGGATTAGAAAAAAAATATGCAAATAATTAAAAATCAATAAATTGTAGTCTATGCAAGAAGAAAGGGGGCAGGCACAACTTGTACTAAATTACAACATTTTTTTTGAAGAATTAGAGAAATTGGAGTTTGAAAATGAAAATTATTTTTTCAAATGCAGAGCATAAGAAAACTACAATAGGAGGATATCAGTTTTTTAACTTTCGCTTTAACATTCTTTTCTTTACAGCAAAATAAATGCTGATAATATACGCCGTAAAAAAAACAATTACTGTTGCGACGTCAACCAAACTTTCTGACAGCTTAATTCCGGTTATTTTTAGAATTAGAAAATGGATATAAGAATTGCTTTCATCATGATAGCCTAAAAGTTCACGCACTTTCCAATGCCAATCTGTAAACGGGCAATAGCCCAAACCGTACCAAATCCCCATTATAAACCACGAAAATGCTGTAAGTGATACTGTAATTAAATTTGCAGATCTCCATCGCGGAACAATCCAGCCAAGCACGTTGAACAAGATAAGAACGGTATGAAATACAATAAAAAAATAATCGATAATATGAAGGATAAGTTTACCCATAACGGCTTGGTAAAGAAAACGATAAAGGAAATAAGTATGGAAAAGTCTAATCTGTAAATATACCAATCCCTGCTATATTCCCTATTTTAAATGATTCTTTCATTTTTTAATTTTAATGCCATTGACGATAGCATGGTTAGAATAAATTAACCGTAAACAATTTAGAAATTGTTCACTTCATTTCCGGAAATACCATTATAGGCCCAGGCATTCAAATTAGCAATCGTAGTTTGTGCAATTCCCTCTAATGCTTCATTTGTCAAAAAACCTTGATGTCCGGTAATCATTACATTAGGATGGGAGCGAAGTTTTAAAAACAAGTTGTCATGTATTGGAGAATCAGTATGATCTTGAAAAAAAATAGGTTTCTCTTTCTCGTAAACATCTAAGCCGGCAGCTCCAATGGTTTTATTTTCGATAGCTTCTAATAAATCTTTGGTGTTTACGATTCCTCCACGAGCAGTATTAATAAAAATCACCCCTTTTTTCATTAGTGCAAAAGTACTTTTGTTAAACAGATGGTTTGTTGTTCCATTGAGCAGATAATGCACAGATATCACATCAGCAGTGGCGCATAAATCCTCCAGTGAAACATAAGTAATAGGAATTTCATCCATAAGTTCCTTGTTCTCTTCAAGATCAAAGGCTAAAATTTCAGAGCCAAAACCATGCATAATTCTTGCAAAAGCAGCGCCTATTTTTCCAGTTCCTACGATGCCTATTGTTTTTCCATGTAAATCAAAACCCACTAAATGATCCAAACGATAATCGCCAATTTGCATTAGCGTCTGGCCTAAAACCAGTTTTCTGTTTAGTGCCAATAACAAGGCTACGGCTAGTTCAGCAATGGCATAAGGGGAATAAGCAGGAACATTTGCCACTTTTATGGCTAATGATTTTGCTCTGGCCAAATCAACATGATCGTAACCTACGGAGCGCAGGGCAATATATTTGACGCCACAACTATATAGTTTTTGCAATACTGCTTCCGAAGCATCATCAGAAGTAAAAAGTGAAACCGCATCAAATCCTTTAGCAAGGTGTACGGTACTTTCATTCAAAGGCTGCTCTGTAAAAACTAATTCGTGATTACCATGTGCTGCTTTTTCCAGAAAAGCTTTATCAAAACCAAATATGCTATAGACTAATACTTTCATTTTTGTTGTTTTTCATTTCTAAAAAAATACATGTTAAGGTAGTGATTTTTTCGTAAACCTGTTTCTGGAATTTCAATTCTTATTTTTAATTTAATGGAACTAAACTCTTTTTAATCAGTGTGATTAAGGATTAAATGGATGCTTTAGTTTCTTTCAAATCAGTAATTCTACTCAAAAAAATCAATTCCGATAGATCATTTTTTTTACTGCATTTATAATATCATTTTTTTGAGGAATGGCAGCTTCTTCCAAATGGGCAGGGTAGGGAATAGGGACTTCAATACCGCACAATCGTTGTACGGGAGCATCCAAATCATAAAATCCGTTTTCCATAATCCGTGCGCTTACTTCCGAAGAAATACTCACGGAACGCCAAGCATCTTCGACTATTAATACCCGATGCGTTTTGGCTATTGAAGCCAAGAAAGTGAACTCGTCCAATGGTCGTAAAACCCGTAAATCAATGACTTCAGCATCAATTCCAACGGTAGCTAATTCGGCAGCAGCCTCTAAACTTTTATACACTCCTGTTCCGTAGGTGATAATCGAAATGTCCTTTCCTTCTCGTAACACTTTGGCTTTAGAGATAGAAGCAATTGGCAAATCAGTCGCTATTTCTTTTTCCATATTAAGCAGCATCGTATATTCAAACACTAGTACAGGATCAGGACTTTGTAAGGCAGCATGTAGCATACTTCTCGCATCCTCATGCGTTCCCACTGACAAAACAATTAATCCTGGAATGTGCGCATAAAAGGGTTCCCAACTATGCGAATGTTGTGCTCCCAACTGACGTCCAATACCGCTTCCCATTCGTATAATGATAGGAACATTCAATTGTCCGCCCGACATGTGCTGTAAGGTAGCCGCATTGTTCACAATTTGGTCCATAGCCAATAAACTGAAATTAACTGTCATTATTTCAATAATTGGTTTCATACCAGCCATTGCTGCTCCAATTCCAGCTCCCACAAAACCCGCTTCGAAAAGGGATACATCCATAATGCGGTCTTTTCCAAATTCCTGTAATAATCCTTTGCTTACCGCAAAAGCACCACCATAGCGGCCCACATCTTCGCCCATCAAAAAAACGCGTTCATCATTTTGCAATGCTTCGCGAAGACTCTGATTCAAAGCCTCTCGATAGGTGATGGATAGTGTAGCCATGCTGTTTTTCATGGGGTCAATCAATTATTGTTGTTTGCTTTTCCAACGTTTTAATGCAGGCAAAACATTTACGGCTTTTTGAATCATATAACTGGGAAGTTTTCTTTTTTCCATATACATTTTTACAACATTTTTCATGTCATCCAGATTCATTTCCGGATTTTTAAAATCACTGTTCACATAACAATACTTGCAATAGTCATTGCTTTTAATACCGTTATTTTCTGTCCCTTTTAGTTTGTCCGCATTAAGCGGCATACCGCAACTTTGACAGAATAGTATGTCTTCCATACTGTTTTGTTTTAAAGAGTTTAGTGTAAAGTTTTTCATGGTGTTTTTGATTTTAATGGTTATAATTTAAATTTCGGTGTAAACAAATTTGGTCAATTGCTCTAATGGTTCCCGAGCGCCTTCTTCTGCAAAATCTAATGCTTTCTGGATTTTTGTGTTTATTTTGCTTTCAAAATCAGTAATTTCATTTTCTGTAATCCATTGCTGTTGCAAAAGAAACTGCTCGAATTGCGGAATAGGATCTCGTCTTTTCCATTCTTCCACTTCCTTTTTAGCACGGTATAATTCGGCATCAAACATGGAGTAAGCCCTAAAACGATACGTGTTGCAAATCAATAAATAGGGTTTTCCACTGCTTCTTACTTTTTCGACAGCCGTATTGGCAGCATGCATTACTTTTATCAAATTCATTCCATCTACGGTAGAAGATACAATTCCATAAGCAATCCCTTTTTTTTCAAGCTCTGTTGCAGTATGCGAATACCAGACTGCATTGCCCATCGCATACAGATTGTTTTCACAAACAAACAAAACGGGAACTTTCCAAAGTACTGCCAGATTCATTGCTTCGTAAAATTCACATTTGGCAATATCATCTTCACTAAAAAAGCAACAGGTGATATTGTTTTTCTTTTGTCTTTTGGATGCTAATGCCATTCCAACGGCTATTGATAGATTGCCACTCACTACAGCATTACTTCCGTAAAATTTTTTTGAGCTATCAAAAAGGTGTATTGAGCCACCTCGGCCTCGGCTGGAGCCTTCCAGTTTGCCATACATTTCTGCCATGATTTGATCAGGATCAATACCGCGTGCCAAAGCATGACCATGTTCCCGATAGGTACTTAACACAGTATCATCATCCGTTAAAGCCTGCATTACACCCACGGCTGCTGCTTCTTCACCAATATATAAATGATGGAATCCCCTGATTTTGGCTTTAGTGTATAACTCGGCAGCTTTCTCTTCAAATCGACGAATGAGCAGCATTTGATACAAAAGTAAAAGCCCTTTTTTCGCATCCATAATTATCTTTTTTGAATCAATTTTTGACTCGTTTTTTTTAGTTTTGTTCTAATGTTGAATGATCTCCATCCGGCAATTCTGTTTTAGGACTTATAGTAATCATCGAAAAATTTTCCGCTTTTGGTTTTGGAGCTATTTTCTGAATAATACCTTAGAAAGAATTTCCCAGTGGCACAAGATTATATTCAATAATTATTTCGGGCTCTAAACGAATGGTTATTTTTATGACATTTGAAATCAAACAGGCTTTTTCACTCATCTCCAAAATATGTTTAGCCCGCTCCGGTTTTTGGGAATAATGAATGACGAGTTTTGGTTGAAGAATGATTTCGGTTATGGTATGTTTCCCATTGATTTTATCAACATTACAGGTCGATTTACTCTCAAAGCTTATAAACTGCAGTCTTGAATTTTCGGCAATCGATAGAAAAGTAGTTAACAAACAACTGTTTATCGCTGCAACAAAGAGATGTTCAGGCGACCAAATTTTCTCCATCCCTTTCGGGAACTCAGGAGGTGTCGCTACTTCAATATTTTGAGGCAGAACGGGGGAACTTAACATCCCTTTCCTTTTGTCTGACCATTTTAGATTTACTTCGTAAGTATACATCATATACGTTTTTAAGTGAAATTTAAATTCAAAAATTATTGTACGATAAATCAGAAATCAACCGCCATTGCATGTCCAGTTACAGAAGCACAGTTTACGATAGTCCCTTTACTTTGTTTCAGTATTTCGGGGATTTCATATTTCATGCAAAGCCAAATTCCTTTTAGGTTTACACCAATGGTTTTGTCCCAGTTTTCTTCGGTACAATCTTGTGCAGAAGCAGATTTTCCCTCAACACCGGCATTGTTAAAAGCATAATCCAAACGGCCAAAAGTTTCAATAGTTTTTTCAACCATCGCTTTTACATCTTCGGTTTTTGATACATCGCATTTGATAAAAATGGCTTCGGCACCTAAATCCTTGATGAGGTTCATTGTTTCGCTGTTTTCTATCCAATCCACGACGACGACTTTAGCTTCTTTTTGGGCGAAAGCCAAGGCGATTGATTTGCCAATACCAGAGGAACCACCCGTCACGATGGCTACTTTATTTTTGAATGTTGCTTCCATAATTAAATCGCTTTACATGAGAATTTTTCTTTTTGTTTTCTTTTCCGCTTCCAAAATATTTTCAATTCCTTTTATTAAAGCATCGGGATTAAACGAGATGCTGTCAATGCCTTCATTCACTAAAAATTTCGCAAATTGTGGGAGATCGCTAGGAGCTTGTCCGCACAATCCCACTTTTATTTCAAAACGTTTGGCAACCCGAATCGTTTCTTTAATTAAAGATTTGACGGCAGGATTTTCTTCGCTAAACAAATAACTTACCAGTGCGGAATCGCGATCCAAACCTAATGTGAGTTGTGTTAAATCATTGGAACCAATAGAAAATCCGTCAAAGAGTTTGGCAAATTCATCGGCCATTAATACATTACTTGGAATCTCAATCATAACATATACTTGTAATCCGTTGATGCCTTGAACTAATCCATTTTTGGACATTTCGGTAAGCACATTTTCACCTTCATCAATTGTTCTGCAAAAAGGAATCATCAGTTTTACATTCTGCAGTCCCATTTCGTTTCGTACTTTTTTCATGGCTTCGCATTCTAAAGCGAAACCTTTTCGATAAAAATCACTGTAATAACGCGAAGCACCACGAAAACCAATCATTGGGTTTTCCTCATCAGGCTCGTAATATTTTCCTCCGATGAGGTTGGCATATTCGTTACTTTTAAAATCACTCATTCGAACAATAACCTCTTTTGGATAAAAAGCGGCGGCAACAATTGCTACAGCTTCGGCCAGTTTGTCAATAAAATAATTTTTAGGATCTTCATAGCCTTTCGTTAATGCGGCTATTTCGGCAACAATCTTCTCATCGGTTATTTTTTCAGGTTCACACAACGCCAACGGATGAATTTTGATGGTATTCGAAATGGCAAATTCCATTCGCATCAAACCCACGCCCTGATTGGGATAATGACTTAATTCAAAAGCTCTTTCCGGATCCGCAAGAATAAGCATGGGAGCTGTTTTTGGCATTTCAAGTTTGCTGAAATCCTGTTCTTTTATATCCCATTTTAATAATCCATCATACACATTTCCTGTTGTACCTTCGGCACAGGAAACAGTGATTTCCTGACCATTTTTTATCACGGAAGTGGCATCTCCGCAGCCCACAACGGCAACAGTTCCCAGTTCTCGGGCAACAATCGCCGCATGGCTGGTGCGTCCGCCTTTGTTGGTAATAATTGCCGAGGCTCTTTTCATGATAGGATCCCAATCCGGATTAGTCAAATCAGTTACTATAATTTCTCCCTTTTGCAATAAATCCCCTTCTTGAGGATTATTTAGGATTCGCGCTTTTCCGGAAGCAATTTTATCGCCAAGCGCAATTCCTTGCGTCAAAAGAGTACTTTTTTCTTTGAGCTTGTAGATTTCCCGAACCTGCTTGTTTGCTTTTCCATGAACGGTTTCCGGACGAGCCTGAACGATGTAGAGTTGGTTATTCAAACCGTCTTTTGCCCATTCGATATCCATTGGTTTTTTATAATGTTTTTCAATTTTAGAACACCATTGGGACAGTTGGATGACTTCTTTATTCATTAGCGAAAACTGGTTTTGTTTTTCGAAAGAAGTATCGGTGTTCATAATGGTATTTTCTGCGGATGAAGTTTGTGATTTTTCAGCATAAATCATCGTGAATTCTTTTCTTCCACATTGTTTTTTTAGAATGGGATTCAAATCCCGATTTTCTAAAGTTGGTTTAAAAACCATCCATTCATCAGGCGTAACCGTTCCCTGAACAATATTTTCTCCTAATCCCCAACATCCATTGATGATAATGGTGTTTTCGAAACCGCTGTCAGGATCAATGGTAAACGCTACGCCGGACGAAGCTTTATCACTTCGTACCATTTGCTGAACGCCAACGGAAATGGCAATGTCTAATGCAGCAAAACCCATATCATGGCGGTATTTGATGGCACGATCTGTAAACAAGGATACAAAACAGCGATGAACAGCATCCAATAGTTGCACGGGACCGTTGATATTCAGAAAGGATTGCATTTGACCTGCAAAACTTGCTGTTGGTAAATCTTCTGATGTAGCACTGCTCCGCACGGCCACATCAAGGTTATTGCTGTTACATTGTTCACTAAGCGATTGGTAGGCAGCGTAAATTTCATCCCGAATTTCGTCCGGAATGGCAGCAGCTAAAATAAGGTTTCTGGCTTTTTCTCCAATAGAAGAAAGATTGGAATAGTGTTCCGTATCTAATGAAAATAATAAATCCTTCAAAGGTTTTTCCAGATTATTCATTTTCCTGAAAAGACGGTATCCTTCAGCAGTAACTGCAAACCCATTAGGAATACTGATCCCTATTGGATTAAGCTGATTGTACATTTCACCCAGAGAGGCGTTTTTGCCACCGACTTTACCAATGGCATCAATACCAATTTGGTCAAAAAACAAAATGTATTTGTACTTCCCCATTTCGTATGTTTTTTTAATAGAAACAGACCATTATTTGGCATGCCAGATAAGAAACAATAGAAAATTACTGGGGCAGATTTTTTAGTTAATAGGATAGTAAATTTTGTAATTCTGAAGTAGGTTTGAAATTTACATATCAAGTTTAAAAGAAGAGGTAGTAGGTGTTCCTGCCTGTTTAAACCAATACTGTAAATTTAAACAAATAATTATTTTATTGGTACAAAAAAATACTTTTTTTTTGATATTATATTATTTTAAGTATTTAATAAACAGTTGTTTGTGTTTTTATTTCGTTTGGGGTAATGCAAATTGAAACGGAGCAAAAAACGGTTCTTTTTTTAATCAAAATTCAACAGTTTTTAAGATTACCCGAAAACGAGCTATTTATCTGACGAATACTAAAAATAGATGGGCTACTATAGATTTGTTTAAAAGAGGTGATTTCAAGATATTCCCGGAAATAGTATTTGAGAATTTAAAGGGATACAATAGCAATCTTTTCTCCTTGCGGGTTAACGTCTTGCTACTAGGCGATGTAGCGGTTTAAAATTCACTATTTTTTGGAGTTTTCGCCAATTTCTCCAAATACAAAACCAACTTCCCATTATGCCAATTGCCCAAATCCGTTATAGTAGCTGTTAGGCGATGTGATTTATTTCAAATCGAGTTTATTTTGATTATCTACTTTTGAAATATGGTCTATAACTTTCTCTATAACATAGCTGTTTTGGTCAACAATATATGTTTGTAAATCTTCATCATAAGTTCTATTTCTGGCTAATAAAACTTTTAATGTGTCTCCTTTTCTAAAAGCTTCATTATTAAGTTTTTTAATAAATTCAGGGTCTTTAATCAATGCTTTGATAGGATAGCCACGAAATACAAAAACCCATTTAGCATTTCCTTCAAAGTGAATCGTCTTTACAACTAATTGCGCTTCGTCTTTTAGTACGTCCGTTTTCGGTTCTTCAATGATATTGATTTCTTCGTTTCTATTTATTAGTTTCGAAAAATCACTTTTAGAAACATTTATAATTTCAACGTCATCTTTATCAATTTTTAGATTTGTAACATTTTCATCATTATTTACTATTACAAAAGTTTGTTTTATTTTTTGTTCTGCACCAGTATTTTGATATATATTGTAAACATTTTTAATAACATCAGGTTGTTTAATATTTTGTTTTTCTAGAAGTATTTTAATTTCTTCCAAAGTATTATTATCATTTGGATTAGTCAAATAATATAATAAAAGTCCCGATAAAGTTGAAACTACAATTGCTTCAAATGAGCGAAGTAGAATTTTTTCGTATTTTGGTGAAAGCTTTATTTTAAAACTTCCGTTTTCTGGTGGTGAAACTTCAACTATTAAATCATCATTATCATAACCTAATTGTTGGTTTATAAGATAAATTAAGTCTTTATAAATTTCTAAAAATTCAGTTAGAGTATCAACTTTAATATGTCCATCTCCTCCAAATCTTATTGTTAATTGGTTATTTTTCATTGATTTCTTTTATCATATCGCCTAACGTTCTGGTACTACAGCGGGTTTGGGACTAAATTAAGCTCTATTTTCGGATTTGCCAAATCATCACAAATACAAAACTAACTTCCATTAAGCCAATTGCCCAAATCCGTTGTAGTAGCTGTGTGTGCCTTGCATGCACTTCCAATTCCTCAAAAGTAGGAATTTTATCTAGAGGGTGCAAGTCCCTTATCGGCAAGTTGTTGAATTATATTGAGCCGATTAGCAC
>NZ_JBLVPV010000034.1:0-32847 GCF_048286775.1 Flavobacterium glycogeni
GATTTCATTACTAACCTCGTAAAAGCTACAAGCAAAAAAGAGGTAATGAGTATCTGTGGATATAGCTATGTGTTTTTAGATGAAATTTGGACTATATAATACATGTGTTTGGTATTATATGGTCAAACAGCTTATTAATGATCCTGAAACTGAATTTCAACATTAAACCGTTACAAAACTTTTTATAATGCTGCATTTTTTTGTGCAGCAATAACATAAATTGATTAAAGAGCAAGAATATTTATTCTCCTGCAGTACTGAGACCAAACTGTATTTTGCGTTCTATCCCTATAATTCCTTCAGTTTTGTAATGCAAAAATTGACTCTAAGCATTATGAAATGGTTTCCAGTTCACTCGAGGTAGAAAATATAATTATTGAAGTATTGTTGTATTTGATTAAATTTTTGATTTCTTCAAAAATATCAAAATCATTTTTTCCTGTAATATTCAGATCAATAAAGATAATTTGTGGAACTTGATCTGGATCTGGATTATTCACAGTCTCTATAAACCTATCCTCATCGTCAAAGATAACAAGGTTAATTTTATCTTCATGGATTATGCAATCAACCTAAATCATCTAGTAATTAGATTCCATAAAGGAATGATTTTAGATTTCACTTAATAAAAGTCTGAAAAATTAAGCTATAAAAAAAGAAAACCGTTTGTAAAAACTGCATCCTTTTTCCAAAAAGTAATATCGATGCAAAGATTATCGAGGTATGATCTAAAATTTTCCATGCTACAACATAACCACCTCAAAACAAGTGCATTAATTTCATTTTTATTAAATTAATTTCGTAAATTTATCCTTTTAAAAGGACTTAATATAAGTAAAACTGGAGATAAGCAGAAAGATAAACTCAGACAAAAATTTACAGTCTTAATGAATACCAACTTGATATTTAAAGAAAGTAAATAAATAAGTAAGAGGAAATGTTCAGAAATGTCAGATATACTTGTCGGTGGCATGATTAAGCAATTTCCAGAAAAATTTAAATTAAGAATTATTAAGAAACCTTCAAAATAAAATTGAAGATTCCTTTCAATAAAATATGAACGGACGGTACAACAGTGAAAATAAAAAAAAAGACAGATATTAAAAGCCACTACCCAAAATCTGAGATGCCCTTCATAGAGAAAAAATAGAATTCTATTCAAAATATTCGAGTGAAGAAATCTTTAAATTATTTTAAAAAAAATGAAAATACTTTTATCAATCGACAGTTCTTTTTATAGCAAAGTAGTTGAGGAAGTTGCAAACGGATCATTTCCACTGAACACTAAAGTATGCATGATTCCTGTTTATGAAAGAACGTCAAATATATTTGAACCTATGGGAGCTCCACTTGAATATTGAGCTGATTTTAACCGTAATACTTTTAAAACCACAGAAAAAATAAAGAAAAATATCATGAAAATTTTGCATTTCAAAAAACCAATTTTTATTGTAACTACAATGGTCATTGAAGGTCCTCTTAGAGGTTCTGATAAAAATGCACTGCTCAATGCAACGGATAAGCATATCCTTGTCTCCGGCGGACTCATCGGTCTTTTTAAAAAATAATTTAAACCCAAGTATTATGCCGTGGACAAAAAACGATTATCCCAATTCCATGAAGAATCTTCCTGCTGCAGTAAGGAATAAGGCCATTGAAATTGCTAATGCTATTCTTGAAGAAGGACATACAGATGAAGGGATTGCAATAGCCACCTCCATTAGCAGAGCCAAAGAATGGGCCGCAGAACATGGCAAAAAGACGGATAATCCTGAAAAATAAAGGATTACGATATAAAAGTGCATGGCCAGGACCTATATCATATCCCTTAGTAAAGGAAATAGGTTATCAATGTGTAAGGAAAAGCAAAAGTGAAAAAGGTATTCCATATCAAGAAGGAAGCGATTAGTCAGACAAGAAGGGATTTTGTCCTATGTCATTGCTATTTCCCCATATACCTGCTAAAAGAAAATTTAGAAGAACAACAATCCAATTTATGTTAACCTGCGTTGACATTGGAATTCCAAGAAAAACAAACTGGAACATATTTTTGACAAATATGGAGCACGAGCGAATAAGTTGTCATCTATTATCCTATCTGAATTACTGAAAGAATTAATACTAAAAATTAAAAAAATGAGAAACAGAATTACAACTAAAAGTTCCAATGTACTAGCTGCAAGAATTCAAAAAAAGGGTTATTCTTCTAAGTCGAATGCATTATATATTCCTGAAACTAAAGAGAAATTGCCCGAAATTTTATTTATCACTTCGTATCCTCCTCGCGAATGTGGCATTGCGACTTATTCTCAGGATTTAATTCAGGCACTGAATAAGAAATTCAAGCATTCGTTCAAGATAAAAATTTGTCCACTAGAATCCAAAAATGAACAACATGTTTACTCCGAACCAACACAATATATTCTGAATACCGATCACCCAAATGCTTTCCAAAATTTAGCAGCCAAAATTAATGATAACGTTGCTATTCAGATTGTATTGATACAACATGAATTTGGATTATTTAGAAAAAATGAGGCCGATTTTAGACAGTTTTTAAATACTATTCTAAAACCTGTGATTATTGCTTTTCATACCGTATTACCAAATCCAAATGAGTCATTAAAAGAAAATGTACAAGAAATAAGCGGATCGGCTCATTCTATTATTGTAATGACCAGTTCGTCCGCAAAAATTCTAATAAATGATTACGGGCTTACTCCAGAAAAAATTACCATTATTGCACATGGAACGCATTTAGTTCCTCATTCTGACAAAGCACTTTTAAAGGAAAAATATAAATTAACCGGTAGAAATGTACTTTCCACTTTTGGGCTGCTTAGCTCTGGAAAAAGCATTGAAACCACGCTGGATGCCCTACCCAATATCATAAAAGAAAATGATGATGTACTGTTTCTAATTATTGGAAAGACACATCCATCTGTCGCAAAAGAAGAGGGAGAAAAATATCGATTAATGCTTGAAGCAAAGATTGAAGCCTTACAACTGCAAAATCACGTACAATTTATAAATCGCTATTTGTCCTTATCGGATCTATTGGAATATTTACAGCTTACCGATATTTATTTGTTTACTTCCAAAGATCCAAACCAAGCTGTGAGTGGCACTTTTTCTTATGCCATGAGTTGCGGTTGCCCTATTGTCTCTACTCCTATTCCGCATGCCTGCGAAGTATTGTGTGGTGAATCTGGAATTATTGTAGATTTTGGAAACGTTCAACAATTAGCCAAAGAAGTAAACCTTTTGTTATTTGACGAGCAATTGAGAAAAAAAATCAGTACCAATGCATTGCACAAAATAGCACCAACAGTGTGGGAAAATGCAGCAATTGCACACGTTTTATTGTTTGGAAAAATTGCAGAGGACAAATTCTCACTCCATTATAAGATCCCCGAAATTAATTTGGATCACATAAAAAAATTAACAACTTCTTTTGGAATGATTCAGTTTTCAAATATCAATCAACCAGATATAAATTCAGGCTACACATTAGATGATAACGCAAGAGCTATGGTTGCAATGTGCCAACATTTTGAATTAACAAAAGACATAGCCGATTTAGAATACATCCGTATCTATTTCGATTTTATAAAACATTGTATGCAACCCGAAGGTTATTTTTTGAATTATGTCGATGAGAATAATCTATTTACAAAACAAAATAACACTACCAATCTAGCCGATTCTAATGGAAGAGCGATATGGGCATTGGGATATTTGATTTCCCTAGGTGATTTGATACCCCAAGATTTAGTGAAAGTAGCACAAACCACCATGCACACCGCTTTGTTGAATGTAAATAAAATTCATTCTACAAGAGCGATGGCATTTGTAATAAAAGGCGTGTATTATAGCAATACAAAAAATAAATCAGCACAAAATGTAGCTTTAATAAAAGAACTGGCCAACCGATTGGTTCAAATGTACAGACATGAATCCGACAAAAAATGGGCTTGGTTCGAGAGCTATCTTACTTATGGAAACAGTATTTTGCCTGAAGCCTTATTATGCGCCTGGTTGGCAACTGGAGATCTCATTTATAAAGAAACTGCCAAATCCTCATTTGACTTTCTTTTATCAAAGATATTTAGAGATGAATGTATAAATGTGGTTTCTAATAAAGGATGGTTGCATAAAGAAAGTGAGTTTATTCCGTTACCAGTAGGTGGCGAACAACCCATAGATGTAGCCTATACCATTTTGGCGTTAAGTAAATTCTATGATGCCTTTAAAGAAGATGCCTATTTACAAAAAATGGAAATTGCTTTCAGCTGGTTTTTGGGGAACAATCATTTGAAACAAATTATTTATAATCCATGTACCGGAGGATGCTATGATGGACTGGAAGAAACTAACATCAATTTGAATCAAGGAGCAGAATCTACAGTAAGTTATTTAATGGCAAGGCTAACCGTTAAAAAAACATTCAAAAAAATACTTAAACATTCCAAGACCATTGAAAGTCAAATGGAGTTTTATTTGAAATTGAATAACAAAAAACAATTTACATAATGTGTTTATGTTATAAGAATTCTTAGAAGCAAAAGAAACACCTACTTTCTATTTATATAAAAAACACTTAAACCTTAAAACGACCATTTTTATAAATAATAACAAGCAAATAATTTAATCATTAAAAAATTGGAAATCAATTAATTAAATCATAATTTAAAATTATTAAAAAACGCTAAGATTCGGTATAAGCTGTTCGACTGTAGTCCTGGCGACTTCACAAAAGGGGATGTTTCGAACACCCCTTTTTTTTATTTCAAAGGTAAATTAAACCAAAATCATTGTAATTTCATCAATAGATTTTCCTCCATTAATAGTTTCAAATAATTTAATTTCTATATTGTTGATTAAAAAAAACTACTAGACATTTCAAAAAGATAGCTACAAAAAACTACTACTTTGTTCAATTAGTATCCATTTCTGCTATGCAATATTAATTTAACAGCAATCAACATGATGTTATTAATATCAGTCAATTACAATTATAAATAATCCTAATTATAATACATGGTTTTTACAAAGGTCTTTTCCCTTGAATAACCCTTAAGACAATTGCAATTAAAGCAATCACCAATAAAAGATGTATTAACCCACCTGTCACAAATCCACCAAAAAAACTGATTGCCCATATTATAACTAATATTATAGCAATTGTATAGAGTAAATTTCCCATTTTGATTTATTTTTTAAAGTCCATTTTTTTAACTTAGTTTATAACACCATACGGTATCAAAACATTCCCACGATAAGGCAAATTGACTGGTTTTCATACTTCAATTTCAATACCAGCAAGTTATTACCCGCTTACCCCTTAATTGTTCTTTGCCATTACTATATTCTTTGGCGTTTCTTTTTAGGGTTTTTATTTCGATTTGTGTCTCAATATTGCTACCGTAATATTGAGGCAATAATAACAGTGACTTTTAAATTCTAATTATTTTTTTATCATAATTTATTTATTTTAAAAATTTACTATTAAATTTCATTCATAATTGTCATTGATAAATCTGTTGTATAACCTGCTAAAAGTTACCTAAGTCACATTCAATTTTAACCACCAACGATCTCCCCTCCGTTAATATGGATAATCTGACCTGTAATATAACTGCTGTCGGCACTGGCTAAAAAAACATAGGCTGGGCCCACTTCCGAAGGTTGTCCTGCTCTACCCATGGGAGTATCCTGACCAAAATCACTCATTTTTTTTGAACTGGAAACAATTAATGGCGTCCAAATTGGTCCGGGAGCAACACCATTCACCCGTATTCCTTTTTTAGCAAGCATTGTCGCCAGCGAACGTGTGAAGGTAACAATTGCTCCTTTCGTACTCGAATAATCCAGAAGGTGTTCACTTCCCCTATAAGCAGTTACCGAAGCGGTGTTTATGATACTGTCGCCTTTTTTTAAATACGGCATAGCTTCTTTCACAATAAAGAAAAAAGGGTAAATATTGGTTTCAAAGGTCTCAGTCAATTGCTTTTTTGTAATTTCCTCAATCCTATTTTTAGATACCAAAAATGCCGCATTATTAACAATAATATTAAGGCTCCCAAATTTTTTAATACTTTTGTCAATACAACTTTTACAGAATTTCTCCTGTTTCAAATCACCTTTAATAAGATAACATTCTCTGTTTTCACTTTCCACCAGTTCTTTAGTTTTCAACGCATCAATTTCCTCATTCAGGTAAATAATGATCACGTTTGCTCCTTCCCTAGCGAAATGTACGGCCACACTCCTGCCTATCCCGCTGTCACCACCAGTAATCAATGCGGTTTTACCTTCCAGTTTTCCACTTCCTTTATAATTTGGATTTATAATTTCTGGTTGCGGCCGCATTTTAAACTCCAGTCCGGGCGCATCTTGACTTTGCTCCGGAAATTCCTTTGGTTTTGCCATGACATTATAATTTGGAATATTTGGTTACTTAAATTCAGCGGTCAAATCCAAAGCGAAAACCTCAATATCAATCATTTTCGGCTTTCTATATACACGAAATATTCCACATAGATACCGGTTACTTTTCAGAGTTAAAGATACTGAATTTCAATATTTTAACAAAATTAAATTACTTTTTTTCTTAAAATTTATTTTACCCAACGGGTTTATAGTATTAAATTTATTTCGTAAATTTATTCATCCAATGAACCTAAAGGAAACCGAAATGAGCAGATTGAAAACCCACCACTAAAAAAGTCTCAAATGAAAACTCCTGAAAATACTTCTGAATCTGAAAATGGTACTATAACCTCCGGAGAAAATCTTTCTTATTGGTTTTCATCGGCTATAAAGCCACTTGCTTTTGAGAAATTAAGCCAAAATATTGATACTGATATTTTAGTTATAGGAGGTGGTATCGCAGGACTTACCACCGCTTACTGTCTTGCAAAGGAAGGACGTAAAGTAATTTTGGTTGAAGACGGATTTATTGGAAGCGGTGAAACTGGAAGAACTACTGCTCATATTACCTGTGCGCTGGACGACCATTATTTTGAATTGGAAAAAACTTTCGATGAACATACTGCACAATTAGCAGCCAATAGTCACATGGCTGCTATTGAATGGATAGCAAACACTGTAAAACACCATAAAATTAATTGTCATTTTAAAAGAGTGGATGGCTATTTGTTTTTACATCCTTCTGATCCCAAGGAAACATTAGAGAAAGAATACGAAGCTACAAAACGTGCCGGACTTAGTACTGAGATGCTAAATTCTGTTCCGTCCATTGCAGCTGAAAAAGGAAAGTGGTGTCTTAAATTTGCTGATCAGGCACAGTTTCATATACTTCTTTATCTTAAAGGATTAGCTAGTGCCTTTATAAAATTGGGAGGAGAAATCTATACAGAAACAACAGCAGGAAATATTACGACCCTGGGTGCTACTGCAAACGGTTTTAAAGTAAAAGCAAATCACATTGTAGTTGCAACGAACACCCCCATCAATGACTGGGTAATAATGCATACTAAACAATGGCCTTATCGCACCTATGTGATAGCTGCCAAAGTTCCTAAAGGAAAACTACCTTATGCATTGTGGTGGGACACCGGCGATCATAACTCAAAATGGATCGTAAAGCCCTATCATTATGTCCGTTTGGAAGAGTTTGATGAGCAATACGACATATTGATTGCAGGTGGAGAAGACCATCGTACAGGGCAGGCTGATGACGAGAATATAAAAGAAGAAGATCGTTATACTAAACTGGAAAAATGGACAAAGAAACATTTTCCTGCTATTGGGACTATCGAATTCAAATGGTCTGGTCAGGTAATGGAACCTCTTGATTCATTGGCATACATTGGCAAGAATCCAGATGAAGATAACATTTACATTATTACAGGTGATTCTGGTAACGGTATGACACACGGAACACTTGGCGGAATGATTATCACCGACATAATTACCGGAAAAGAAAATCCCTGGATTAAAATATACAGCCCTTCTCGCATTACACTAAAAACTACTGCTGATTACTTACACGAAGTTGGAAACATGGTAGCGCAATATGGAGACTGGATTACTCCAGAACATATAAAAAAAATAGACGACTTAAAACTAGGTGAAGGTGGGATTATTTCATTTGGATTAAAAAAAATCGCAGCTTATCGTGACCATCAGAGTAATCTTCATACCTTCTCTGCAGTTTGTCCTCATTTAGGAGGAATACTGCAATGGAATGCCGACGAAAAAACATTCGATTGTCCTATGCACGGCTCCCGTTTTACCAATGAAGGCAAAGTAATAAATGGACCTGCACTTTCTGATTTAAAAAAAATATGAATAAAGTACATGAAGTTTAAAAGTTAATACCTGTCTAAAAATACTTATTTCATGTAGTAAAATAAACCTGTTGGGTGTATTTAGTTTTTAATAGTTGCACCCAACGGATTAAAATAAATTGACAAATACATTTATTATGGTAAAAGAAAACTTCAAAAAAACAAAAGAGATTGACACAGATAGAAAGCTTGTGATTTATTAATTGAAACTCGGGATAATTTATAAATTCAATGGCTCAACATCGTTTTGGGAACGGGAAAACAAGCTAAGATTCCTGTTTAAGATGGATTATCACTCGAAATAAAACACGTGAATAATGCAACTTATTATTAAAACTGTATAATCCTTTCCCAAACTAATTAAATTACCTTTAATTAACTTCTAAATCATTTTTTATGCCACTATTCACTGTATTACTCGTATTAATTGTTGTAGGTGTACTTCTTTGGCTCGTAAATACCTATATCCCTATGGATGGTACAATCAAAAAAATACTTAACATTGTGGTTGTGATTGTTTTGATTATTTGGCTTCTCAAAGCGTTCGGGCTTTTCAGTAACTTGATGGACATACAAGTATAAAAATGCATGTCCTAATTATTCAAATGTCAGTTCTGAAATCGAACATCTTCAAAAACAATAATCCTTATTAAAAAAAAATTATAACAGAAAACCTTTAAAACTAAAAATCATGAATCTAAAAAGAATCTTTGGAGCGTTACTTACTGCTCTCGGAATAGGTGGTCTTATTTATACTGCTGTAATATTTATGGATACCTCTGGCGGCACACGTGATATTAAAATGCTTGTCATTTATGGCATACTGGGTCTTATATTCTTCATTTCAGGCATCAGCCTAGTTCGTACAACAAAAGATGAATCATAATTTTTGAAATTAAAAAACAATTAATTTAATAGTATTTATCTGATTTGATAGGTTGGCGTAACGGCATCAAGAACATAGAGGTTTTCCAACCTTCCGTCTATGACCAACGAAAAGGTACACGAGCTTGATACCCGTTAATCAGTAAATACTAATTAGATTAAAGCACCCACAGAAGCAAAAAAAGCCAGCAAGAGTATTAATTTTAATTGTTCATACAGTTTCAAATTGGTACAATACAAATCCATACACTTGCCCTCGCCACCGCCAACCGAGCTTAACTAAATCTTGGCAATTGGTTTCCCATTTTTCTGTAGCTTTTTACTTTTAAAAAATCTGTAATTAGCAAAAAAATGCTTAAATTCTTGGTCTGATATTTTACTTTCGAAAACAATGTCTTGAAAACAAAACAAACAAAATTCTAATTATCAAAAAGTTAACTCATAATTTCAGGCTGTCAAAAAAAGTTAAAATTGGTATAAGGTGTTTGATTGTAGTACCGGCGACTCCACAAAAAGGGAATAGTCGAACACTATTCCCTTTTTTTATTAAATAAATTACAATCAGCGCCTTACAAAAACAACACAGCAAGAGTTCGAATTTCAGGGCGAGACAATAAATAAAAATCTCGTTTATAATTACATAAACGAGGTTTTCTTTGAATTAGTTAATTAAGTAAAATCTATTTTAAACTAAATATCCTAGGGCTAAAAGAAACCATTACCCAAACCCAATTGTTGGTATTGGCGGCATCAGCAACATTTTTTAATCTTTCTAAAGTTCCTGAACCAAACATTTGGGAATACCCAGCCGAAGCTACAATATCCTTCTGAATGCTATAACCGACAGTAAAATCAAGTTCCGTTCCTAAATAGCTGTCCATTTCGTCATTGGAAGCATCCAAAACGGTATTCGGCGCATTAAAAACATGTGGCATTAACGTAAATTGCCATTTATTAGACGTATAATTTAGCTTTAAATAGGCATCTTGCAATCCCACACTATTTTGATGATTTCCTACATAAAAATAATCCATGAAACCATTAAAACCATGATTGGTTCCAAAAATTGGGCTAAACGATTTTATGTCAGAACTGCTGTCATTTTGGTTTTTACCCGAAAGATATTCATATCCTAATCCCGCTTTGAATGTATTGGTGACCGCATAACCAAGGAACGCTCCCGCATACCAGGCGTTCACCTTTTTATCGGCGCTTTTTCCTGTTTGTCCGTAAGCCCCAAAATTAGTGTCCCATTTTTTTCCCTTGAAAGAAAGGTAAGTGCCAAAGGTTTGCTTGTAATCTATTTCTAAATTGCCAATGTTTTTTTCAAATTCATATCCGGTATTTAACAGTAGCAAACTCAAATTTAATTTGCTAAACTGGGTGTGATACCAAGCATATTGCAAGGATTTGTAGTTAGTTGTGTAGGCGGTTTTCGGCTCCAATAAATTTTCTGCATTGGCATTCAAAGCAAAACCTAAGTCCAATTGATGATTCTTCGGATGAAACGTAATCACCGCGGCATCGTGACTTTGCCCTTGTTGTGCCCAATCGATTTCGCCAAAAATACGCTGATTGTCATACGAAATCACTTGGCGGCCTAAGCGCGCACTCCATTTGACATCAAAATCATATTGTGTCCAAGCTTCAAATAAAGCAATTCCGTTTTTGTCAGCTGTTGCGGTGGTGGCCACATCACCCCATGTGCGAATGTTTTGCAACGTTAATTTGGCTTGTAATTTTTCTTGCTTGTAATTAAAATTTAATCGGGAACGTTGCGATACAAATGAGGTTGCCTTTTCGCCATTTGACATAAGGCTTTTGAAACCATTTCGGTATTCATAACGCGGTCTGAGTTGCAGATTGGCATCCAACTCTTGGGCATAAGTCCCCGTGCTTACCATTCCTAAAAATGACAAACCAATTATTTTAAGTAGTTTCATGTTTACTTTATTTTTTGAGCTTCCTCAGTAATCTTTTGAATGGTTTGGTCTGAATTGACACTTAAACCCTCTTGTTGATACGCTAATTCCCCATCAGCATTAAATACACTTATGATATTGGAATGAGAGAATTCCAAAGGCGCTATTTTTTTATAATTTACAGCCAAAACCGCTGCAAATTCTCTTGTATTTTCTTCCGATGAACGTAGGAAAACCCATTGTGCACCGTCCATTTTATTTTCGATAGCAAACGATTTTAAACGTTTGGGTGTATCTACAGTAGGATCGATACTCACTAAAACCAATTTTACATTATCCTTTATGTTGTTCGGCAATCTTTGTTCGATATTTCGCATGTCAGCCACTAATCTTGGACAAGCAGATTTACAAGAAGTGTAAATCATAACCATAACCAGCACTTTCCCCTTCAAATCTTTCATTTCGAGATTTTCACCTTCTTCATTGGTCCATTTTGATGGAAGATTGTAAATGGATAAATCCGAAATAGGTTTGTCTATTGTTTCCGCTTTTGATTTATTAACACAGGACTGAAGTGATAAAATAATTAAAACTAATCCTAAAAAAAGCGTTTTATACCTGCTTTTTTCAATTTTTATCTTTGAAAGATTCGTCTGTTTAGATAAGCTGGGATTGTGATTATTTGATTTCATTTCTGTTGTCATTTGAGTTGATTTTGAGCGCTACTTTTTATCTTTCGCACATCTAAAACCGAGGTTTTTAGTAGTAAATCGTGCCTTAAGACTTCCTCGGAAAGCATAGCGCATAAAAGCGGCATAATTCATTAGATCTGTTGCATTGACAGAACCGCTTCCGCAAAATAGATTCCGGTCCGTATCCTTGTCTTTTCTGGATTCTCCGGAAAGAAAAACACTATTGAAATCGGCTGTCCATTCCCAAACTAATCCATGCATATCATAAACACCCCAATAATTTTTGAAGGTGCGACCTACTGGATTCGCATAGGTTTTTGGTTTTTCATACCAAGACAAAATGTAATTATTAAAGCTTTCTTTAGTACGTGCGTCAATTCGTTTCTCATCGGCCATGCCGACATATTCCCATTCGTCCATCGTGGGCAATCGTTTTCCTTGGCATTCACAATATTTTTTGGCTGTAAACCAAGAAACATTAGTTACCGGAGCAGCACTTAAATTGGCAGAGCCATAATTAAAATCACTCTCCCATTGCGACAAATAACTTTTATCGGCAAAAATACCTTTCATCCTAGAACGGCTATTTTCTGGATATTTCTTTAAAAATTCCAAAAACTGGGCATTGGTCACCGGATAAATGTCAAGACTAAAAGCTTCAACTTGTACCGGTTTTTTACTTGTAGCTCCATAAAGGGGAACAAAAGTCCCCCTTTCTATAGAAGCCATTTTAACAACTTGAGACCATAGCGATGCTACAATAAGAAACAAAAATATTGGCAAAAATTTTTTCATATTTAACATGGCTAATTTCTTTTAAGCTGTACGAATTATTTTCTTTGGGCTTTTACCATTGCTGGTGTAACCGTGGTTTTATTATTTCCCCAACTGGCGTAAACATAGGTCATTGCATCCGCTATTTGTTGATCGCTTAATGCTTGTGCAGGCATGGCACCACTGAATTTTTTACCATTTACAGTAATTGGCCCCGTTAATCCTTTTACGACTCCTTTTACAGCGCGATTCACATCTTTATTTAAGTAATCTGATTTAGCCAAAGGAGGGAAAGCACCAGGAATTCCTTGCCCGGCAGCTTGATGACAAGCTATACACGTTTTCGCATAAATTCCTTTTCCTTTATCAGCGCTTTGACTGTATCCTTGTAAAGCCAATCCCATCATTCCGATGCATAAAATATACTTTTTCATTTTATTATAATTAATGTTAAATACTTGTTTAGATTTGGATTAAATCCTGTTTTTATTCATGAATATCTTTTACTTTTGGAGTTACTTTTCCTCTCAAAGTTTTAACCATTGCAGGCGTTACAACCGTTTTATTATTTCCCCAACTGTCATACACATAAGTCAACACGCTGGATACTTCATCGTCGGTCAAATTTTGACTTGTCATGACGTTATTGAATTTTTTACCATTTACAGTAACTTCTCCGCTCAATCCGTGTAAAACAGCATTTATTGCTCTGCCAGAATTAGCATTTAAGAAATCTGATTTGGCTAATGGAGGGAAGGCATTTGGAATTCCTTGCCCTTCAGATTGGTGACAGGCTAGACAGGTTCTTCCGTACAGTTCTTTCCCTGCTTTAACATGTTCAGCTACAGTTTTTACCGCAACGCTTTGAGTTGTACCTTTCACTTTAGGCATATTTTGTATAGTACCACCCTCCGGCAAATAAATCCCTTCTTGTGTTGTTCCGGAATAGACTAACTTATTATCATCTCCTTCTACTTTTAACATTCCCAACGCCCCTTTGTTGAAAGCTCTAAAAATAGAGTGATCTACTAGGATAAACGTACCGGGAACATCCACTTTAAATTCAACTATTGCAGCGCCACCGGCTGGTATCAAAGTTGTTTGGACATTTTTGTTAATCATATCGCCACCTTCAATATGAACTTTATCGAATATTTCACCAATTGCGTGGAAAGAAGAGACTAAGTTTGGTCCACCGTTACCCATATAGATACGTACTGTTTCCCCTTTTTTGGCTGTTAATGCTTTATCTCCTGTTAACGCCCCTACTTTTCCATTAAACACTACGTAATCAGGTTGCTCTTTAATCGCTTTATTCATATCAAATGGTTGAGATCCTTGTTCCCCATAATTTCCTTTGGTATAAAAATCGCCTTGCATGATGTAGTATTCTTTGTCAACTGGAGGCAAACCACCTTCAGGTTCCACTAAAATCAAACCATACATACCGTTTGCAATGTGCATCCCAACGGGAGCTGTGGCACAATGGTATACATACAAGCCTGGATTCAACGTTTTGAAATTGAATACTTTTTCATGTCCCGGTGCCACTAATGAAGAGGTTGCTCCTCCGCCTGGTCCAGTTACCGCATGTAAATCTATATTGTGCGGCATTTTATTATCCGGGTGATTTTTCAAATGAAATTCTACCTCATCACCAACTCGAGTTCTTATAAAACTTCCAGGAACTGATCCCCCAAAGGTCCAATAGGTATATTTAACACCATCTACCATTTCTCCCTCTTGTTCTTTAATCTCCATGTTCACAACCAATTTCGTGGCTGCACGATCGCCCACTGGTTTAGGAACAAAAGGTGGTGCAGTCAGTTCTGCTGTTTTTTGACCTTCTATCTTAATACTCTCATAATATTTTGCGTCTTTTTCCTCATTTTTAGAACAAGAAAACAGACCAAGGGCTACAAAAAAAGCAATGGCTACTACCCTACTCTGTTTGTTAAAATTAAATGTAATTTCCATAATAATTAGGTGTTAAATTAATCGTGATTTATAGTGTAAAAATAAAAGATAACTTTGTCCTTTATTATGACATTTGTCATGTTTTTAACTTTTATTTAAGAGCCTTTTCACAAAACTAATCCTAAAACAATCAACCCTAACACCGAAATCAAACTCACTTTCCAAAAAGCATTTGCTTTTTTAAGCTCCATGAATTCGAAAGAAACCAAGAGAAATTTCAGTACAGATAACCCCATAATTAAAATAATTGTAAGACGAGAAACAGACATTGTATTCGAAATCAAAGCGGTTGAAGCCGTCAATACAATTAATAAACCATACGTAATAAAAAGTGTTTTTTTCATTTTCTAAAAAATTAAGTACAGAACAGGAAATAACAATAGCCAAATCAAATCACACATGTGCCAGAAAGCAGCGCAGGCTTCAACGTCGTCAATACCTGTATCTGAATTTTTTTTCATCATTCCATAATTTGTCCAAATTAAAATCACCAAACCCATGATTACATGAATCAAATGAAAAGCGGTTAACAACCAATAAAAAGTAAAAAAAACATTGGTTTCTGGAGTGATACCAGATTCCATTTTATGATAGTATTCAACTCCTTTTAAGATTAAAAATAATGTTCCGCCAAGCATGGTCAATTTAAAATACAAAGACGATTTTAAAAGGTTATTGTTTTTAAACTCCAGCACTGCATTGGCCATAAAAAAACCACTCGTCAACAAAAAAATAGTATTTATTGCTCCAAAAGTAGTATTGAGTTGCAACCGTGACTGATGAAACAATTCAGGCTGATCTTTTCCGTAATAAACAAATGCCACAAGTGCCATCCCGAAGGTAAGAAGTTCCAAAAAAATAATAATCCACATCAAAATACCTCCTGGCGGATAGTAGATGTTTTTGTAATCGATTTTGAGTGTGTTCATTTTAATATGTCTTTAAAAATATTTTATTCCCAGTCCAATAATCTTTTTTCGCCTTCTATTTTTTTGATATCGGTAATATCCTGCGACATTTCTATGACGCCTTTGTAGTTTTTATCGGCATCTCGAACCGCGAAATAGCGAATGTAAATCAGGCGTTCTTTGTAATTAATCCAAAATGAGGATTCGTTTTTTGTTCCTTTTCTAAATTCGTCCAATATTTTAAGAACGGTTCCCACACTTTTTGGCGGATGGCAAAATTTCACTTCGCGGCCAATAATCCCGGCACTTCTAGGAAAAACACGCTCTTCTCCCCGATTATAGAAAATCACTTTGTCATTTTCATCAACATAAGTCAAATCCAGCGGCATCGTTTTGAAAAGTAAATTTACCTGCTCCACCGTCATATATCCTTCATCATAATGAGACGTATTTTCGAGTGAAAAAGACATTTCTCTTTTGGTAAAATCGGCACTTGGGTGAATGTATTCTTGTTTGGGATAAGGAGCAGGAGCTTGTGGCAGCATCCAACCTATTTCTTCTTCGCCTTTGCGCATTTCAATCCAGTCGGCTTCGGTAAGGAGGTTTAAAGCATTTGGAAACAAAACCGTTTCTTCCATCTGCATCAATCTGTAAATTCCATTAACCAGAAAAGAAGTATTGACATTGATTTTCTCCGGATTATTCATTTTAAGATAGTACTGAATTAAACGGAATTGCTCTCTTAAATTATCATGAAATGACCACATTCCCTGAGAAGGACCTACCCATCCTTTCTTTTCTAAAAACGGAAAAAGCTGATTTTCTTTACGGGCAAATCGTTTCTCGATGGTATGAAGCTGATTGAAAATATTGGTGTATTTCTGCACATCATCCGCAGGATTTACAGCGGAGAGTTCCTCTAAAAGTGCATGAATAATGTCATTTTCCTGAAAGTAAATCTGAACTGGATGTCCTTCGGGAAGTGTTGTGGTATTTGAAGTTTCGTTCATTATAGTATTTATTTTTGATGTTTAATTTTTTCGTACAATTGCACCAAGGATTGCAATAATTCGACTGGTGTTGTTAAAATTTGATAGTGATTTTGCCCGAACATTTGTGGCAGATAATATTTTGCCTGGGCTTCAATAGCCAAAGCATAGGAATTAATATTTCTGCTGTTGAGTTCTCTAAGCGCTTGTTTCACATCATTGATGCCGTACTTTCCTTCGTATTTATCATAATCGTTGGGTTTTCCGTCAGAAATCAGGATGACCCATTTATTTTTGGTATTTCTTTTATCAAGTCTTGCACCGGCATGTCGTAAAGCGGCTCCAATTCTGGTATATCCATTGGGTTCTATGGCTCCAATTTTATGTTTGGCGATGTTCCAGTTTTCATCAAAGTCCTTTACCGTTAAATAAGTCGAAAAATTGCGGGTTTTGGAGTAAAAACTGTCAATGGAAAAATCGATATTGAACTCGTTTAAGATTTCTCCAAAAAGAATAGAAACCTCTTTCTCCACATCAATCACACGATTTCCTGCGGCATATCCATCACTGGAAAGACTAATATCCAAGAGGATTAAAATCGATAAATCCTTCTCTTTTTTCCGATTTGATATATATATATTTTCCGAAGGTGTCCGTTTCGAATGAACATCAATATACAAATCCGTAATGGCATCAATATCAAATTCGTCTCCTTGAGTCTGGCGTTTTTGCTGTTGCATTCTGTTATTGACATTGGTCAGCATTTTACGCAAACCCAATAAGGTCGAAGCATTTTTTGCAATGGTCTTTTTATAATAAGTACTGTCCGTTTTCTGTTGTGATTTCGGATATACTTTACAGAAATTCTCTTTATAAATACGCTTGCTAAAATCCCATTCGTTATAAGTGAGATGGAATCCTTTGGCATCAATTTCGGCACTTTCGGAGATGGAAGTATTCTCAATAAAATCCGATTGATAAACGGAATGTGCCGTATCATCTACCCGAACCGTGTATTTCATATTCAAATCTTCCAATGCTTCCTGATGCTCTTCTAATTCGTCAGAACCATCAAAGTCACGCCAGGTTCCATTGAATTCTTCGGCAGTTTCCACTTTTTCAAAATTATGAAGCAAGACATAATCTTCCTGTTGTTTTTTATCGACCTCAACAGTAATCACTTCTTCTACCGCTTTTGATTTTAAAGTCGTTAAAGCCTGATTTTCATTTCCTTTTTTGGTTTTATCAGAGAAATTTTCGAGAATAGTATTGCTGTTTTTTTCTATTTCATTTTGCATCCATTTGCCATACAGCCAAGAAAAATCAGGAGCATTTTTCCCGTTTCCTTTTTGAATGAAATGCTGTTTTGTTTCGGTATGAAATTTTTTATCGATAGAAAATTCTTCAAACAAAATTGCCAGAATTTCTTCTGATGTTTCAAATGCTTTTTGTTGTGAAAGTGCCAAAGGCTGGTCTTTTTCTTGCAAAGTCCAATTCAAATTCAACCGCTGCTGTACGCTCAGGTATAAAATTCTAAAAAGATAAAAAGTAAGGTTATCTTTTTTCGTTGGCAATTTGGAAAAAGAAATGGGGAGGAAAAAATTATTGTTTTTATATCCTCCTTCTCTTTCGGCAGGGAAAATTTCGATTGGTTTCCCCGTCAAAGCACGAGCCAAAATAGTCAATCGAGGTTTTATATCATTAAGCGTTACAGTTCTTGCAATAATTTCGGGATGTATCTTTTTACTTTTTTTTAAGTGTCTGAATAACTTCCCAACTATATATTCGTCTATTTCGAAACCCATTTTTTCTTAGTGTTCAGTGTTTAATAAGAATGACAATTTCAATGGCAATAGCAATGGCAATGGCAATGACGGGTTGAGGTTTCAACGCATAACTCATAACTTTTAATCAAATCATCAAATCACACAAATCCTTCAATGCTTCCACCGTTTGTAAATCATCTGTTAACGGTTCTACAATAGCCACATGAACCGACAATCGTTTTGGAAGACCCGAATGGATAATTTTGGCGGCATCCACCAGAAGTCGGGTGGAAACAGTTTCTGTCAAACCTAATTCCGTTAGGTTTCTGATTTTATTCCCAATGGCTACCAGTTTCTTGGCTACATCATGATCTATATTAGTTTCTTTTACCAAAATTTCAGTTTCAATTTTCGTTTCCGGATATTCAAAAGAAACAGCTATAAATCGCTGACGAGTCGATGGTTTTAGTTCTTTAAAACCTCTTTGGTAACCGGGATTAAAAGAGGCTACCAACATAAAATCGTCATGCGCTTTTACAGTTTCGCCTAATTTGTCTATGAATAATTCCCTTCTGTGATCCGTCAGGGAGTGAATGGCTACAATAACATCCGGTCGCGCTTCGGCGATTTCATCCAAATAAATAATGGCTCCTTCTTTTACGGCAGTGGTTAATGGACCATCAAGCCAAACTGTTTCGGCACCTTTGATGATAAATCGGCCAATTAAATCCGTAGAAGATGTTTCTTCGTGACAGCTAATTGTGATAATTTTTTTATCCAATTGATGTGCCATGTATTCCACAAAACGGGATTTTCCTGTTCCGGTTGGTCCTTTCAACAGGAAAGGAATTTTGTTTTTATAGGCGTGTTCAAAGACCTCTTTTTCTTTGCCTACTGCGTGATAATATGGGATATTTAGTGTCATAATTATATTTAAAAAAAAACGAAACCCACTCTAATGTTTACAGGCGATGACAAGTTCTGTTTCCAATAGTGATGAGTTTCGTTGGCTATACTAAATTTTTAAGGAGCTCTATTTTGTTTCTTCTGAAAATGCGACTTTTTTCTTGGAAGCATTATTGAGCCCTTTTTTTATCTCAGGAAAAGAAAGAGTTTCGTGATGCGTTCCTTCTAAAGCTTCATCAGTAGGTCTGCCATATTTGATAAAATCAAAAATGAATAAACCAATTCCTGTGGTAAACATGGTGGCACAAATAAGAAGCACTACAAAATGGATGCTGATTTCGCTTTGAACGACCATGAAATCCATTTTCATTTTTCGCTCCATATACACTTGAGCAACTCCGGCAACACCAAAGGCTACGGTCATCCCCAAGATTCCAATATTGGATAACCAAAAAGCCATCATCCCCTGCGAGCTTTCGTACCGTTTACGTCCCGTTAAATTGGGTAAAGCATAACTAATCATCGCTAGAACAATCATCGCATAAGCGCCCCAGAATGCATAATGAGCGTGCATTGCCGTTACTAAAGTTCCATGTGTATACAAGTTTGTTTGTGGCAATGTATGTGCAAAACCAAGTAATCCCGCACCTACAAAAGAAACGATAGCCGAACCGATAGTCCAGAATAAAGCGATTTTGTTCGGATGGCTTTTTTCCCCTTTTCTGTACATGTTTACAGCAAATAATGCCATCGCTAAGAAAGCCAAAGGTTCTAATGCAGAGAAAATACCGCCAACGATTAACCAAATTTTATTTACCCCAATGTAGTAGTAATGGTGTCCCGTTCCCAGAACTCCGGAAAGAAAAGTAAGCCCAACAATCACGTACAACCATTTTTCGATAACTTCTCTGTCCACTCCAGTTAACTTAATCAATAAGAACGAAAGGATACCTCCCATAATTAATTCCCAAACACCTTCAACCCACAAGTGAACAACCCACCAACGGAAAAAAGAGTCCATTACCTGGCTGTCAAACCAAATCATTCCGGGTATATAAAGCAGAGCTGCAAAAAACAATCCCATTGTTAGTACTAAAGCCGTAGTAGTTTGTCGTTTCCCTTTGAAAAGTGTGCCCAAAATTATGAATAAGAACAACAGCACATTTACAACTACTAAATAGTCCAACTCTCTTGGTATTTCTAAAAATTTTCTTCCTTCCCAATGGTTGAAGTGAAAGCCAATTATGGTAACAACGCCTACAATGGCTAATGAAATCAGTTGAACATAAGCCCATTTCACGCTTATTAATTCGCGTTGCGCTTCTTCGGGAATAATGTAATAAGCAGCACCCATAAAACCGGTTAGCAACCATACCACCAACAAATTGGTATGCACCGCCCGTGCCACGTTAAAAGGAATAATCTCGTGTAATCCTTGAATTCCTATTCGGTCAAAGCCCATGATAAAGCCATAGATAATTTGCAGGGAGAACAAAAGCATGCATAGTGCAAAAAACCAGTAGGCTACTTTTTGTGATTTATATTTCATTTTTAAAAATTTTAATTATTTTCTTTAGCTAAAGGGGAAACGATTCGGTCAAAACCATTTAAATCTAATTTTCCAATCCATTTTAAGTAAGCGACCATAGCGTTTGCATCCGCTTCATTCATATGATAAGCCACCATTTTTCGGCCATTTGGTGCCCATGGGATTGGCGACATCAAAACTGCTTTGATATAACCTTCGCCGCGACGATCCACCACTTTTGTTAACTCGGGAGCATAATAGCCTCCCTCGCCCATAATGGTATGACAGCCCATACAATTGTTGGTCTCCCAAATTTCTTTTCCTCTCACTACCTCTTTAGTAATCTTACTGTAGTTTGTTTGATCATTCCTTGGCATGAACGAATAAATGGTCAATCCTATAAAGATTAAAAAGGTGACCACTGTTCCTCCTAAAAAAAATGCTCTTGCCTGTGATTTTGAAAGCATAAGTATCCGTTTTTGTTAGTTAATAAATGTACTCTAATTCAAATAAAAGATAAAAATGTCTTTTATTTGTTTGTTGCAAATTAATGGCTTTAAAAAAAGCTAAAACATGATAAAAATCATCTTTTGATTTTTATTTAAATTGTAAAATTATAATCCATTAAAAAAGATTTATAAAAAACACATCTATTTGACAACTATTGAATTACAAATAAAATAAATTAAAAAATTTAAATTCGGATAAATTTGTCTTTTATTAGAAATAATGATTATTTTTGCATAAATAAATTTTAATCGAAAACAGATCTTATGGAAACTTTAGAGAAAATAACAATCGGAGAATACGTTGCAAAAGATTTTAGAACCGCAGCAATATTTTCAAAATACGGAATTGATTTTTGCTGCAAAGGCAATCGAACAATCGAGGAAGCTTGCGAAAAAAAGGATGTTGATACGGATCAATTAATGGAGCAGTTAAATACTGTTTTGACAACCAAAAATGACAGTGCCATAGATTTCAAAACGTGGCCTTTGGACCTATTGGCAGATTATATTGAAAAAACGCATCACCGTTACGTGGAAGAAAAAACGCAAATTATACTTCCTTTTTTAGACAAACTGTGCAAAGTTCATGGTGCAAATCATCCTGAATTATTCGAAATCAATGAACTGTTTATTGGTTGTGCAGGCGAATTAGCGCAACACATGAAAAAAGAAGAACTGATTTTGTTTCCTTTTATCAAAAAAATGGCAAAAGCAGCGCTTACAGAAGAACAAATTGCGAAACCACAATTTGGAACCGTAAAAAATCCCATTGCCATGATGATGGAGGAACATGAAGCTGAAGGAGATCGTTTTGTTAAAATAGCATCACTAACCAATAATTACACGCCGCCGGCCGATGGTTGCAGTACTTTCCGTGTGACTTATTCCATGTTAGCTGATTTTGAGCAGGATTTGCACAAACACATTCATTTGGAAAACAACATTTTGTTTCCAAGCGCCATCCTTTTAGAAAAAAAATTCTCCGAACAAGAATAAAAATAAACCCCCATAATCTAACCTTAATCATCAAATGCTATGGAAAAATATGTTATCAAAAGAAACGGCGAATACAAACCTTTTGAGAGTTATAAAATAAAGGACGCGATTGAAAAAAGCTTTCAAAGTGTTTCCATAACATTTGATGCAATTCTTTTTGAAAAAGTTATTCAGGATTTACAATCCAAAGAAACTTGGGCCGTTGAGGAAATTCAGGATTTAATCGAGAAAAACCTTTTTGAAAAACAATATTTCGAAGTTATGCGTTCCTTTATGTTGTTTAGACATACGCGCAAATTGCAACGCGAACATGTGAATGGCTTAAACGAAGACACCACTTATGTTGACAGCACGCAAACCATCGAGGAATACATAGAACAAACGGATTGGCGAATCAATGCCAATGCCAATACCTCCTACTCTAATGCGGGATTGGTCAACAATGTTGCCGGCAAAATTATTGCTAATTATTGGCTCGACAAAGTATATACAAAAGAAGAAGGGTATGCACATCGCAATGGCGACATCCACATTCATGATTTAGATTGTTTGACCGGATATTGCGCCGGTTGGAGTCTGCGGGTATTGCTCAACGATGGTTTTAATGGCGTTCGCGGACGCGTGGAAAGCAAAGCGCCTTCGCATTTTAGAGAAGCTTTGGGACAAATGGCGAATTTCCTTGGGATTTTGCAAAGCGAATGGGCCGGAGCGCAAGCCTTCAGTTCGTTTGACACGTATTTGGCTCCCTATGTTTTCAAAGATGATTTATCATTTGAGGATGTCTTGAAAGCCGTTCGCAGTTTTGTTTACAATTTGAATGTTCCGGCGCGTTGGGGACAATCGCCTTTCACGAATATCACTTTGGATTGGGTCGTTCCCGATGATTTGAAAACCCAAATTCCGACGAAAAATGACTATCATTTTTTTGAGGACAATTTTGATTATGACCTCCTATTGCGAGCCAGGGAAAGAGGCGTTACAAAAGCAACCGAATTGCGTTACGAGCATTTTCAAAAAGAAATGAACCTCATCAACAAAGCGTATTACACGGTAATGACCGAAGGTGATGCCAACGGACAGCCGTTCACCTTCCCTATTCCAACAGTAAACATTACCGAAGAATTTGATTGGGATGGAGAAAACACCGATTTGCTTTTTGAAAATACAGCAAAAATCGGCTCTTCCTATTTCCAGAATTTCATAGGAAGCCAATATGTCTTGGATGAAAATGGCAATAAAGTAGAAAATGAAAACGCGTATAAACCCAATGCCGTTCGCAGCATGTGCTGTCGTTTACAACTCGATTTAAGAGAACTGTTAAAACGGGGGAACGGACTTTTTGGAAGTGCAGAAATGACAGGAAGCATTGGCGTAGTGACCATTAACATGGCGCGTTTGGGTTATTTATTCAAAGGGAATAAAGAAGAATTATACAAACAATTAGATCGATTATTATATATTTCTAAATCGACTTTAGAGAAAAAAAGAGTGTTTATCCAAGAAATGTACGACAGAGGGTTGTACCCTTATACCAAACGGTATCTGCAGCATTTCAGAAATCACTTTTCGACCATTGGTGTAAACGGAATGAACGAGATGATTGCGAATTTTACCGGAAATCAAGATGCCATTACTTCATCGTCAGGAATCGAATTTGCATCAGAAATCTTGGAGCATATTCGAAACCGAATGAAAGAATTCCAAGAGGAAACCGGAAATTTATACAATCTGGAAGCTACACCGGCCGAAGGAACCACCTACCGTTTTGCCAAAGAAGACAAAAAACGTTTCCCAAACATTTTACAAGCCGGACAGGGCGACAATATTTATTACACCAACAGTTCCCAGATTCCGGTGGATCACACCGAAGACCCTTTTGAAGCGTTGTTTTTGCAAGATGAATTGCAATGCAAATATACCGGAGGAACGGTTTTACACTTGTATATGAGTGAAAAAATCAGTTCGCCAGAAGCCTGTAAACAGTTTGTGAAGAAAGTAATCTCCAATTTCAAATTGCCTTACATTACCGTTACGCCAGTGTTTAGCGTGTGTCCGGTTCATGGGTATTTGAATGGAGAACACGAATATTGCCCGAAATGCGATGAAATTCTAATTGAAGAAAAAAAGTTGAAGTTGAGTAATTAAAAAAGTTTAAAGTTTAAGGTTTAAAGTTGAGCAACTTACCTGAAACCTTAATTTTCTTAATTCCTTAATCGTTCAAAAAAAATCTCAATTTTAAAAAATAGTCTTTATAGAAAAAATTAGTGACGTCAAAACTTTAAACCTTAAACTTTAAACTTTTTAAATATATGAAAACCACGAATCCGATTTTAGAACAAAACCAACATTTGAGAACCAAATGTTTAGTGTACACAAGAGTAATGGGCTATCACAGACCCGTAGAAAGTTTCAATATTGGAAAAAAAGGAGAACACAAACAGCGAACCCATTTCAGTGAAGGAAAATGTTAATACTCCCATTTACAGCATAACGCCTTTCACTTTATTAGATTATGCGCATAAATCAGCTTGCATTCTTTGGTTTGCAGGCTGTAATATGCGTTGTTTGTATTGTTACAATCCTGAAATCGTACTCGGAAAAGGAACTATTTCATTCGAAAAAGCGCTTACTTTTCTTCATTCCAGAAAAAATTTGTTGGACGCAGTAGTTTTTAGCGGAGGCGAATGCCTGTTGCATAAAAACTGTATTCAACTCATAACTGAAGTCAAAAAAATGGGCTTTTTGGTAAAAATTGACACCAATGGTTCACGACCTGAAGTCTTGCAAGAATTACTTAAAAATCAATTGATCGATTATGTTGCGTTGGATTTTAAAGCCATGCCCGTTCATTTTGAAAAGATAACACAGTCCAATCTTTTTCTGCCTTTTGAAAAGTCGCTGTGCTTATTAGTAGAAAATGGACTCCCGTTTGAAGTTCGCACCACGGTACATTCGGATTTGATTGATAAGAATCACATGCAAGCCATGATACAGTATTTAGAGCAGCAAAACTATCAGGGAAATTATTATATCCAGCATTTTGCGAATGGAGCGACTACATTAGAAAAATTGGGCTATTCTGTTAGGGAATTGGAAAAGGAAAATCTTTCTACCACACGTATTAAAGTATATTTTAGAGGCTGATTCTAAAGTAGCGTTGCCGAGAAAGCGTATCTTTAAAAACAAATACAATTTTACATGAACCATCATTTTTTGTTAATTATCCATCTTTTAAGTGCCACAGTTTGGGTGGGTGGCCATTTGTTGTTGGTCTTTGATCATTTGCCACAAGCCCTAAAAGAGAAAGACCCGGGCATTATTTTAAATTATGAAAAAAAGTATGAACCTGTAGGAATGACGGCTTTGGTTTTACTGGTCATTACGGGAATTTTAATGGCTTATAAATACGGCGTTAGCATCGAATATTGGTTCCAGTTTGCCACTCCTATTGAGAAAGTGGTTTCTACAAAATTACTTTTATTGTTTTTGACGGTAACTTTCGCCTTGAGCGCACAGTTTAGGGTAATTCCCAAACTTAAAAATAATCCAGACAAGTTGCCTGAAATGGCTTTTCATATACTATCCGTTACAATAATTGGTGTATTGATGCTCATTTTTGGTTCTTTCATCCGTTTTGGCGGGTTTTAAATTCTTATATTATGATTTCAAATAAACCATTAAAAAGAGCTCCGGAATTACAACCTTTAAGCCACGATCATCATCATGGTTTGCAATTGTGTTGGAAAATACGAACGGGTTTTTCGAAGCAAATTGAACCCGATCGCATCAAAAAATATTCGGACTGGTTTTTTAAAACGCATTTGAAACCCCATTTCGAATTGGAAGAAAAACATGTCTTTCCCATTTTAGGGGCAGAGAATGACCTTGTAAAACGAGCTTTGGCAGAACATCGCCGATTGAAACGCTTATTCAAGCAAACTTCCGATCTAGAAAAATCTTTAGGACGCATTGAAGAAGAATTGGAAGCACACATTCGTTTTGAGGAACGTATTATATTTGTTGAAATCCAAAAAATAGCCACCCAAGACCAATTGGCTAAAATTAAAGAAATTCATACCGAAGCATCTTTTACAGAAAAGAACGATGACCTTTTTTGGAAATAAAAAAACGGTCAACCCAAAGAATAAAGAATATTCAAAAGGAATAGCACTTATTTCTATAAATTTGTAAAAAAACAACTATGTTTTCTAAAACCTGTGAATACGGAATTCGAGCCACCATTTTTATAGCATCAGAATCCTATCAAAATAATAGAGCTGGGCTTAGGGATATTGCTAAAAAAATAGATTCTCCCGAGGCTTTTACGGCCAAAATTTTACAAATACTATCCAAGAATAATATTATCCATTCTATTAAAGGTGTTGGTGGCGGATTTGAAATTCCAAAAGAAACCATGAGCCAAATAAAACTGTCCCAAATTGTAACGGCACTAGATGGAGATCGCGTTTTTACCGGTTGCGGTCTGGGATTAAGTCATTGTTCCGAAGATCATCCTTGTCCGGTTCATGATAAATTCAAGGCCATCAGAAATGAATTGGCTTTCATGCTCGAAAACACCAATCTGGAAGAATTAGCAATGGGAATAAAATCAGGTGATACTTTCTTGCGGTATTAACCAAAAGTAATCTTATATTTACAAAAACTGTTTTATGTACAAAGTCTACCGATTTTGGGTGGATTCTATCCATTCTATGGCTGGTATAAACGAGTTGGATGCAATTAAATCGAAACCACAAACAAACATATATTTAAATCTTAATTGAACAGTTTAAAGAATGGCTAAAGCAAAATCGACAATAAAATCAGTAAAATCAGAAATTGAAGCTAAAATTGAGAGCCAAAGTATTATTGGAGAAGTAAATCAAGGAGGTTATCAACCAATAAGGTTTACGAGAATAAAGTACAAAGCAACATCTGAAACTCATATTGACATAAGAAAATTTCAAAGAGCAACAAAAACTGATGAAGAGGGAGAAGATGAAGATAAATTCTATCCTACTAAATTGGGATTCAGATTTCCTGAACGTGAATTTGCTAAAGTTATTAAAGAATATACTTTAATGCCAAAAACTTATGTTCATCCCGAAATAATTAAAAAGAGTTTTAAACTTTTGGAAGGTGGTCATTATGAAAGTGCTGTTCTTCAAGCATTCAAGTGCATTGAAATACGAATTCGTGAATTAACAAAAGCTGATGCAGAAGAAGTTGGAATTAAATTAATTAGAAAAGCTTTTAATTCAGAAAATGGTAGTTTGACAGATATGAATTTACCAGTTTCAGAAAGAGAAGCATTTTCAAACTATATTTCTGGAGCATTTGGATATTATAAAAACCCATGTTCTCATAGAGACGTAGAACTTGATTTTATTTCTTCGTTTGACAGAATCGTAGTTGCAAGTGATTTATTGAAAATTATTGACAAATCAGAGAAAGACAAACCACCTTTTTGACATTAACTTCACCCAAACAGCAGTTAGAAAATGGCTTGATAGATTTTATCCTAATAAAAAACAAATCTTTGAAATATGGAGTACCCGATGTCACGGATTTATTGCGCGAATTTGCAATTCGTGTCCTCAAACATAAGCCATAACACAAATAATTAAAGTTGTTATTTCTTCATGTTTTTAAAATAAAAAGCTCTTTACGGGCACATCAAAAAGCCCTCTCCACCTTTCGAAAAACGAATGTGAAGAGGGCTTATTTTTTGAACTTATATTGAAATAGTTTTATGCCAATTCCAGTTCCGGAATTTTAATACCAAACAATTCTTCTTTATAAAAGTGCAACAGGTATTGTGTACTTTGATTCTTGTTATCAGCAGCATCCGATGAAGAAAATAATGATTGATAATACGCGATTCCTTCCGCCAAATTGTTCTTGAACAAGTTCCATTTTTTTATTTGCGGCGCCGTAAGTTCGGCAGAAACCGTTGTAATTTCGTTCTTCAAATAATCCAGATACATTTTCAATTCTTTGACAAACATATTCGGACGATTTTGAACAGTCAATACCGAAGTGTTTCCATAAATGTGCTGCACCATTTGCGAGAGTGAAACTTCATGGTCAAAATAAGCCATATTAGGCCCAGGACAAATGACAACACCTTGCGCCTGCCCTTTAATCTTGATGCCATTTTCCAGATAAGAAGCATTGGCTAAACCAACACAAAGACAGGATTTTTCGGTGATTTTGTTTTTCGCATTTTCGAACATTTCAGCGGTCAAAGTATCTTTCTTGCTGTCCAATTCCTCTAATTTTAAATCTTGGAATTTTTTGGAAGCAGAACAAATTCCTTTTGCTCCATATTCTTTGCTTAACGCCAAAAACTTTTTCGGACAAGAACTTCCCGCATTATTATCGTGAATCCGTTTTTGTTTGAAGTGCTCATTAGTTGTTCCTCTCAAGGTATTAAAAGGAATTCCCAAAGGAGAAATATGACTCAGGTATAAATCTTTTTCTTTGGCATTTGCCAATAATTTACGCGTGGCTTCATCTACAGAAGTGGCTTCGGGAACCAATAAAAATGGAGTCCCCCAACCCACAGAATCCACATCATAATGATCCAATAAAAAGTCATGTTCTTCGGCTGTACCTACTCCGCCCTGAACCGTTATTTTTAATTCCAATGGATTTTCAGGAACGTGCATTCCCTTTTGCACTAAAGCTTTCACCATTAAATCGTGCGCAGACTGGATCAATTGCTCTTTTTTCTGTTTGAATTCTTCCAAAATAGGACCTAACAAATAGCCATCGGTGGCAAAAGCGTGTCCGCCACAGTTCAATCCGGATTCAACTCGGTATTCAGAAACCCAAAGTCCTTTTTTGGCCAAGAAGTTCCCTTGTATCATTGCTGAACGGAAATCGCTCACTTTTAGAATTATTTTTTTCTTTAAAGTATTGTTGCTGTCCGGGAAAAAAACCTCGAAATTTTCGAAATAACTGTACAATCTTGGATTCATTCCAGCCGAAAGTACTACCGAAGAAGTTAAGTTGCTATTGGCAAAACCACGAAGTGAAGCATGGGCATCATTGAAAGCCACCGGTAATTGTTCGTCTTTAATGAAATTGTCCTTGTCGATTTTGGTCATGATATTTACATCAATGGCACCCGCGCTCAGGTTATTTTCAAGATAATTCTTGATATTTTCTTTAAAGGCAATTCCGTCATCCATTAGATGCTGAAGTCCTTTTTTTATCTCCGACTTGTTGGGTAACATGGCAATATAATTCTCTAATGCCAATTTACTTTCAGCCAGTTCATTCTTGAAATTCTCGAATTTATCTTTTACGATTTTGTCTACCAAATTTAGATACGACGTGATGCGCTCTGCTCGATAATCGTGCATTTTTTGAGAAATCTCCTGATACGGAAGGCTAAATTTTTCGCTGTAAAAAGCATTCATTTTTTCTATAAGATCATCATCTATGATCGAAATCACTGAGGATATCCCATACTTTGCCACTCGAATTGGACTGTCTATGGTGTAAGCAAGTCCCATCACGGGGATATGGAAAGTATGTAACGGTTTAGTTGTTGTCATGCATTAAAATAATTTATTAAATAGGCAACAAATATCGTAAAAGGGAATAGTTTAAAACCTGATAAATATCATATCCATTCGTCTGTTATTAAAGTACTTTTACGGGTTTAAAACAACTTAAATCAGAATAATAAGAGATAATGCGTAAGGGTTGAAAGTCTTTTTTTGTGCCGTTAGATTATTTGCGAGAGCAAATACCTATAGGTAGTAATTAGGTTTAAAATTTGGTAGCGTGCCGTAGGTACGCAACAAAACGATAAATGTTGCGTACCTACGGCACGCTAAATTTCTTTCAATTCATGTTTCTACCGAGATTTAGTGCCTAACGGCACATTCCAACCGTTGATTCGCATAAATACCTAATTTTAAATTTAGCAGTAGCATTTAAATAGTAAAACCAGAAAAATTAAAAACGATGAATAGCCTTAAAGAACGAATATTGGCCTTAAAAAAAGAGAAAAATGCGGTTATTTTAGCCCATTACTATCAGGAAGCCGCTATTCAGGATGTAGCAGATTATGTGGGTGACAGTTTAGGATTGTCGATTGAAGCCATGAAAGCAGATGCAGATATTATTCTTTTTGCTGGCGTACATTTTATGGCTGAAACCGCAAAAATTTTAAACCCGTCCAAAAAAGTAATTCTGCCCGATTTAAAAGCAGGTTGTTCTCTGGCTGAATCGTGTCCACCGGATTTATTCAAAAAATTCATTGATGAACATCCTGGTCATATTGTCATCACTTACGTAAATTGTTCAGCCGAAATTAAAGCGTTAAGCGATATTGTCTGTACCTCATCGAATGCTTTGAAAATAGTGGAATCTATTCCCAAAGAAACTCCCATTATTTTTGCCCCGGATAAGAATTTAGGAAAATATATCATCAGCAAAACAGGCAGAGACATGCTGCTTTGGGACGGTTCCTGTGTGGTACATGAAGCTTTTTCGCTGGATAAATTAATCGAAGTCCATAAACTGCATCCCGATGCTAAAATCATTGCCCATCCCGAATCAGAAACGCATATTCTGGAAACCGCCAGTTATATTGGTTCGACAGCCGGAATGATTGATTACGTAAAAACAAACCCTAACAACACGTTTATTGTTGCTACCGAAGCGGGAATTCTTCACAAAATGCAACAGGAAGTTCCAAATAAAATACTGATTCCGGCGCCATCACAAGAAGATAATACCTGTGCCTGCAGCGAATGTGGCTATATGAAAATGAATACCTTACAAAAAGTGTATGACTGTTTGCTTAATGAAACTCCCGAAATTAGTATTCCGGAGTCTATTAGAGAAAAAGCATTGCTTCCTATTGAACGAATGCTAGAATTATCCAAATAATGATTACTACAAATTACTTAATCATTGGTTCAGGAGTTGCCGGATTGACTTTTGCCATAAAAATTGCAGACTGTTTTCCCGACAAGAAAGTGACTATTGTAACCAAGTCAAATGCCGATGAATCCAACACTAAATATGCGCAAGGCGGAATTGCCATTGTTACAGATGAAACCGAGGATTCGTATCAAAAACATATTGAAGACACCTTAATCTGTGGCGATGGTTTGTGTGATGTGGAAGTCGTAAAAATGGTCGTTACCGAAGGTCCGAAACGATTGAAAGAACTCATAGCATGGGGCGCCAAATTTGACAAAACCGCCAAAGGAAATTTTGATTTAGGCAAAGAAGGCGGACATTCCCAGAACAGGGTGGTACATCATAAAGACCAAACGGGTTATGAAATTGAACGCACTATTTTAGACCAGGTGCATCAAAAAGGAAATATTACGGTTTTAGACCATCATTTTGCGCTGGATTTGATTACGGAAGAGAATCAGTGTCTGGGAGCTTTTGTTCTAAATCAAAAAACGAATGAAATTATCACATTCCAATCTGATTTCACGCTGCTTGCCACTGGCGGAATCGGGCATCTTTACGGACACACCACCAATCCGATAATTGCAACAGGCGATGGAATTGCGATGGCTTTTCGTGCGAATGCCAACATTAAAGACATGGAGTTTATTCAATTTCATCCTACTGCATTGTATGATACTTCCATTGGATCGAAGTTTCTAATTTCGGAGGCAGTGCGCGGTTTTGGAGCCTATTTACGCACCAAAAAAGGCACCCGGTTTATGCTTGATTATGACAAGAGAGCCGAATTGGCTTCCCGCGATATCGTTTCCCAGAGCATCGATTTGGAGCTTAAAAAAACGGGGGATGAATGTGTATATTTAGATTGTACTCATTTAGATTTAGAGCCGTTTACAAAACACTTTCCGATGATTTACGAGCATTGTAAAAAAATTGGAATAGACATTACAAAAGATTGGATTCCCGTGGTTCCCGCACAGCATTATCTCTGTGGTGGAATTACAGTTGATAAAAACGGGAAAACATCCATAGAAAATTTATTTGCTTGTGGCGAATGTTCCCGTACAGGCCTACATGGTGCCAATCGATTAGCGTCCAATTCCTTGCTGGAAGCTTTGGTGTATTCGGATAAAATTTATAATTACTTGGCAGATACCACTTTTGAAAACATCCTTTTTATCAGTTCCATTTCTGATTGGAAATTAGAAACAAAACCTACAATAAATCCAGATTACATTGCTAAGATCAAAACCGAATTGCAACTTTCAATGCGCCAAAATGCAGGAATTGTGCGTTTTGATGTTGATTTGCGTAAAGCAAAAGAACAATTGATGCAATGGCAAGACGAATTAGAAACAATAATTAAAAACAATCAAATTAGTACTGAGCTGTACGAATTGTGCAATATGATTACAATTGGGAATCTAATCGTGCAACAATCTATCGAAAGGGACGAAAATTGCGGTGGTTTTCTGAAGTTTGCACCCAGTTATAATTGTAGAAAAAAAATTAAACGATTAACCTGAATTCGTTTATTATTTTAAAATATAATTCGTTTAAAATCATAAATATACACACAATAATCAGGTCAAACGCATTAAAATAAGTTGAAGTTTAAACCACATAGATTCTGTGTTGATTTCCAAATAAATCTATATTTTTTTTATACTTTTGTTTTTAAGTCAGTCATAGAACTAGACTCTATAGCGTGTTTAAGCCGTTTGTGTTTGCACG
>NZ_JBLVPV010000035.1:0-28393 GCF_048286775.1 Flavobacterium glycogeni
AAAAAGGAGTTGAAATTTATTTGCAAAAACAAAAAGAACAACAAATTAAATTTCTTACAAAAAAAGCTATTGAATTAAACATGCAACTGGTTGAAATATAAAAACGTCAATGGTAGTAATTTTAAACAATAATGCGACAGCTTTAATGTTTAAAATTGTATCGAGAAGCCTTTATTATAAAAAGTTCTCGATACTTCGCAGCAATTTTCTATCGCAAATTGCTACTCTCCCGAAGCGTCGGGACGAACTGACGAAACCTTAACTTAATGGCATTGAAGACGAACGTCCCGCAGTTGAAAACCAGATTTCTTGGTTTTCACCAGTAAAAAGAGTGCTACAATTTATTAAATTTAAACTTCTGTCCGCCGATCGATGCCTCGTACATGAGTCCACCCTTCTGCATGGTGAACACCATCACGCCATCCGTATATTTTACATTTGCTGAGGCGCCTTCCGTTACGGCTACTGCGGAAGCTTGTGCGGAAAACTCGAATTTGCTCTCTTTAAACCGTTCCAATTCCTTTCTTGACTCAAAAAATATCACCTCCCGATATGCTTGTCCACCGGCTTGGAATCCTATGCTCACTTGCGTCAACTTTGCCATGCCTATCCTCTTGTTCTGTTCATAAACAACCCCGTTGCCGGCTGCTCCTCCAATTCCGATTCCTCCCTTTCCAACATTGGGAAAGATGACATAGCCAGACGCTTTTTCAAAAAGCGCTTTCATCAGCGGGTCACTTTTAATGAACTCCGCCTTTGCTGTTTTGCTGTCGGCAATAATTTTATTCTTTTTAGCGATGGATTGCCCGAATATAGGCGCTATGTTTAGTACACATGCCATCACTATTACCCAAATAATATTTAAATTTTTCATAACTATATATATTAAATTATTGTACGTTTTCTTTATTCAAAGGTAAAAAAAATTTTTTATTCAATAATCAAATATACTGATTATCAATGCACTATAAATTTATTTATCTATTAAAAGTATAATTATTTCACCAAAAGAAAGAAGCGATTTGTACCTTTTTTAATTTCCTATAGGTTAACAATCCTCGTTTCATAAATTGTGTCGGCGAGCCTAAAAATTTGTCGTAAAGACAAGCATCTTTGACTCAATTTGACAATCGTGATATTAAAACGTAAATTCCATAAAAGTCTCTTAACTTTTCATTCTCCGCATTTTATGCTTGTCGGTTGCAACGGGAGTTCAGTCCAAAAAAAAACGGAAACAACTCTTAAAAGTTATTTCCGTTTTTATGCGCAACCTTTAAAAATTTAGGCTTTTTGCGCTAAGAAAAAATTAGTTTCTAGTATACACTATAATGGCACCATTAGCATCTTTTACCTTTAATTCACTAAGCGTAAGATTAACAATGTCTTTAGTTGTAGTGACACCATCAATAACTGTTGTTAAATTATTATGGGACCTAGAATAAATTCCTGCATTAGTTTCCAACGCACATGCACTAACAGATGAATCATAATCTCCTTCTGTAGCCGTATTATCAAGTTTGAGCTCAAGATAATCTTTAGCGCAGCCACTTTCATTTTGTGGCGGATCAATCAAAATTTCTTGTCCTGAGACAGTAGAACCTACTTTGGTAATATTCCATTTTCCGGCTAGAGGAGCTAGAGTTTCCCCTTCATTGTCATCACTACAAGAGGTTGCAAATAATCCGATGCTTAAAACTAAGACGAGTAACATACTTCGCTTTTTCATTGTGCTATCTTTAAATTGTTAGACACAAAATTAGGAGTAATACTTTGGAGAGTTGTTGCATAATTCTTGATTTTACTTACATAATTACTGTTATTTTTGGGATTGAATCTTTGTATCCACGAGATATTGAGACGTTCAACCCAATCGCTCGGATATCAATAATTTCTCTCGGTTCGATAGTTCCGGAAATGCAATTGTATTATCCTTTTTTCTACCTTTGAAAAACACAAATACAAAAACACAAGATTATTACGCATGATTACAAAAGCAACACTAGAGAACATTTCACAATTAAATACATTAATCAATTCAGCGTATCGAGGCGAATCCTCTAAAAAAGGGTGGACTACTGAAGCCAACCTTTTAGAAGGACTCAGAACTACTGAACAAGAACTGACAGAAACGATTCAAGACCCAAAAAATACCATTCTGAAATTTACGGAGAACAATGAGATCATAGGTTGTGTATTGTTGATTGAAAAAGAGCAGCAATTGTATTTAGGAATGCTGACGGTTTCGCCGGAGCTGCAAAATAGTGGCGTTGGAAAAAAATTATTGCAACAGGCTGAAATTCATGCTTCGGCATTGGGATTACCAAAAATTGTAATGACTGTAATATCTGTTCGGGAAGAATTAATTTCATGGTACAAGCGCAACGGTTATGTTGACACTGGAGCAAGAGAACCATTTCCGGTAAGCGGTGTTCATATTGCAATTGCGGAACAGCCTTTGGAATTTATTGTTTTAGAAAAAAGGATTGGATAGTCTTTATAAATTGATTTTTAATGAATTAGATGTTCATTTGAGTAAAATAAATTAACTTTAATAGTTCATTTTTCATTCCTACAGAAAAGGAATGACAACCGCTTCAATCAATTAAACCAAGTAGTAATGGCTATATACTAAAATAAACTGCATTTAAATTTTAACCATATAAGAAATATAAGGATCTGTAAGTTATTGCTTTTTACAACCTACTTAAATGGTCTTATATTTCTTATATGGTAAACCTTTACACAAAGATGGTATTTTAATTATTTGTTTGAAAAGGAATATAAGTTAAAATGCTGTGCTTTATAGAACTAAGCCGTAGTAATCAATCTTAAATCAAAATAAAATGGCAACTACTCCCAAAACACTTGTTGTAAAAGATTTAAAAGAAAAATCAATTCTTGTATCCAGAACATTTAGTGCCCCGCTTGAAAAAGTTTGGCGTGCGTATACTGAAAGTGAATTATTGGAACAATGGTGGGCACCAAAACCTTGGAAAGCCGAAACCAAAACGATGAACTTTTCTGTTGGCGGTTATTGGTTGTACGCTATGGTGGGACCTGAAAATGAAAAACATTGGGGACGTATGGACTATACAGCCATAACACCACATTTAAGCTTTGAAATCAAAGATAGTTTTTGTGATGAAGAGGGAACTGTAAACGCTTCCTTGCCGGTTTCTACAGGAACTATTGCTTTTGCAAAAACAGAATCGGGTACTTTGGTTGAATTCAAGATGTTTTATACAAGTGAAAAAGAGATTGAAACTATGATTGAAATGGGCTTTGAGCAAGGCATTACCGCTTGTCTCGAGCAATTGGAAACGTTATTTCAAGAAAATAAAATCTAGCAATTATCAAGATACTTTTTCATAAATTAAAATTATTTGAATAGACTTTATCCCTTTAGCATGAGCACTCCGGTAAAATAATTTCTATTAGTCGCTCTCGTTATTGAGATTCCTCCTTCGTCGGAATGACAAATAAACTCGAGAAGCTCGCGTAAGGGATTGCGGCGGCATCCTTTATTTTTTTTCCTTTAAAAAAAATAAAGATACAGCCAAAAGCCCGACCCCAAAGCTGCAGATACAAGAATGGAAAAGGGAATTTTCTGCTTTGGGGTTACGCCCAAATAGGGTTTCATGGTTTGAAAATTACTATTCTGCTTTCCGCTTTTGTCACTCTATTAAAAAACAATATATTAGTGCTGTCAAAATTGTATCAGAAAAACAGTATTGAAATAGCTCAAAACCAATCTCTTTATGAAAAAAACAGTACTATCCTTGCTCTTAGTTGGATTTTTTACGGCTTTGCATGCCCAACCACCAAAAACACCGGCAACACCTGTCGCTCCAAAAGAAGAAAATTCAGCTGCAAATCTTACTTTCAACCCGGATTCGCAAGTGGTAACGGAACATACTACGACTATCAAAGGTCAAAAAGTGCCCTATAAAGCTACAACTGGGACGATGCCGGTTTGGGACGAAGACGGAAAAGCAATTGCCGGTTTATTTTACACGTATTACGAACGCTCCGATGTAAAAGATCGTGCCGCCCGCCCTTTGGTTATTTCCTTTAATGGTGGTCCAGGTTCGGCTTCAGTTTGGATGCAGATTGCGTATACCGGTCCAAGTTTAATCAATATTGATGATGAAGGCTATCCGTTACAGCCTTATGGAATCAAGGAAAATCCGTATTCGATTTTGGATGTTGCCGATATTGTTTTTGTAAATCCGGTCAATACCGCGTATTCAAGAGCTACGAGCAAAGAAATACCAACCACTAAATTCTTTGGCGTAAATGCCGACATTAAATACCTCGCCGATTGGATTAATGGGTTTGTATCCCGAACCAATCGTTGGGCTTCGCCAAAATATCTTATTGGTGAAAGTTATGGTACCACACGCGTTTCCGGACTTGCTCTCGAGTTGCAAAACAGCGAATGGATGTATCTGAACGGCGTTATTTTGGTATCGCCAACTGAATTGGGAATCACTCGCGGAATCGCTTCTGAAGCCGCACTCAAACTGCCTTATTTTGCCGCTACGGCTTGGTATCACAAAATGCTGCCTTCTGATTTACAGAACAAAGATTTAACAGCCATGTTACCGGAAGTGGAAGACTTTACGATAAATGAACTGCTACCCGCATTAAGCAAAGGAGGCGCATTAGACGAGCAAAAAAGAAAAGAAATGGCCACTAAAATAGCACGCTATTCCGGACTTTCGGAAAAAGTGGTTTTGCAAAATAATTTAGATGTTCCCTATGATTATTTCTGGAAAGAATTGTTGCGCGATCAAGGGTTTACCGTAGGAAGATTAGATTCCCGCTATAAAGGAATTGACCGCAAAGCGGCTGGTGACGGACCTGATTTTAATGCGGAACTTACTTCTTGGCTCCACTCCTTTACTCCTGCCATCAATATGTACTTGCGCAACAATCTCAATTATAAAACGGACTTTAAATACAATATGTTTGGCTCCGTGAGACCTTGGGATGATTCAAACGATAAAACCGGAGAAAACCTGCGTCAAGCCATGGCGCAAAATCCGTATTTGCATGTAATGGTTCAGTCCGGATATTATGACGGCGCCTGCGATTATTTCAACTCGAAATACAACATGTGGCAAATGGACCCAAGCGGAAGACTAAAAGACAGAATGTCCTGGAAAGGCTATAGAAGCGGGCACATGATGTACCTAAGAAAAGTAGATTTAGAATCCGCTAACGAGGATATCAGACAATTTATAAAACAATCCTTGCCTAAAGCCGGAGAATCGGCAAAATATTAGGTTCGGTAGTACTTTTATAAAAAAGGCTGTTCAAAATGATTTTGAACAGCCTTTTTTGCTTTACAAATACAATAACTAATATAAAAATCCATATCAGCGTTAATGGGTAAAACAAACCGTATTTTTACAGCGTGAAGAAATCAGTTTCAATTATTGGAGGAGGACCCGCAGCACTTATACTCGCTGCATTACTCGATTGTCAGAAATTCAAGGTTACCATCTACGAAAAAAACAAAACACTGGGAAGAAAATTTCTGGTGGCCGGAAAAGGGGGATTTAACCTCACCCATTCGGAACCCATTGCTGAACTCATAGCACGCTATACACCACCCCATTTTCTGGAAAAAGCACTCCTTGATTTTGACAATGACGATTTTCGGAATTGGATTGATACCATCGGTATTCCAACCTATATTGGCAGTAGCAAACGCGTGTATCCTGAAAATGGCATTAAACCCATAACAGTACTCAACGCAATCCTGGACGTTTTGACTAAACAAGGTGTCGATATTCAATACCAACGCACCTGGACGGGTTGGACAAGCAACGATGCTATCGTTTTCAATGCTGATACAGCAATACAATCTGACTATACTATTTTTGCCCTCGGCGGCGGGAGCTGGAAGGTCACCGGTTCTGATGGTACGTGGCTTGATTTATTCGAAAAGCAAGATATTGCTATTGTTCCTTTTCAATCATCAAATTGTGCGTATCAAGTAAACTGGCCGGAAGATTTCATCACGGAACATGAAGGCAGTCCGCTTAAAAACATTGCTATTAGCTGTTTGAATAAAAGGCAAAAAGGCGAAGCGGTTATCACACGTTTTGGTTTAGAAGGAAATGCCATTTATGCTCTTAGTCCACAAATTCGGAAGGAACTTGAAAGCCAACCAAAGGCGACTGTATTTCTGGATATGAAACCAACATTGCGTTATGATGATTTGCTTCAAAAGATTAAAAAATCAACTTTTAAAAAGACTAGCGAAACATTACAAAAAGAAGTTAAATTAAGCCCAGCGCAGATTGGGCTTTTGAAAAAATACCTTTCGAAAGAAACCTACCTGAATCCGGAATTATTGGCACAAAATATTAAAAAATTGAGCTTAGAAATCACCGGCTCTGCCCTATTGAACGATGCGATATCCACAACTGGCGGTATTCAACTGAATGCTGTGGATGAAAATTTTCAATTTAAAAATAAAAAACATCACTATTGCATTGGCGAAATGCTGGACTGGGACGCGCCCACTGGCGGCTATCTTCTTCAGGCTTGCTTTAGTATGGGCATGCATCTTGCGCGTCACCTGAACAGCGTTCCTTAATTTTTATAGATTATAGTGTTGACTGCAAAAAAGTATTTTATTTGCGTGAAATGACTTCACAATAGTTTTTCCTTTTCATTTATTTACAATATGACTGTCTGCTAAACTTACCTAGATTATTTTTTACTATCATCTACAATGAGATTAAGAGATTTAAGAGTCAATGCTGTCAAAAAAGTCTAAAAAAATCACTGAATATCGTGAATACCTCTTGATATCTTTATTTTTTTGCTAAAAAAAGCTAAACCTCATTGTTAAAATAGAACAAAGCCAGCATCTCTTAACCTCTAAACCTCACTGTTTAAAAATCATACTGTTTTCTTTGTTAAATTCAATATTTACAAGGGTTTACAAAGTATTTTTCTGAGTTTTTAATTAAGAGATTGAACTATTTTTTTGGTATTAGTAACGGACAGTCATAATTTACAATACCATTTCTTCAAACAAGCGTTGCGTTGTTTGCTCCAAATCATCGCACAAGCCCGGATGTGGTCTTGAGGTTTGAATAGCGGAACTGCGAAGTGCTGTCAACCAACGGAAACGCGATGGAATATCAAATTGTCCTATTGGTCCACCTGATTTTTCGCCATGCGCCACTTTCTCAAATGCCTGTACGTTTAAATGCAATTGTTCCAAATCTAAATCGGCAGAAAATAGTTGCAGTTTGGCTTCGTTCATTGAGCAGAGCACTTTTATAAATTTCGCTTTTTTACAAAAGAGAATAATACCCACATTGAGGAATTCTTCGCGTTCTACCCTTGGCACAACGCGGATTACGGCATACTCATATAAGTGCTTCTCTTGCATTTTGTGCTTCGTTTATAAAAATTTCGGAATGGTTCAAACGTATGGATAAAAACTGGAAATAGACTTCCCGAATGGCTTCCGGAGTTTCATCGGTATCTTCCCAATTTAGCCATACTTCTGGAATAAGATCCACGATATTCTGTAATATCTCTTTCGTCAATATTTTTTTGAATAGTACATCTGTTTCCGGTAACAAGGAAGCCTGAGGCAACAATACATGGGCTTTTATCAGTGCAAAAGGACTTTGTGCGTGCTTTTCCCAATTGGTCCACGAATGATGAAAATAAAGACTGGCACCATGATCGATCAGCCATAATTCTTTATGCCAAATCAACATATTAGTGTTTCTAAACGTTCTGTCCACGTTTGTAATAAAAGCATCCAGCCAAACAATTTGAGAAGCTAGTTTTGGGTCTACCAAAGTGACAACAGGATCAAAATTTATGGCTCCAGATAAATAATGCAATGCCAAATTGAGTCCCTGACTGCCTTGAAGCAAGTCCTGAATTTCTTCATCGCCTTCTGAACGTCCAAAAGCTTCGTCGAGATTTGCGAAAACGAGTTCCGGCATTTTTAGATTTAAAACACGGGCAATTTCACCGCCTATTAATTCGGCTATTAAGGCTTTTACGCCGTGTCCGGCACCTTTGAATTTCAATACATATTTAAAATCATCATCGGCTTCAGCGAGTGCAGGCAAAGAACCGCCTTCCCGCAACGGAGTGATGTATCGCGTAACATTTACGGTTCTAAGATGGGGTGTTTTTTCCATAATCGAATTGGATAAAGCAATTTTGCTTGGATACAAACTTACAAATAAGTAAGTTTGATTTTGTATTAGTAATTACTAAAACGGGAAATTATATTATTACTTACTGGTGTAAGTTTCACCATAAACTTCTTTTACAGAAATTAACTCTTTGCAATAATAAATTTTGTTCCCTCTAGTTTCAATGTTCATTTTTAGGGCTACTTTTTTATTATTTAAAATCAAATCATTTGAATTATAATTCTTTAATTTTTTAAAATCATTCTCTTTTAAATAAACTTTTCTGATTGAGTCTTTTATTTTGAGCCTAATCCAAGGTGACTTTATTACATTGTACTTTTTTAAAGCATCGAAATAATTTAAAACAGATACATCATTTACACTAGGATTTTTAATTTGACGCATACTATCAAGTTCTTTTTCAAACTTATCAATGCTCTTCTGATCTAAGCCATAATAATTAGAAATATCAACCGATTTAAAAGCTAAATCTCCCTCCATGATTTTGTTTTTTGGAGAACAAGAAATAAGAATAAAAACGAAGAACAGTAATTTAATTTTTTTCATATTGCATGAGTATTTTCTAATCATTGAATTCTTAAAAGTAGTTATTTTAGAGAATATCTCAACTTTCTAAACTCAAAAAGGCTTTTCCAATATTCGCAATAACATCTGAAGCGATAAAGGATTGATAACCGGTTTCAGGCAACGCAATATCAGCCGTTAATCCGTGGAGGTAAACCCCTAAAATTGCGGCACTAATGGGTTCATAGGATTGCGCTAGTAAACTGGCAATCATTCCCGTCAAAACATCGCCACTTCCTGCGGTTGCGAGAGCCGCATTTCCCGTAGTGTTTTCATAGACAGTTTCTCCATCTATAATTCGGGTTGGTGCACCTTTCATTACGATTATAACTTGATATTGTTTTGAAAAAGAGATTGCCATACTCATTTTTTCTTCTTCGGAATCCCATTTCCCGATCAATCGTTCCAGTTCTTTGGGATGAGGCGTTAAGATAGTTTTGGGCGGTACTAAAGAGAGCCATTTTTTGTTTTGGGATAAAATATTCAACGCATCGGCATCGATTACTAAAGGCGTTTTATTTGTTTTTAAAAACTGATGCAATGCATTTTGGGTTTCAACTGCCTGACCTAAACCGGGACCAATTCCGATGGCTTTCGGTGTAAAATCGAAAGTAATATTAGAGATTAATTTTTCCTGATTGTCTGTGAGAACCATGACTTCGGGAATGGCGGTTTGCAGAATATCGTAACCACATTTGGGAATGAAAACGGTGACTAATCCGCAACCGGTTTTTAAACACGCTTTGGCAGACAAACTCACTGCTCCAATTTTCCCATAACTTCCGCCAATGATTAAAGCGTGTCCCTGAATTCCTTTGTGGGTATGTTCATTTGGTTTTTTATAGCGTTTCAGGATTTCTTTTTGGTAGATGTAAATGGGATTCGTCATGGAAATTTGTTTATTTAAAATTACGGATTTAATATCAAACAAATTCGTTAATTGTACCAAAAATCCCTAGCCCTGATTACTTCACTAAACTTTTATTTTTATAGGAGTTCAGTGAACTTCGTTTGCAGCGGCATCCTTTATTTAAAGCTTCCAGCCTTTTGAAGGCTGGAAGCTTTAAATAAAGATAGAGCGAATAGCAGGTCCCGATAGCTATCGGGATAGCTCCTAAAAATAATTGTTATAAATCCTACAGTACGAGATTGAACGAAAACGTTTGAAAGTTTAAACTTTGCTTTGCTCGGACTTTGTCACCCGAAATAAAATCAATAAATTAGCGACTTCAAATTTTATATAAAAACACAATGAAAAATACTGCGCTTACGCACATACACGAGAGTTTGGGAGCAAAAATGCTTCCGTTTGCCGGATACAATATGCCAATTTTATATGAAGGAGTGAATGCGGAACATGAAACGGTGCGCAATGCCGTGGGTGTTTTTGACGTTTCTCACATGGGTGAATTCTTGCTTACGGGTCCAAATGCATTGGCTTTGATTCAAAAAATGACTTCGAATGATGCTTCGACTTTGACCATCGGAAGAGCGCAATATTCTTGTTTACCGAACAATGACGGTGGAATTGTAGACGATTTGATTGTTTATAAAATGAAAGACGAGCAGTATTTATTAGTAGTAAATGCTTCGAATATTGACAAGGATTGGGATTGGATTTCGGCTCATAATGATTTGGGTGTGGATATGAAAAACCTTTCGGATGATTATTCATTATTGGCGATTCAAGGGCCAAAAGCGGTTGAAGCGATGCAATCCTTGACATCAAAAGACTTATCTGCGATTCCGTATTACCATTTTGAAGTTGGTGATTTTGCCGGTATCGAAAACGTAATTATTTCGGCTACAGGATATACTGGTTCCGGAGGTTTTGAAATTTATTGTAAAAATTCAGAAGTAGAACAAATTTGGACTAAAGTTTTTGAAGCAGGTGCGGCTTTTGGTATCAAGCCAATTGGACTTGCGGCTCGTGATACGTTGCGATTAGAAATGGGTTTTTGTTTATACGGAAATGACATCAACGACACGACTTCTCCATTAGAAGCTGGTTTGGGATGGATTACAAAATTTACTAAAGAATTCACCAATTCTGAAAATCTGAAAAAACAAAAAGAAGCAGGAGTTACTAAAAAATTAGTCGCTTTTGAAATGCTGGAACGTGCGGTGCCAAGACATGATTATGAAATTGTGAATGCTTCAGGAAATGTAATCGGAATTGTAACTTCGGGAACAATGTCTCCATCCATGAATAAAGGAATTGGTATGGGTTACGTAACAACGGAACACAGTGCTTTGGACAGCGAAATTTTTATCAGAATCCGTAAAAATGATGTTCCTGCGAAAGTGGTTAAACCACCTTTTTACAAGAAATAAAAATAAATGAAGAAACTTTCACTTGTATTGTTGCTGACAACATTTTCACTTTTTGGTCAAAATGAAGCAAAAACTTGTGAAACACTTTCTAAAATAAATGCGTTAATACAACGTGAACATTATCATCCAAAACCGGTAGACGACAGTTTATCGGTTTTTGTTTTTGATAGCTTTGTGGATGCTTTAGATTCTAACCGAAACTTATTCACCATGATTGAATATCAAAAACTATGTGAACATAGACTCCAACTGGACAATTATATTTTACAGAACAATTGTTCCTTTATGAATGATTTTGTTGCTGTTTATAAATTGGCTTTGACCCGAAAGAAGAAAGTTTTAGAAAAAATACAAAAGGAGACTTTTGATTATACGACGAATGACTCCGTTAAATTCTCGAAGAAAAACTTCCCTTTTGATTTGGTTTTAACTGATATCGAAAGAGTCTGGAAAAAGAGAATTCGGTATGATATTCTGGAAGACATTTCGAAGTTAAGTTCCAATTTAGATTCATTGGTCTTGAACTTTTCTAAACTCGAAAAAACTGCCAAAGCAAAAATATTTGATACCAATTTATGCAAAGTAAATAGTATTCTTGAAGGTAAAAACAGATTAGAAAATGACCTTCAAAATAATTTCTTGAATATTTTTTGTACCTATTTTGACCCCCATTCTAATTACTTTTCAATGGATGCCAAATCCAGTTTTATGTCGGGTTTATCAACGAACAATCTTTCATTAGGATTGAATGTTGGATTTAATGAAAAAGAGGAAATTATTATACAAGAAATTGTCCCGGGTGGTCCAGCGGCCAAAACGGATAAGTTTGAAAAAGACGATGTAATTCTAAAAGTATCCAATACTAAAGGAGATGAATATTCTGTTTCCTGTGCCTCAATAGAAAAAATTGGGGAATTGATTTTTTCCGATTCGAATATAGAAATTGAGTTGACCATTCAGAAAAAAAATGGAACGATACAATCCATACTCCTCAGAAAGCAAGTAATGAAAGCCACTGAAAATGCTGTTTTCAGTTATATTGCCGAAGCGGAAACAAAAATTGGTTACATTAATATTCCTAGTTTTTATTCTAATTTTGACGGATACTCCTTTCAAGGCTGTGCCGATGATGTTGCCAAAGAAATCGTGAAACTTCAAAAAGACAATGTTGAAGGTTTAGTGATTGATCTTCAAAACAATGGTGGCGGATCGATGGAAGAAGCCATTAAATTAGCCGGAATGTTTTTGGATATTGGTCCTGTATCTGTTTTGGTTAATAATAAAAACAAGCAAACCATTTTGAAAGACAGCAATCGTGGCAGTGCTTATAATGGCCCAATCGTACTTTTAATCAACGGAAATTCAGCATCGGCAAGTGAATTTTTTGCAGCTTCAATGCAGGATTATAACAGGGCGATCATTATTGGCAGTAAATCATTGGGAAAAGCTTCTATGCAGACCATTTTACCATTGGACGAAAATAATCAACAAGATTTTGTAAAACTAACCATTGAAAAATTCTACCGAATTACCGGTGACAGCCATCAAATAAAAGGAATTATTCCAGATATTGCGCTTCCGGTTTTATTTGACAGTATAATCCAACGGGAGATCAGTTTTAAAACAGCTTTGAAATATGATGTGATAGCTACAAAAGCCAGATTTAATCCGTTTTCAAAAAACTATTTCCCCAAAATAGTCGAATTAAGTTATTCAAGAGTGAAAACTGCCTCTCGTTTTAATGAAATTAGTTTGGCTAACGAGCAGATAAATGCACTTTACAACAATCCAAAAAAACCAACACGCTTGACTTTTAAAGATGTATTCAACGATACTCATGAAATTGATTCGCTTTGGAAAAAAGTCAAAAAGATTGTAGACAGCGAAAGTAACAGTACGATTTCGAATAATTCCTATGATTTGGAAAAATTAAAATTTGATGTTTTTCAACAGGAAATTAATCGCTATAAAATCAAAGAGGTGAAAAACAATCCCTATTTAGAAGAAGCAATTGCTATAATAAACGATTATAAGAATCTGAATAAATAATGATTCTATCAAAAATTAAGAAGAACAAAAACAATGTACCAATTGATTGATAAAAATTTTTGAAAAAATAACTAATAGCTGTATTTTTGCAGTTCAAAATAATAAATTAGAAATGGGAAGAGCGTTTGAGTTTAGAAAAGGAAGAAAAATGAAACGTTGGTCGGCAATGGCCAAAGCATTTACCCGAATTGGGAAAGATATTGTAATGGCTGTAAAAGAAGGCGGTCCTAATCCTGATGCCAACTCCAGATTAAGAGCCGTTATCCAGAACTCTAAGGCAGTGAACATGCCAAAAGAAAATGTAGAGCGCGCCATTAAAAAAGCTACCGATAAAGACACAGCCAACTATAAAGAAGTTTTATTTGAAGGATATGCGCCTCATGGGATTGCAATTCTAGTTGAAACGGCTACTGACAACAACAATAGAACTGTTGCCAATGTTAGAAGTTATTTTAACAAATGCAATGGAACTATGGGAACACAAGGTTCGGTTGAATTTATGTTTGATCATACGTGTAATTTTAGAATTCCGGCAAACGGAATCGATCCTGAAGAATTAGAATTAGAATTAATCGATTTTGGTGCTGAAGAGGTTTTTGAAGACGAAGACGGTATTTTAATATATGCTCCTTTTGGAAGTTTTGGAACTATTCAAAAAGAATTAGAAAACAGAGGTCTTGAAATTCTTTCTTCCGGATTTGAAAGAATTCCTCAAATCACTAAGAAACTTACAGAAGCTCAGGTAGCGGATGTAGAGAAATTAATTGAAAAAATAGAGGAAGATGATGACGTGATGAACGTATATCATACTATGGAAGAAGAATAGACTTCTTAGATTGTTAGACTTTCTTAGAAAAGAATACAGACCAAAATAATATAATAAAGACTTCAAGGCGCTGCTTTGGAGTCTTTTTTTTGTAGACGTATTATTAAAACAAAAAAACTCCAGAGTTTTCTGGAGTTTTGGTGATTTTTATAGTCTAAAAATCTAAAATATCTAACAATCTAAAAAATCTATTTTATAAATTCAATTTTTTGAGCTTCTTCTTCGTTGATACTGTCAAAGAAACCTTGTTCGTTCATCCAGTCATCACTAAATACCTTACTCATATAACGAGAACCGTGGTCTGGAAAAATAGCAATAACATTACTGTTTTCATCAAATTCTCCCTCTTCGGCGTATTGTTTTATGGCTTGCATTACCGCTCCGGATGTATATCCTACAAATAAACCCTCTTTTCTGGTGATTTCTCTGGCAACATGCGCGCTTTCTTCATCGGTAACTTTCATGAACTTATCAATAAGATCAAAATCAGTTGCTGATGGAATTAAGTTTTTACCTAAACCTTCAATTCTGTAAGGATAAATTTCATCGTTATCGAATTCTCTGGTCTCATGGTATTTTTTTAGTACTGAACCAAAAGCATCTACTCCAAGAACTCTAATATTAGGATTTTGTTCTTTCAAGAATTTTGCAGTTCCGGAAATCGTTCCTCCAGTTCCACTACAAGCGACAAGGTGCGTTATTTTACCGTTAGTTTGTTTCCAAATTTCCGGTCCTGTAGATTTATAATGTGCATCAATATTCAATTGGTTAAAATATTGATTGATATAAACAGAACCTTTTGTTTCTTCGTGCAAACGCTTGGCAACATTATAATACGAACGTTCATCATCAGCGGATACATGTGCAGGACAAACATAAACTTTTGCTCCCAAACTACGTAACATGTCAATTTTATCTTTAGAAGACTTAGAACTAACCGCCAGAATACAATTATATCCTTTTATGATACTTACCATCGCCAAACTAAAACCAGTATTACCAGATGTCGTCTCAATTATGGTATCACCTGGAGATAAAATCCCTCTCTTCTCGGCTTCTTCTATAATATATAATGCTATTCTGTCTTTTGAGGAATGCCCCGGATTAAAAGCTTCTACTTTTGCGTAGAAATTACCTTCTAACTCTTCGGTGACTTTATTTAGCTTAATAAGTGGAGTATTACCTATTAATTCTAAGACATTATTGTAAGCGTTTATTTCTTTTTTCATAAAAAAATAGTTAGTCGTGGTCAACTTTTAATTTAGCCACGAACGTTGCAAATTTAACAAAAAAATTCTAATTACTTTTTAATTTCTTCTAAATCTAATAAAAAACTGAATTCCTTTGCTAATTCCTTAATGGCTTCAAACCTTCCAGAAGCTCCACCGTGACCTGCGTCCATATTTGTATCTAGATATAAAACCGTATCATTTGTTTTCAAAGTTCTTAATTTTGCGACCCACTTCGCTGGTTCCCAATATTGTACCTGAGAATCATGAAGACCGGTAGAAACATACATGTTAGGATAGTTTTGCTTTTTTACGTTATCGTAAGGGGAATAAGACAGCATGTAATCGTAATATTTCTTTTTGTTTGGATTTCCCCATTCATCATATTCACCTGTAGTAAGTGGGATACTATCATCAAGCATGGTGGTCATTACATCCACAAAAGGAACTTGCGCTATAATTCCATGATATAATTCAGGCGCCATATTCACGACAACTCCCATCAATAATCCTCCGGCTGAACCACCTTCGGCATATAAATGTTCGGGCGAAGTGTATTTTTGATCTATTAAAAATTTTGAACAATCAACAAAATCAGTAAACGTATTTTTCTTTTTTAATAATTTCCCATCGTCATACCATTGTCTTCCTAAATCTTCGCCACCGCGAATGTGTGCTATGGCATATATAAACCCTCTGTCTAATAACGTCAGTCTCGTAGAAGAAAAAGTAGCGTCCATGGAGTGTCCATAAGACCCATAAGCATATTGAAGCAATGGATTTTTTCCGTCTTTTTTTAACTCTTTTCGGTAAATCATAGAAATTGGCACTTTGGTCCCATCTCCTGCTGTAGCCCAAACGCGTTCTTCTGTATAATTATTTTTATCGAATTTGCCTCCAAGAACCTGTTGCTCTTTTTTAATTTCCTTCTCTTTGGTCCTCATATTGAAATCAATAATAGACGATGGTGTTGCCAAAGATTGGTATCCGTAACGCAAGATTTCTGTTTCAAAATCTACATTGGTTGTCGTATATGCGGTATAGGTTTCACTTTCAAAAGGCAAATAATATCCCCCTTCTCCACTCCAAGGCATAATCCTGATTTTATTCAATCCATTAGAACGTTCTTCGACTACTAAATAGTTGGCGAAAATTTCAATATCTTCCAGCAGTACCTCTTTTCTATGCCCAATGACTTCTGTCCAATTCTCTTTTGACGTAGCCGTTTCAAGGGTTTTCATCAATTTGAAATTTTCAGCCTTGTCCGCATTGGTCATTATATAAAAACTATCCTTGTAATGATTAATGCTATATTCTACACCTCGAATTCGTTTTTGAAAAATTTCAAATTCTCCATCAGGATTGTCTGCATTTAGAATTCTATATTCTGTTGTCAGTGTACTTCCAGATTCAATTGCCAAATATTTTCTAGACTTAGATTTAGCAATTTCAACATTATAGGTGTCGTCTTTTTCGAAATAAACTAAAACATCTTCTGTAGATTTTGTCCCTAATTTATGTTTGAAAATCTTATCCGATCGTAAAGTAACTTCGTCCTGACTGGAATAAAAAATGGTTTTATTATCATTTGCCCAAACCACAGATCCAGTAACTTTTTCTATTTTATCCTCTAAAACTTCATTTGTTTCTAAACTTTTTACCTGAATGGTGTAAATTCGTCGCCCAACGATATCAAAGCTATAAACAGCCAATTTGTTATCCGGACTCACACTCAAACCTCCTAATTGAAAGTACGAATGCCCTTTGGCCATTTCATTACAATCAAACATAATCTCTTCTTTTGCCGAAAGGCTTTCCTTCTTTCGAGAATAAATAGGATAATCTTTCCCCTTTTCAAAACGAGTGATATAGTAATAGCCATTGTATAAATAAGGAACGGATTGATCATCTTCCTTAATTCTTCCTTTCATTTCCTCAAACAATTCTTTTTGAAAATCTTTGGTGTGATCCGTCATTTTATGATAATACTCATTCTCTTTATTCAGGTAATCAATAACTTCAGGATTTTCTCTGTCATTTAACCAGAAGTAATTATCAATTCTTGTCTCATTATGTTTTTCTAATGCTTTAGGAATTATTTTAGCTACTGGAATTGGACTATTTTTTAACATTTGTTGTGCTTTTGTATTAGTAAATGAAGTTGCAAAAATAACACAAAGAGAAGTTAGGATAAGTCTATTTTTCATGAATATTTTGTTGAATATAACTATGCAATATACTAATTTTGTAATTCAATTAATTTAAAAAAATTAAAACATGGATTTAATGGGAATGATGGGCAAACTTAAAGAAACCCAACAAAAGATAGAAGACACCAAAAAACGTTTAGACACCGTTCTTGTAGAGGAACAAAGTACCGATGGTTTATTGAAAGTGACACTGACTGCCAATAGATCTATTAAATCAATTACTATTGACGACTCCTTGCTGGAAGACAAAGAGCAATTAGAAGATTATATGATTTTGGTATTAAATAAAGCTATCGAAAAAGCTACTAAAGTAAATGAAGCTGAACTTGATGCTGTTGCAAAAATGGATATGCCAATGATTCCAGGAATGGATAATTTGTTTAAGTAGAAAGGTTATGAGTTATGGGTTGTGAGTTAAGGGTTAAAGGTTTGAAGCATTGATTTTCGACACTTAACCCTTAACCCATAACTTTTTTTAACCCTTAACTTTTTTAAACCAATTTTTGCAGTGTTTCTAGAACATACGTATGCATTACTTCACGATAATCAAGATGCGTTACTATTCTCAATTTTCCATGCCCCATAGAACTGATTGAAATATTTTTTTGTTTTAATAATTCAATTAAATTCTTTTCAATGCAATTTGGAACTAATGAAAAAATCAAAATATTAGTCTCAACCGGTTCAACTGATGCTACCCAACTTACCTTTTTTAATACTTCGGCAATTTCTTTAGCTCTTCGATGATCTTCGGCAAGGCGTTCTATGTTGTTATCCAATGCGTAAATTCCGGCTGCTGCCAAATATCCTACTTGACGCATTCCACCACCTAATATTTTTCGGATTCGCAGCGCTCTGTGAATAGTAGCTTTATCAGCCAATAAAACCGAACCAATTGGTGCTCCCAAACCTTTAGACAAACAAACAGAAATAGTATCGAATAATTTCCCAAATGCTTTTGGATCTTGGTTTTTGGCTACCAACGCATTCCAGATTCGGGCGCCATCCATGTGAAATTTCAAATTATTGGCATCGCAAACCTGCTTTATTTTTTGTAAATCTTCCAACTCATAACAAGCACCACCACCTTTATTGGTTGTGTTTTCTACACAAACTAAACTCGTCAAAGGGCTGTGATAAAACTCAGGATCATTAATCGCTCCCGCCACTTGTTCGGCAGTTATCATTCCGCGGTTTCCGTCTAATAAACAGCAAGAAACCCCGCTGTTAAAAGAAACACCTCCGCCTTCGTAATGATAAATGTGTGCATATTTGTCTGCTATTAATTGTTCGCCTGGTTGTGTATGTAATTTTATTGCCGTTTGGTTTGCCATGGTTCCTGATGGAAAAAAAAGTCCTGCTTCCATCCCGAACATTTCGGCAACTTTAGCTTCCAATTCAATAACAGTCGGGTCTTGTTTGTAAACGTCATCTCCTACTTTGGCATTCAACATATGCACTAACATTTCGCGAGAAGGTTTGGTTATCGTATCGCTAACTAAATTTATTTCCATATTTTTTTTTATTTTCAGTACGGACAATTTGCGAATTGTCCCTTCGTAAAATTTTTCTATTTTTGTGCCACAAATTTACATAATACCGTTTGTTAATTCAAACTAGTTCAGTTAAAACTAAACTAATTGTATTACATAACGGCATTTTTTATAAATATTTGAAAATAGACTTATTTAATTACTATAATTTATGACAACTACCGAACAAATTAAAGGTATTGTAGAGCGCCTTGGTGCGTTGAGGAGGTATCTTTGACGTTGATGCCAAACTAATTGAGATTTCAAATGAAGAAGAGAAGACTTTTGCACCCGACTTTTGGAACAATGCAAAAGATGCTGAGATCATTGTAAAAAATCTTAGAAACAAGAAAAAATGGATTGAAGATTACAATAAAGCTGTCGAAATGACGGACGAATTGCAACTCGCCTATGATTTTTACAAAGAAGGAGAACTTACTGTAGAAGAATTAGACGAACAATACAACGGAACTCAAGCGCATATTGAAGCAATAGAATTCAAAAACATGCTTTCGGACGAAGGCGATACTTTGAGCGCTGTTGTACAAATAACCGCTGGAGCAGGTGGAACCGAAAGTTGCGATTGGGCCGAAATGCTCATGCGCATGTACATGATGTGGGGCGAAAAATACGGCTATAAAATCAAAGAACTGAATTTCCAGAAAGGAGAAGCTGCGGGTATAAAAACCGTAACACTCGAGTTTGAAGGCGATTATTCTTTTGGCTATTTAAAAGGCGAAAACGGCGTACATCGATTGGTCCGAATATCCCCTTTTGACAGTAATGCCAAGCGTCATACTTCGTTTGCATCCGTTTATGTGTATCCGCTTGTAGATGATAGTATCGAAATTGATATTAATCCTGCCGATATCGAAATTACAACTTCGCGATCCAGTGGTGCGGGAGGACAAAATGTAAATAAAGTAGAAACCAAAGTGCAATTGTTTCATAAACCAACCGGAATTCAAATACAATGTTCTGAAACACGTTCGCAACAAGATAACAGACAACGTGCCATGCAAATGTTACGATCTCAATTATACGAAATTGAGTTAAAAAAGAAACAGGCACAACGCGCTGATATTGAAGCCGGAAAAATGAAAATAGAATGGGGATCACAAATCAGAAATTATGTGATGCAACCCTATAAATTAGTCAAAGACGTTCGAACCGGTCATGAAACCAGTAATGTTGATGGCGTTATGAATGGCGAAATTGACGAATTTCTGAAAGCCTATCTGATGATGATGGGACAAAAAGAAGAGTAAAAATATTCTAATATTAAATATAATCCTACTGTAAGCAAACTGCTGTATTGTAGGATTTTTTTGTTACTTTTGTTTTATAAATTATAAATTATCAATGAAAAATTTACTTGTCGTATTCGTTTTATTATCCTCCATAACTTTTTATGCACAGAAAAAAGTATATTTTACAGAAGATTTCAAAGAATTACCATCTGCAGATAATGCGATTTATTATACTATTTATGAAGAGAGTCCAGAAGGAACATTACGAACAACTTACTACCTCGATAATTCTCTTTTTACCAAAGATCATTTTTCGAATTACAAAAGACGAATTTTAAACGGAACATCTGAAAAGTGGTATAAAAATGGTGCAAAAGAAATGCTGGCAATTTATATTAAAGGCAAACAAGAAGGTATTCAAACTCGATATTTTGAAAATGGCCAAGTAAAACGCACTGAAAATTTTAAAAATGGAAAATTTGTTAACGGGAAATGTTTTGATGAAAATGGAACTGAAATAGAATTTTTTCCTTACTATGTAAAACCTGAATTTCCCGGAGGAATGAAAGCTTTTTATGATTACGTAGCAAAAAATTTTAAATCTCCAAATAGTGGTAGAGGTGAAATAAGAATTGGGTTTTATGTTGAATTAGATGGAAGTTTAAACCACTTCGAAGTCGTAAAAAGTATCAATAAAGAGATGGATTTGTCAGCCATAAGAATATTAGTCAACAGTCCTAGATGGACTCCAGGTAAAATAGATGGCAAAGAAGCACGTGTGAAATTTGGCATACCAATTAATGTACTATAAATTTGTTAAGCATCTTTAAGAATTGTCCATTTAAAATTTAAAGCCATTCTATCAAAGAAACCCCTACTCCAAAACTCGTTTATCGAAATGTTTGAGGGGATTTTTTCACCTAATTTACTAGATATTGATAGCAGTTTTTATTTCTTCGAGTAATAGTCCCACGTTGCTTTTGCTATGTCTTTAATTATTTTTTCAGTTTCTTCTTTTTCTTCTGTTATATTTTTTAAATATATAGAAAGTATTACATGTTTTCCATTTGGAAGTTTCACAATACCAACATTGTTCATTGCAACCCTTAAATTATTTTCATTTGTTCCTGAAATTCCTGTTCTGTGTGCCAATTCAGTATTTTCAGGAAATCCCGCTTTCATCCAAGTAATTCCTCTTGAAGTTTCAACCATTATTTGGTATAAATATTTGGTTGTTCTCTTTTTAAGAATTTTCCCTTTATAAAACTTCTCCAGTAATTGGGTTGTCGCTAATGGTGTTGTTGAGTTTTTATATAAATTATCCCAAACTAACATTTGTTTTTCATTGACCTTAATAGTAAAGTCTTTGATGCCTTGTTGGTTAATAAATTTCTGCACAGTTTCAGTGCCACCAATTAAATCAATAAGAATATCGCAGCCATTGTTATCGCTGTGCGAAACGGTATATCGTAATAATTGGTCTAAAGTTAAATACATATTTCCATTAGGATAGTCGTCTCTCATTGGGCTCCAAGTGTCGGGAAGTAAATCTTCCTTTTTGATAAAAACTTTCTGATCTAATGAGAGCTTCCCATTATCAACTTGATTTAAAACAGTCAATGCTATATGAAACTTAAATACACTCATCATTGGAACTTCTAAATTTCCATTAATATTTAAAGTGTCTTTGTCTTCTATTCCTTTTATTGAAATTCCAACAGTTGCATTTTTTGTTGCAATAATTTGATTTAGCCTTTGTCGAAGTTCATTTGTTGTCTGAGCAAATCCTTGAAATGAAATAAAAGTTAAAATAAACAGATAAAATAGTTTTTTCATAATTATTGTCAGTGAATTAGTGGTGGTTTTTATTTTATCAGTTTACTATTCATTAGTATTTTTTTGATTTCTATTTCAAAAGAATAGGCAAGACTTAAACTTTTATTCATTTGGTTTTCTAATACTATTAAACTAATGTCATTTTTAGGAAAGTATAAATTTACAGAAGCAAAACCGTCTCCTAATCCTGTATGTCCTATATATTTTATTGGTTCCTTATCGCTAATTCTAATTGCGTATCCGTAGCCAACTTTCTCTTTCCCAAAAACATCATGTTGTGCCGTTATGGAATAACTGGTCATCAGTTTATACGTTTCGGGTTTTAGAATTTTTCCTTTATGCAAATTATTATTCCAAATTGCTAAATCAGTTGCTGTCGTAATTATTCCGTCGGAACCTAAATTATCAAAATTTATTTTGGTGTTTTCGACTATTTTAAAAGAGTTGTCTGTGTTAATATATCCCGAAACGAGTTTTTGGATTTTGTCTTTTGAATAGCAAAATGTGTGTTTCATTTTTAGTTTTGCAAACAGTTCTTTTGCAATTTCAGAATATGATTTTTTTGAAGAAAATTCAACAATCTTTCCGAGCAAATTAAATGAAAGATCTCCATATTTAAAATCGGAACCTGCTTTGAAAATCAAAGGTTTTTCTAAATCAACAATTCCATGAGTATGATTGAGCAATTGATGAACCGTTACAGTGTCAGCCCAAGTTTGTGTCAAATTCGGCAAGTATTTCTTGATAGGCATCTGTAAATCTATCCTTCCTTGTTCAACTTCTTTTAGAATCAACACCGCAGTTATTTGCTTGCTGTTTGACATTATTTCAAATTGGCTTTCTAAATTCAATTGTGTCTTTTTGTCAAAATTTGCATAGCCGTATGCTTTTGAATATTTTGTTTTTCCATTTTGGGTAATAAGTATTACACCATTAAAAGGCCGAATATTAGTTGTCTTTATTAAACTGTCGATTTGAGTAGAATAATCTTCTTTTTGTTGTCCGAATGAACTATAACTTGATAGCAGAAGAATTGCAATGAAATAGGAAATTCTGAATAATTGGTTCATTTTTAAATATTGGTTATAAAATTATTGGTTAACCCATTTTGCTATGCTGTTTACAAATTCTTTTTGCTGGTCAACGAAAAGATAGTGCGAACAGTTATCTATTTGGTTAAAATTCTTTTTGCCTGCTAAATTTTTTATATAATCGATTTGGGAAGCAGAAAAAATACCGTCTTGCTTACCGTATATGGCATAAATACGAAGATTATTGCTTTTTAACTTTCCCAAAATTGGTTTTGTATCAATATTATTTAACTTCTCATTTTTATAAAAAAGTATTGGAGCATTTTTGTTTCTAATATTCGTTTTATAAAAATCACTTGCCTCGTATGATGCGTGTAGTTTATTGGCTTTGTTAGTTGGGTTGGGCATTGTAAAGTAACCGTTTTCACCAGCCACTTCAAAACAAGTTTTACGGTATTCAGCAGAATATTTGTCACCGTTTTCTATGCCATTTATTCTTTTGAGATTTATGGAATCTCCCTTAGTTAAGTAGATTCCTCTTACCGAATTCAAAATATGATCGTACGTTTCTTGTTGAGAAACTAAAGCTCCGGCAAGTATAAGAGCATCCACTTTTTGAGGATATTTTTCAGTAAAAAGTGTAGCTACTAAACCTCCAAAGCTATGCCCGATGAGGTTTGCTTTTTCAATATTGTACGTTTTGTAAATAGTTATCAAATCATCAAAAGCTTCATTATAAGTAAATTTTGCAGTTGAATCTATCGAGCGTCCTTCTCCGCGTCTGTCGTACACAATTACGTAAAAACCTTTATCGGCAAGTTTTTGAGCGGTCGTGGATTCAAAGAGAGTTGCGTTACCGCTTGGTCCGCCGTGAATAAAAATGATAGGTTTGTCTTTAGTATTTCCATACGATTTTGAGTAAATCGTTTGTCCATTTACGAAAAACGTGGTCAAAAGGAAAGTTAACAAAGTAAATATTTGCTTCATTAAGTTATTGAATTCTCTTATTAGCGGTAGTTTTTTATTTTTCATCAATAAGAAACCACTTGTTTTAAATGATGTTCTAAATGTTCAACATAATCATTAAATAAAAATTGAATTGTTGCGCTATTATCTCCACCTGTATTTACTTTATAGTTCAATTTTTCCTTTGGAATTTGTTTAATCAGTTCTAATATTTGTTTGTTGTATGCAGACCAAAAATCAATGATTTGAGAACTTTTCATTTGTTGATAGTAATTGTTTTTGTTCCATTCAACTTGGTTATATACTATTGTAGGAATTGTTTCAAACTGCCCTCTTACAAATCTATGATGATTGTTTGTTGCACTATCGATTAAATGGCCAATGATTTGTTTTTTGCTCCATTTTTCAGGATTAAGTTTTAATGAAAAAGAGGATTCTTCAATTCCACCCAACAATTGTGGGATTTTTTTACACAAAAATTCCAGTCGTTCTATTGATGCTTCCATTTAGTTTATTTTCTTTATATTGTTTTTAATTCTTGAATTCAATTTTAATGGTGTTACCATTTGGACTGATTTTTATTTCTCTTCCTAAAATCAGGGTGCGATTATCCTCTTGATGACCGGATGGAAAACCAAAATAAATGGGATAATTAAAAGGATTTGTTTCTTCTACTATTATTTCATTCGCAGTTTTACCATATTCGAGTGTTGAATCTTTTATGTCAATCATTCCACCAACAAGTATCGCTTTTAAATTTGATAATTTTCCACTTCTCTTTAATGCAATTAGCATTCTGTCTAAATGGTACAAATATTCATCAATATCCTCAAAAAACAATATTTTATTGCTCGTGTCGATATCGGAGCTTGAACCAATTAAAGCATATAAAATTGATAAATTCCCGCCGACTAAAATGCCCTCAACAACACTTTCAGCATTTTTATTGCTCTCATTTTTGCTGATTTCATATGTTAGGGTTTCTCCAAACAATGCTCTTTTTAAGGATGTTTTAGATTCCGAGGTACATTTGGGAATTCCTTGCAACATTACAGCATGAAGTGTTTCAATATTGAAATTGTGAATATGGTTGTGAAGAACTGTTATGTCACTATAGCCAACGATCCATTTGGGATTCTTTTTAAAATTAGTAAAGTCCAATACATCAATTATTTTCATTGTTCCATATCCTCCTTTTGTGAAAATAATCGCTTTTATAGCATTGTCATCCAGCATATTTTGCAAGTCTTCCGTTCTTTCCTGGTCTGTCCCTGCAAAAAAGTGATGTTCATTAAAAGTGTGTTTGCCAATGACAGGAACTAAATTCCAACTTTTTAAAAGTTGAATTCCGTCAACTATTTCTTCGGATTTCGTTCTTTTTGCCGTACTTACTATTCCGACTTTGTCTCCTGATTTTAAATATGGTGGAATAATCATTGTCTGTTATTTTCCTTTTGGTTTGATGGATTGTAGTATTTTTATCTGCTGTTTCACAAAATTACCTGTTTTTCTTGAACGTTCATGCATTTTTCTATCCCATTTTCTCCATAAATTGCTCTAATTCGCCATTATCATACAAAACGGGTCCGTGGCCAAAACAAATAATTTTTGGTTTTAAGGCATAAATTTTCTTGATAGAGGCACTATTTTTTTCTTTGTCTGTCGTAAATAGATTTGGTGGTTGATTTAATCCGACAACAGTCGTAATTAAATTCATATTCACAAGGGCATCTCCAACTATCAAAACTTTATCTCTTTCTCTGAAAAATGAAATATGCCCGTTAGAATGTCCTGACGTTTCAATAACCGTGAAACTACCAACATTATCACCTTCTTTAAGTATACGGGATACTTTATGACCTTTCCCAGCCCAAAATTGCTGCTGGAATCGAGCGATTAAATGATGCTTATTAGGATACTCGTTAATAACATGTCCAGATTCAGCGTTTTCTTTTTCAAATTCAGAGGTCCAAAGGGGAATGTTTAAATGATTGCAAATTATGCTACTACTGCCTTGATGGTCAGCGTGTGCATGAGTCAAAACGTGGGCAGTTATTTCATGATTATGAATTGATTTTAAAATTTTTTTACTCGAACTGCGAATGCCTGAATCAATAAGAATATCGTCAATAACATAACAATTAATGCTATTTCTGGGCATCAGTGGAATCTGGAAAACATTTTCAGCTATTTCTTTCATTTTTGTTAGTTTTTAAAGTACAAAAATGATGAACGGAAATTTATTTCTCTTTGATAAATGTTAAGAAATACTTTTTCTTATTCTGCTTAAGGATTCCGGTTCCATCCCTAAAAACGAAGCAATGTGTATTAAGGGTGTCCTTTGCACTATTTTGTCTGATGCAGTTTTCAAAAATTCAAGATATTTTTCCTTCGCGGGAATAGATTGGAGTTTTAAAAGTCTGTCGGCTACACAAAGGAAGTTTTGTTCCGCTAAGATTCTTCCAACTTTTTCCCATTGAGCAATAAGACTATACAGCTCTTGCATATCTTTAAAACTAATTGACAACGTTTCCGTATTTTCTATGCATTGCATATTCTCAATAGATTTTCTTTGATGGATAAAACTTGAATAGGAGGAAACAAAGCCATTGTCGCATGCCAAATACGTATTGGTTTCTTTACCATTATTTAAATAAAAAATACGTACTAAACCATTCAAGATAAAATGAATATCCGTTGAAATTTCCCCAGCAATCAGGACGTACTCTTTTTGCTTGTATTTGCTACTTCTGAATTTAGATCTAATTATTTCTATTTCAGCGTTTGTCAATTGGACAAAAGCAAGAATTTGGTTTATTAAATTATCATGTCCCATCTATTTCTAATCGTTTTTCATTAATTCTGTTTTTGACAGTAGCTATTTTTGTCCAAGTGAGTCGTTTAAAATATCCTGCTCCTGTATATTTGATTATATTAAAAAGTAAAATTGATTTTACAATAATTAATGAAAGTCCAAATGCAGCAAAGTTTGTCTATAATTGTCCTTCTAATTTTGAAATCGCTTCTTTAATTTCATTTTCAGTTAATTCTATTTTAATATTTGATTTTAATAGATTTTGTAATGCCGTAATATGTGCCTTTGTTAGTGCTTTTTCAGAACTTATTTTTATATCGGCTTCAATACCTTTATGTTCCCAATTTGTATTTGTTATTGAATTTTTTTCTATTGATACGGGTACAAATAAATGAAATTTATTATCTATAAAAAATACTTTCACAGGATTTGCTGCACCATAAGTTGTGTCTCCAATAACTTTTGCAATATTATTTTGTTGTAAGTTATAAGCTAATGCCTCAGCAGCGGAAATCGTTTTATTGTTTACAAGAATATATACCCGTTTATTTAAATACTTTTTACCATTCACTTTTTGCATTGTATACGATTTTGTTGTTTTATCATCATATCTCGTGTAGCTTTCACTTAATTCTGTTTTTTTATCAAAAAAATAACTTAAAAATAGTTCAACCATTTTACCATCGCCTCCTTGGTTATTTCTTAAATCAATAATTAATGCATTCGTATTTGAAACAAAATTCATTGTAGCATCAAGAATTTGTTGAGCAGATTTGTTTCCTTCAGGAAATCCGGTGTATTCTATGTATCCAATATTCCCATCTAGTCTTGTTACTTTTTCAAAGCCATAATTGAATTGTTTGTTTATGGAATCATATTTTTGTAACAATTCTTTTTCATTGACTTTTTTTTCATCTTGGTTTGGACGATATAATACATTAAAATGCAAATCATTTCCGTTTTTAGTTAAATAAGAAGAAAGAACAGTTGCAAATTCTTTATCGGTAAGACTGTCAAATGTTTTTAGCTCTATTTCAGATTTTAATTTTTTTGAAAGTTGATTGGCAACATCTTCAAAAATATAATATTCGTTAATTTTATCTGCTATTTCAGTTAATACTATTTTTCTGTTTGGTTTAAGTATAGCTGTACTTTGTCCGATTGAAAATATTGACATCAAAAGGATTATAGAGGAAAGGATTGTTCTCATTGTCTTATTAAGTTTTATTTTTTATTTCTTTTACTCCAGCTTTCGAAATCATTAGCTGTACTATTTGCCCTTTTTTATTTTTAATAAATTCAATCGTTCTGTCGTTATTGTCTGAACGGAAAAATTTTGTTTGAGACTCTGGTAATAATTCTATTTCGTAATCGATATAGTACAATTTTTTAAATTAAGCCAAATGCCCAAATCTATTGTAGCAAGTGTTGAACTAAACCTTCGGTAGCGCGTCACCTGAAAATGTTAGTCCTTTGTAAAACTAATTAAAAAACATTTACAATGACAAAAAAAAGAAGACGACGCAGTTGTAGCAACTAAAATT
>NZ_JBLVPV010000036.1:0-22425 GCF_048286775.1 Flavobacterium glycogeni
GTTTTCGGCAGTAAACCAGTTTATGGCTGCATCAGGTAAAAAACCGTTGTTTGATGTGCAGTTAGTGGGTTTAAAGAAAGAAGTGAAACTAAATGACGGATTATATTCGGTTAATACTTCCCAACTTTTAAAAGATATTACGACGACTGATTTGATTGTAATACCTGCTTTGTTTGGCGATATGAAAAGCGCGATTGCCCAGAACCAAAAGTTTTTGCCTTGGATAAACGAACAGTATAATAAAGGAGCAGAAGTAGCTTCATTGTGTGTCGGCGCATTTCTGCTGGCTTCTACGGGTTTATTGAATGGCAAAAAATGCTCTACGCATTGGGGTTTTCAAAATGAATTCCGTGAAATGTTTCCTGAAGTAGAAGTCATAGATGGAAGTATAATTACAGAAGAACTGCGTATTTATTCCAGTGGAGGTGCAAATTCTTACTGGAACCTGTTATTGCATCTGGTAGAGAAATATACCGACAGGCAAACCGCTATACTAGCTTCTAAATATTTTGCCATTGATATTGATAGAGACAGCCAGGCTACATTTGCTATGTTTCAGGGACAAAAAAATCATAATGATGCCGCAGTCAAACAGGCACAAGAGTTTATTGAAGATAATATTCAGGAGAAAATTACAATTGATGAGTTGGCTGACCTGGTGTTATTAGGCAGAAGGAGTTTTGAAAGACGATTTAAAATATCCACTAATAATTCTGTGTTGGAATATATAAATAGAGTGAAAATTGAATTTGCCAAAAAGAGTTTCGAAACAAGTCGCAAAAATATTAATGAAGTCATGTACGATGTGGGTTATACAGACACCAAAGCATTTCGGACTATTTTCAAAAAAATAACGGGTTTAAATCCAATTGAATACCGCAATAAGTACAATAAAATGGCTGTGAATTAATAAAGTACCTGTGCCTATCATTTTACAATAAGCAGAAAACTTGCAATTAACGTTTTGTTATCAAAAATAATTGAAATGATGAAACAACTCCAATTACAACATGTTTTTGCTTTGATCGTTACTGCATTGTTATTGATTCTCTACATTTATAATCACAATGAAACTCTGGCTTTGGAAAAAGAACTTGCTCGAATAAACAAAGAACTTCATGTGAATCAAGTCACTTTCGAAAGAAGACAAAAGGCATATAATGAAAAAATGAAAAGGCAGCAGGCAGAAATCGAACGTATGAAAAAAGAGATCGATTTACATAAATAGGACATATAATCGGTTCCGTTCAACACAGGTTCATTGTTCGTGCTACGCACGCAACGAAACCCTCGCTGTCAGCCACCGTTTTTTTATTCTATTTTGCTCCATCCTGGTAAATTCTTTGCTTGTGTCAACCACGAACGAAACAGTTTTTCATCGAAATCAGATTCGTCATGTATGTCGATTCTTCGTGCCTTATATTCTGTCCCTCTGTTCCATGGTCCTGCCATTTTTGCCACTGGTGGTTCTGGGTTCAGAAGTGTCCCGGCAATAAAACCAACGCCAACACTGTCCTTAAACGACCACATAGCAAACATCCAACCTTTATCAGGTAGTCCGTAAAAAGGCACGCCAAGTGGTTGTGAAGGCTTATGCCACTTTGTGGAGCTCAATATGTCTGGAAGAATTTCTCTTATAAGTGCGTCAACACGTATTACGATTGAACTATGCTCGGGTTTTACTCCGTCAATCCAAGCTTGAACACTTTTCTTTCCTTCCATAGTTTTTTTCTGTGTCATTTTGTATTAAAATGGGGGCTAACGTCAGTGTGTCTAATAACCTCCATTTTAATATTTCATATTCGGATTCCCATCTTTGAAAAATCTAAAATATGCAATTCTCAGAGGGTTGTTTTAGGTTTTTAGACAGTCTGACGTTTGGCCACTTGGCGATGTGGCGGATTAAGGAATCCTAAATTTTCGGTTAATGACTAATTTTCCAAGTACAAAACCACCTTCAAATTAAGCCTAAACCCGCCATATTGCCAAACGGCGGTTGGGCGATCGCTTTTTTGTTTGGGTTTATTTTTCAATTTCTTTTAGCAAAAGATAATTTGCGTTCTTGAATGATTTTCTTAAATTGTTTTTTTCAGAACCACCAGACATATTTCTATAGCTACCTGTTATTTTAAACAGCTTATTTTCCTTTTTTGAAACATAATTTACATCAGTTTTCATTGTCGCTGACGAAAGTGTGAAAATCCATTTCATCCCGGTTATTTCTGCATCAATATGTATTTCAGAGCTTAATATCTCGCGTTCCGTTTCTTCAAATTTTAAATTAAGTTTTGTTTCTTTCGCTAGTTCTTCAATAGATTCTCGATATACCTCTTTTGCATTTGGAGGCCTCGCATATCCAGCCCTTGGTCCCTCATAATTCAGTTGCTCTTTACTGTTACTGTTTAGTGTGAATACTATAGTTTTATTTTTAAAAAAATCTGTGTTAAGTGTGTTTTTAGTGTAGTTACTTACTGTTGAGCAACTAACTAAAGTAAATAAAAATAGAATTGCAAGTTTTTTCATTGATTTAGTTTCTGTTTTTTTGTTATTGATTTCTGTTTTGGTTGCGATTTTTCATAAAGTGTCGCCCAACGTCCCGCTACTACAGCGGGTTTGGGACTAAATTAAGCCCATTCTTCGGATTTGCCACCCGAGCGATAGCGAACAGGCGAAGCAAATCATCCCAAATACAAAACCAATTTTTCATTAAGCCAATTGCCCAAATCCGTTGTAGTAGCTGTTAGTGGCTGTATTTATTATTTTCAATTCCGTAAATGAAGCCATTTTATTCAACAAATATTGCTTTTTTTCCAATAAGTGATGGGTTTTTCTGAACTGCTTTTTTACTTCCGTGACATTTAAATGGTTTTCCGTCAATCACTATTAAGGGAGATTTTGAAAAATTCTTACTCATGTAAGCCACTTTAACAGAATCCACTAAATACAATTTTGAATCATTGTTATCTTTCAATAAAAAAACATGCGTTTTAGCGTAACTTATTAAAGTCAGTAATAAAAATTATGAGATTATATACTTCATGTTAGGTTGGTTGTTTCTATTTTACGCCACCCAGTCTTTCGTTGATTCCTTCATTAATAAATTTGTAATAGTCAGCTGTGGAAACCCAGCTAATCCCGCCAATAAGTCCTAATGTTTTCATCGTTTTAGAAATTTATAAATTGCCTTGACCATTTTTTGCTTTGTTAATTTTTTATAAATTTTGATCTGAAGATTTGTTTTTGCGAAAAAGCTTCAATAAAATAAACTCCCGATAACAATGTTTCAACACTAATTTTATTAATATCATTAGTTTGTGTCAAGACTTTTTTTCCTGTAATATCTGTAATAACAATTTTGTCAAATATTATATTTTCTTTTGCTTTTATAAACAATGTTGTATTAACAGGATTTGGATAAGCAATAATTTGTTGCGTACTGAGTTCATCAATAGATAAAGATTCATCAGGGGTAAATTTTACAATCCATGCGTCGTAAGAACCATGATTGTTTGACCAATCTACTGGTTTGGTAATAGGATGTCCCAAGTTTTGTGCAGCAAGGATATATCCATTATCAGAAGTTTGAATAATTTCTGCCCCTTCATCATTATTCGAACCACCGAATGCTCTTTGCCATACTAAAACTCCTTCATTGTTTATTTTAGCGATATATGCGTCGGTATTATTACTGCCATGGTGACCTGGAATATCACCAAAAGTAGTACCACAAATCAAAAATCCATTATCGCTAGTCTTTGATATTTTTCCAGTAGGTACTTGTCCTTGTTCTTGTTCAGGGTCATTAACAAGATATATGCCAGCAGACTGTGTAGATGGACCGCCGTAAGTATTCTGCCAGATAATATCGCCTGCAGGGTTTATTTTAAAAACCCATAAATCTACACTGCCGTAGTTTGAAGTGACATCTCCATCCTTTGAAGTTGTTTCTCCTAAAACAACATAGTTGCCATCGTTGGCCTTTACAATGCCGACTGCTGCATCATCTGCTGTTCCGCCATACGTTTTTTGCCATTGGAGAACACCCAGACTATTAGTTTTTATTACCCAAGCATCAAAAAGTCCGTGATTGCTCTTCACATCACCGTCTTTAGATTGCGCTCTTCCTACTAGCATGAATCCATTGTCATCCGTTTGGATTATTCCGTATCCCATATCATACCTTGTGCCACCAAATCTCTTCGACCACTGAACTGTACCGGTATCGCTCAGCTTCACAACAGAGAGTTCATTATACCAATGGTCGCTGCCATAATTTGAGGGATATCTTAAGTATCCTATCGCTGCATAACCGCCATCAGAAGTTTGTATGATGTCAAAGGCTTTATCTGAACTCGTGCTACCAAAGCTTTTTTGCCATTGCAAATTTCCTGTAGCATTTAGTTTTAAAATCCAAAAATCACGACCTCCAACAGAATTGGTAACGTCTCCGGTCGAAGATGCTGAAAATCCTGATACAATAAAACCGCCATCTGTAGTTTGTTTTATAGCAGTTGTTTCGTCGTGGGCATATCCACCATAAATCTTTTGCCATTCAATAGCTCCTGTGGAAGATATTTTGACAATCCAAGAAGTTCTGGTATAAAATTCGGAAAAAGGATAAGGATTGCCTACGACATCTCCATTTTGAGAATTGGTTGAGCCTATAAAAACATATCCACCATCTGCAGTTTGACAAATTCCATTTGCGATATCAACTTGATTTCCGCCATAAGATTTTTCCCATTGAATGATTGGTGCTTGTGAATAGCAAACATTAATAATAAATATGAAAATAAGGGTTGAACGTATCATAGCTTAATTTTTTTATGAAAAACATTTGATAATTAAATGTTTAAAAAGGTCGACAAAGATAATTTTTTTTATAAAAATACAAGAAAACTTACGAAATAACTAGGTTCTTTTATTTGTCTAATACTTTTGTATGTTTTTTACATTTATAGTTATTTATTTTCAGTTTATTTATTAAAATTTAGGAAGTTTCAATTTTCAGCTGTCTTTAATTTATTCAGTTTTTTTTAACTAGCCACTAACGTCAGTTTGTCTAATAACCTAAAACAACCTTTTGATAATCATCTATTTGAGATTTTTCAAAGATAGGAGTCCGGGTATATAATTTTCCACATGAGATTTTTAGACGTAATGACGTTTAATGCAATTCATCTTGTCCCGTAAATAAAAGCTATTACAGTTGCATCCACAATACCCACTTTTAATGATATTAGACTTAAATTAAAACATAATCGAAAGTTTACTTGAGATACAAGGAACCGTAAAACAAAAAAGACACCTCATCAGCATCTTTTCACTCCTTCCTCCTACTCTTCCAACTTCCCATATAGCCAATTGCCCAAATCCGTTGTAGTAGCTGTTAGCAACTGGCTTTACCATTTAACTGTTATATAGTATTCTGTTATTCTCAATATTACAAAACAAATAAAAGCAATAACTAATTTGATTATAAATTTATATTTCGGTTGTTGAGATTTATTGAAATTCATTAAAGCCTTTATGCTTTGAATAACTTTATCTTTATTTAACCATAAAATCATTAGAATTAACAATAGGTATAGAATCGCTGCTTTTAGAGCCCCAAGATGCACTTCGAAATATACGTCTTGTAAAATCACATTAACAAGTATAGTAGATGTGAATAAACAGCCAATAATTCTAGTTCTTTTTATCAAAATCAATGTTCCTCCAATTATTTCAAAAAGTCCTAAAGTCATTGCATATGATTTGGAATAACCATAAAAAGCCCACATCAATTCCATTCCAGTCATTTCTGAAACAGTTTTGTCAATTTCAGAAGCTCCATGAAATTGAAAAATTTTTGCTCCACCATAAATAAACATTGCAAATACTACAATCCAACTAATTGCATTTTCAAATATTTCTATTTTATCTTTTCTGTCGAATTTCATTCTTTGTGTTTTCTTTCAGCTTGTTGACAACTTATTTATACCAGCGATAAAATGGCTGTAATCCACCTAAATCAGAGTGGCTTTGTGCCATAAAATGGTTTTTTATTACTTAGCTAATATATAGTTTTTTTATTACAAATCATCAAACGGACTTTTTATTTGTTGTATCCTTTTGGAGGGTCAAAAGCTAAAGATAAAAAGTAAGGAAGCTCAATAGGACTTATATATTATCAAAAAATAAAAGACACCTCTCAGCATCTTTTCACTCCTTCCTCCTGCTCTTCCAACTATGATTATAATGCCTATTCTTCAAATGGTCATAAATCTTCCCTCTCAGGTAAAGACCCATAACCTAAAACCCACGACCCTTATTATCTAATACCTTTCCATAACTCAAATATAGAACGCATCAAGAATTACCCTTTTACCATGAAATTAAAAAACGATACACTGTCATCCTGAGCTTGTCGAAGGACACCACTCACTATTCACTAAAAAACCCCTATTCAATTCCCGAATTGAACACTATACTTTTAGCAAATAAAAATTACATTATATAGTTTTGTCTGTCTTTTCAAGCACTTGTCTTGATATTCCGCAATCAATTCCTCACTATATAATCTAATGGAAAATCAAAAAACACAACAACGGATTAAGGCGATTTACCAAATGCTTTTTGAAATGGCAACCGGCAACCTCTCTTTCAGAATTATCAAAACGGATCAAAACGACGAAGTCGGCAAACTGTCTGAAATGCTTAACAATCTTGCCGGACAAATGCATAATATTATATTAAGATCAGGTTATGTTAATCCGCATTACAGCTATCAAAACTTGGTGCAAACAACATTTATCTTAGACGATAAATTTATTATCAGCAATTTTAATGCACACGTGCCCGAAGCACTATACTATGAACCTGAAGAATTCTTTCAGGTAGACTTTGGAAAATTTATTGCGCCACAGTCCTTCAGTATTTGGAATCAAAAAAAGATGGAAGCTTCACTAGATGATAATTACCATAGCACCGTTCCCCTTATTTTTATAACGGGAAATAATAAATTAATTCCAACTTTTTGCACTATTTCACGACTGCGCTACTGTGACTAAATAATAGTAAACTCAATTACTACCATCTTGCAAGAATTGTTGTCAGACGCAAAGCATGTAATAAAAACAAATCCAGAAAAACAATCCGAAGCTGTGGTAATGCAAAGTATTTATGATTACATCTTAAATCACTTGGAAGAGCCCCTTCCTACCCTAAAAAAATTGGCTGCCATGTTTGCCTCTGAAGAGCACAAGCTAAAGATAGGTTTCCGTAAGTATTTCAATACTAGCGTATACAATTTTTATCATTTGGAGCGCCTTAAAAAATCCCATCTACTCATTCAGCAGATAACAATCCCTTTGAAGGAAATTGCCTTTATGTGTGGTTTTAGCACCTACCTCAACTTTTACAAGGCGTTCAAAAAGCATTACGGTTACGCCCCTAGTGACCTAAGCCGTCCATCTGAGTAAAGAGAACCCTGTTTTATGGAACTTTCTTTTTAGTATAACGAAAAGCCTGATTTGCATAAGTCAACCAAAATAACATTTGCAACTTTACAATATCAAAACTACTAAAATGAGTAAAATCCAAAACTTTAAAAGCAATTTCGTTCTCATTATTAGCTTCCTTACAGCGCTTCTTTTCATTTACGCTGCAAGCAGCAAACTAATCGATTTTGAGAACTTCCGAATCCAACTTGGACAGTCGCCATTGCTAAGTGCATTCGCAGCTTGGGTTGCAATTCTGGTACCTGTGATTGAAATCCTAATTGCAATTGTACTATTCAGTCATAAATTTAGATTTTTTGGACTGCTGTCTGCTTTTGCATTAATGATGATGTTTACAGCTTATATCTACATAATTTTAAATTTCAGTGCCTACATTCCATGCTCCTGCGGTGGCATCCTTGAAAAAATGACATGGAACCAACATCTGGCTTTTAATTTAATATTCGTCGCACTATTGGCTGTAGCGGTTATTTACGGACCCATAAACTACAAAAACAGAGGGATCAGTCCGACAATGAACACTAAAAGAAAAATTTGGGTCTTGATAATAACTGCTGCTGTAGGAAGTACTGTAGTAGTGCTACTATTCCTGTTGTCAGAAAACATCATCCAATATCACAATAATTTTACCCGTCGCTTTCCGCAACATGCCGCACAGGAAAGATATAAAATAGATCTTTTATACAACTCCTACTATTTTGCCGGAACGGATAATGGAAAAATATATTTGGGTAATCGTACTGCCCCACTTCTAATTACAATATTTGACTTAAAAACCAAAACTACAACCTCTCACAAAATCATTTTAACCCAAACTGACCTGCCTTTTCGGGTTCCGAAAATTCGTGTTTTCAATCAGAACTTCTTTGTGTTTGAGGGAGCAGTTCCTTATATATTTAAAGGAAGTATTTCTAATTGGATCGCGACACTAAAGATTAATTCCGGTGCTCGTTTCTCACAGGCAGAACCGATAGATTCTATAAATCTAGCGGTTCGGTACAAGTCGCCTCAATCAGGAGAAAACCTGCCTGGAATTCTTAACTCATCAGATAGTTTGACAGTTAGATACGCACCCGATATTCTGCAGAAATAAATCGATGGTGTTTTTGATACCGATGGCAGCCTCCATTTTAATACCAATCTGAATAAAATAGTATATGTTTATCGATATCGGAATCAATATAGTGTTGCAGACAGAAATCTGGTATTGCAATATCGTGGCAATACCATAGATACCATTTCAAGAGCTCAATTAGAAATTGCCGAAGTCGGGAAAAGCAAGGTCACTAAATTAGTAAAACCTGCACTTGTTGTAAATAAAAGTAGTACCGTCAGTGGCAATTACCTGTATGTCAACTCGCTTCTACCCGGGCAATATGATGCTGAAAGTGTTTGGAAAAACGCAAGTATAATTGATATATATGACCTGACAAAGAAAAGCTACCAATCTAGTTTTTACGTTTATCATATCAAAAACAAAAAAATGAGAAGTTTCATTGTCGTGGACAATCATTTATATGCATTAATTAATAATCATTTGGTATGCTATGAATTTCTGGATGACCTCATTCCTAAAAATTAAACAACAATATATACTGGCCAGTGTTCAGGGGTAAGATTGAAAACCTGTAAAAGAGTAAATCATAACTATTAAATATTTTTATTATGAGAACAATTTTTTTAAAAAAAATGATGATGCCTTTGGCAGTAATGGTTCTGGGAGTTGGTGGTGCATTTACTACAACTTCAATGAGCAGCACAGAAGCCCTTTCACACGTAACAGGGTACAAATTCATTTCCTCGCAAAACAAATGTCAGACAAGCACAATGTGTGACACTGATGACACGGGAACGATCTGTACGAATGGTGGTACGCGCCTATGGGGTAAAGTAAATCCTTTGGACACAAACTGTCCGGTGGAACTGTATCGCATTGAAGAATAGTTCAAAATGAAATGCAGTTCCATCAGGAACTGCATTTCTAATTTAAGGGGAATTGTTAAGGGTTCAGCCAATCAGGCTTTCTTCCATTTCCTTTCAGATAATACTCAAACCACTCAACTAATTTATTGGAAAGATCCTCTTGATTCTTCCTATCCATTAGTACATGTCCCTCTCCGGGATATAACAGCATTACATGCGACTTATTCAGTTTTCGTAAAGCAAAATAAAACGCCATAGTCTGGTCTTTATTTACTTGTGCGTCTATTTCGCCAGCCCATGAAAGCAAAGGGGTCTTTACTTCTTCTGCAAATGTTATAGGGGAGTTATTCCTATACCCTTCCCAATCTTCAAATAGCGATTTTTTCATTCGAAATTGGTCATTTTCAAACCGCCAAGCATCATGCCTTTTATAACTTACCCCATAAGAAAGATAACCACTTACAAAATCAGAGATGCCTGCTCCTGCTATTGCCGTTTTAAACATATTGGTCTGCGTGATAATAAAGTTGGTTTCATAGCCTCCAAAAGAATGCCCTGTCAACCCAATATTTTCTTGATCAATAAATCCAGTTGCAATCGCGGCTTTTGTTGCGGCTGTCACGCAATCTAGTGCTGAAAAACCGGGATTCCCTATTTCATATACAATATCGGGATAGAGTACAAAATAACCGTTGCTAGTCAGGTTTGTTTTATTAAATCCACTTCCGTTATGAAGTCCGGGGTTGGTATAAGTATGCAACAGTTGACTTTGCTTTTGATAGATCTGCACCACCATGGGATACTTTTTAGCAGGATCAAAGTCAAACGGATAAAACAAGATCCCTTTAAGTGCTTTGCCCTTCTCATTTTGATACGATATCAGTTCAGATTTTCCCCACTGGTAGTGATCATGCTGCCCATTGCTCTTGAAAATGTTTTTTGTTTTCCCTCTTCCATCCATTCCAACTATTTCTAAGGGACTGTTGTAATCTTCCTGTGTAAAAGTGTAATAATCGCTCTTCTTCGCTTTTATAAGATGCTTCAACCGCTTTGAAACAGTGGTCATACTATGAATTTTAGATTTGCTCAATTTATAATAGCCCGAACTACTGAAATCAGAAGCGATGCCCTCCAATAGTATACTACGGCTATCAACAATAGGAATCTGTGGCATCATCCATGATTTTATCGCAGTAGTGGCACTGTATATACCAGACAGTCTGTACACAATTTGAGAGTTGTATCCATCGGTGAGTTCTTTTGTACCTGAGCCATCGCTTTTTATTTCCCAAATATCATGTTTGTCATAAAGCAGCAATGCCCTATCATCCTTGGTAAACCCACCAATACCATACGGTGGTGGTGCACCTGGTTCATCATACTCCTCTTCAGCGAATTGCGTTGGTAGATTTTTAGTAAGATTCAAATGTGTTCCTTTCCTAATATCATACACCCACCAGTGACCATGCCTAAAATAAACAATAAAACTATTACCGGGTGACATATAGAAATAATCAGACTCTCCTGGTTGCTGATTCAAAAAGGGGTGTTCCTGTCCTGTTTCAAAATCAGTAAACGTATAATCGCTGTCTGCATAGTATTTTATCGAGGGCTGTAATTTCGAAAATGATTTTGCAAGCACAAACTTTTGTGCCCCGCCTACCATTGCAATATCTTTCTCGGCACTGCCGGTTACTATCATTCGATGCTCGGCAGGCCACCATATTCCCAAGTGCTGTGGAGACTTCCTGCTCACTTTAGTATAAGGATATAATGTTTCATCATCACCATTCCACACCTGCACTGCTGATGCAGCCACTTTTTCACTGCTTTCTAACTTCTCTTTCAGGATAAACAAAACACGTTTACCGTCATCCGATACATGAATCCCGGAGAGGTCCGTAGATGCAATTTCAAAATTTTCAGTCCAGTTTCCCTCTGCCCTAGTAACACTTTGCAACGCTTCCTTTTCACTGTAATGATAAATTTTGGCATCGGCCAAATGTAAAGCGCCTGTGGGATTACTGATAAAAGCAAACGAATTTTTATTCCCGCTCCACGTTAAACTAGTAAAGGAATGCGTACTGCTTTCGACCACTAACTTTCTTTCCGTTCCAGTATCCAAATTAATGATATTGACAGCATTTTTAGTGCCGGAACCAGTAGTGAATGCAACAGATTTTCGATCGTGGCTTATGGCATAACTATGAACGTCATTGTAAGTCTGAAGTACTTTAAGATCAAAATCATTTATTGTCAAAGTCCCATTAGTTTCTCCTGAATCACTGAACAATAGCATATTATCACTAACATACTCAAATGCTGTGATATTGCTTTTTGTAAGTATGCCACCATTGATAAGGTTTAAAAGATGAAATGTTTTGCTGTTATCCAGACAGGCAAATGCATTATTTCCTATAAAGCTATCGCTATACCCTTTAGGAAAAGAGTATCTCTTGGCACTTTTAGTATGCTTCACAAAAAGAGTATCGGGCAAACCGTCATAGTCCAGTTTATAACTCAGCCAATTTCCATTGTCTGAAAGTTCATGTTGTCGCAGTGTATGCCACAAAGGATAATCTGCGACAGTCAGTGGGTGGCTTTTTGAGACCTGTCCGAAACTCGGAACGGTTGCAAAAAACCAAAATAAACGAAAGCAAATGAAAAAATTATGTTGGAGTATTGTCTTCATTAGTAACCAGGATTTTGAGGTGCAAGAGTACCATTAAGGTCAATTTCCGTCTCTGGAATGGGAAACAAAACATCGTTGGCATCCCAACCGCTTTTACTGGCAGACAACACGGGATTGATTCGGTTAAAACGCTTAAGATCAAAAAAACGATGCCCGAATTCGGTAAACAGTTCAACTCTTCGCTCCTGTAAAATGGCTGTTAAAAGCTCTTCCTGTGTAAGCGCTGTCGTATTTCCAAGACCTGCAGTAGTGCGGATAACATTTAAATCCCCCTTTGCTCCTATGAGTTCTCCGGCTCGTGCCCTTGCTTCGGCACGAATAAGATACAATTCACCAAGCCTAAAAATGATGCTGTTTTCAACAGTTCCCGTATTTGTTTTCTTTTTATACTTGAACGGATGATACCATCTTGATCCCCCATTGATTATGGTCTTCACCCATTTGACAGCTCGTTGGTCTCCAACCTCAAAAGCCAAAACCAAATCTTCGTTCATGGCAGACAATGCTGGAGGTGTACTGGTAAAGATAAACGTGGCGGCTTCATTAGTGTTGCCTGTCGGTGATTTTGGGCTTAACTGCCAAATTGTGCTAGTGCTTTCCTTTAGGAAAATGGTATTAAGATCGGTCTCAAAGGGATAGAGTACCGTATTGTTGAGTACCGCCGAGGCAGCATTTGAAGATTCGTCCCACGCACCGGCGTAAAGACAAACTCTTGCAAGCAAGGCATACGCTGCAAATTTATTGGGCCGAGTGCGACCTGCTCCATTATAGGTGTTCGGTAATAAAGCTATTGCTGCATTCAGATCAGCTTTCGCCAAATCATAAACGGCGCTCACAGTGTTTCTTGATACCTTTCTGTTTTGCTCGTAGTCTGTAGTGGTAATATAGGGAATACCACCGTAAATGTTCGTGAGATAAAAATGTAGCATGGCGCGAACAAACAAAGCTTCTCCTTTTAATACGTCTTTGTCAGATTGTGGCAGTTTGACCGCTCCGTCAACGCCTGCAATAACTGAATTGGCAGCGTAAATTTGGTTATAACTCAAATTCCAGATGTTCCTGATTTCAACACTAGAGGCGACTAATGTATTAGTATAAAATGCTGTATTCCCGTTTTGTGTAGTACCATAAAACACCAGTTCATCGGCATAAAGACCTAAGGTATGCGTTAATCCTGCCTGTGTTCCGGTAAGCAGACCAAAATCCCTGATTTTCGCATAGATATCGGTCATGGCAGCATTGGCGGTTGCCTTTTCCTCAAAAACACCACTGGCAATAAGTTGATTCTTGGGTACATCAACCGCAACAAACTCATCACAAGCCTGAAAAAATAGTGCTAGGGTTATCATGTAAATAGCCGAATAAAAACGATGGCGTAAGGCGCTTTTAGTACACCGCATAGGTATAGTACTTCTGGTATTGTATTTCATAGTCATAGTATTAAAATGTAAATTGTAGTCCGGCACTAAGAATTCGAAGTGGCGGTAAATAACCAACCGACTTAAATTCAGGGTCAGCCCCTTGGTATTTTGTAAAAGTCAGCACATTCTGTCCTTCCATAAAAATCCTGCATCGCATATTCTTTAGGGTCTTTTCCGGCAGGTCATACGAAATCGAAATGTTCTTAAGTCTGACATAAGAGGCATCCGAAATCACAGCATCACTAGCTAGATATCGGTCATAAGCTGCTACAGCAGCCGCATTGCTTCCATCAGTATAAATTTGGTGCGAGGCGATGTCGCCCGGTTGTTGCCAGTGGTCTAATGCGCTGACGGGCTGGTTAAACATACTCCCCGGCAAGGTATACGCCGCATCACCATTGTAGTTCAACTGTTTTACAAACTGGAAAAGAAAATCAAGCTGCCAGTGCTTATACTTTACAGTATTTTGTAATCCGCCATAAAATTCAGGATTAAAGTCCCGAACTTCGGTTTTGTCGTCTTTTGTAGTATAAAGACCGTCACCGTTCTTGTCCTCAAAAGTATAGATGCCAGTTTGCGGATCAACTCCCGTAAAATGATACACTTTCTTGATGTTAAGTGGTTCCCCAATTACGTAGGTGTTTCGGAATGTAGAAGTATCCAGATCTGGATACTCCAATAAAGTATTCCTTTCAAACGTCAGATTCAAATTTGTAGTCCAAGAAAGTAGGCTATTCTCAAGGTTAACCGTACGCAAGGTAAACTCTGCCCCTTTATTTTCTACCTGTGCATCAAGGTTTGACTGCAATACGGTAAATCCAGTGGTTCCCGGCAATGGCATTCCGGTCAGTTGATTCGAAGAACGGTTATTGTACCATCCTGCCGTTAAAAATACCCGATCTTTAAAAAAACCAACTTCAAGCGCAACCTCAAACTTTTTATTGGTCTCCCACCCAAAGGCGGGGTTATAAAGACGTGTGGGCTGTAGTCCTATTGTTCCTCCATAGTTAACTCCGGTAGAGCCATAAGTGTCAAGAAATTGATAATCGCCTATTTGGTCATTTCCAGTTACACCATAACTGGCCCTGATTTTCCCAAAGCTGAGTGCTGGAAACAACTCTGCAAAACGTTCTTTCGAAAAAAGCCATGCCACACCAGCAGCACCAAAGTTGGCATATTGCTTTCCAGGACCAAAACGGCTTGATCCGTCTCGCCTGCCGGTAAGATTCACAATATACCTTTCCTTCCAGTTCAGGTTGAGCCTGCCAAATAATGCTTGGTATTTGTATTGCGTTTCATCATTTGCAGGAATGGTAACTGTGGTTGCCGATGCAATGTTGTATAGCAGGCTGTTGCTCGAAAACCCTTGTCCAACTTGTACCAGCTGTGTACTGGTTTGGGACTGGAATGTGCTTCCTGCCAGCACATCTACAGTAATGTTTTTGAACTGTCTTTTCCAGTTGATCTGTGGTTCTGCAATCCATGTTTTCCTCGTGTTACGTCCCACTATCAAAGTCGAAAATTCCGGTCCCGGTTCTGATGCAGGATCAAACATGGTTGAAGGCAGACCGTTCACCTCGTCGTTGTAAATAGTCGAATATCCAAAATTAGATCTGATTTCAAAAGCATCGCTAATCCTGTAAGACAATAGCGAACTTGCTAAAAGGTCATGAGTCTTGGCGTTGTAACCTCCTATAAAATTAGCAAGCGGATTATTGAAGGTGCTGTTTTCCCAATTCAACTGGCCGTTTTCGCCATAAAGTGCTGGAGCATTGGGAGCAAGTTGCAAGGCAGTTGTGTTCAGGTCAATCCGCGATTGGTGGTTATCCTGCAAAGTATAACCTGCACTAAAACTAGTTCGGAATTTTTTATCCTCTGATTCGTGGTTAATATTTAAATGGACATTGGCTTTCTTGTAGACGAAGTCCCCGGGATAGATGGTGGTTTGTTTATTAAAATTGCCACTCATCAAAAATTGTGTTTGGGCACTTCCACCAGAAACGGAAGATCGGAGTTCACTAATCAGCGATGTTCCACCAAGCAATGCTTTCTGCCAGTTGGTATAACGCTTTTGGTCCCATGTCCCATTGATATCGTAGGCCGCTTCTGGATATTGGGTAATCCCGTCATTAACGAATGCTTCCTTACGCATGGCAATGTATTGTTCGGTATTGACAAGGTCTATAAAACGGGTAACGGTTCCGGCACCTGTAGATAGGTTGGTAGTAAATTTCGTTTTGCCTTGCTTGCCTTTTTTGGTGGTAATAAGTACAACGCCGTTCGCTCCCCTTGAACCATAAATCGCAGTAGCATCCGCATCTTTTAATACTTCAATACTGTCTATTTGGTCTGGATTGATACTATTCAACGGACTAAGCCTGCTTGGGAAACCGGTAGCATTTTGCCCACTGCCTATAGCATCAGTGGCATAAGGTATACCGTCTATAATGTAAAGCGGATTATTACCAGCAGCACGAACACTGTTCAATCCTCTGATTTGTACCGAGAATCCTCCCCCGGGAGTTCCGGTAGTTTGCGTAATATTCACCCCCGCCATCCTCCCCTGCATCGCAGCAAGCACATTCGTTACAGGTTGGTTTTCAATATCCTTTGACGTTATTTTCGCAATACTCCCCGTACGTTCGCTTTCTTTTACGGTATAATAACCCGCATTAATTTTTACTTCCTGCAGTTGGGTGGCATCCTCTTGTAGATGTACATTAACGGTAGTACGTCCTGCTATCGGAACAGTCACGGTTTTATACCCCATGAAAGAAAAAACAAGAGTGTCCGTAGTACTAGCAGTCAAACTATAGGTACCGTCATAATTGGTAACGGTAGTAGTCGATTTTCCCTTTAAGGATACAGTAACACCGGGCATCACACCCTGACTGTCACTTACAGTTCCGGTAATTACAATAGATTGTGTCATCCCGAGCATGTGATATGGAGAGGAGGACAGCCAGTGGCTGTCAGGTATGCCGCTCTTTTCTCGGGCTAATGACTTAGTATTATAAAGGAAGCAGTAAATCCCTAAAAGTAAAGGAATCCACCATTTACCCTTGTAAAATGAAAATTTATTCATAATATTGGTATAGTTAAATGAAACGTTAGTTTTGTTAGCATTGGTCCTCTATGCAGTTGTCCAGACGGTTGGAGGGCCTTTTTGTCATTGCGAGGCACGAAGCAATCTCATTTCGAGATACGACGCAAACCAACCGCACTATTATTATTGTATCATAGGCATGATTTTAATTGGATTTATATTCTTATTTCTTTACCCAAATTTAAAATTCAAAATTTAAAATAAATAACACTTCTTTATTCTATGTTCTATGCTCTTTATTCTTTTTACCCAAATTCAAAATTTAAACCCGAGCGATAGCGAACAGGCGAAGCAATTCAAAATTTAAAATAAAAATCACCTCTTTGCTCCTCACAATGTGACCTTAGAAGTTCAGTTTCGGTGAAACTATGGCATCCATAAAGCCACATAAACATTGTTGCTATAAAAAGTATAATTATTCCTATTTGTATTTGTTTGTAGTATTTCATAGGCATTTTTTTAGTTATTGGTTAATCAGTTATGAGTTGATGTTGCGGCTAAATTACCTGCACCTTTTACTAACAAATTCAAATTAAATTAACTAGGTGTTTTATTCAAAGGACCTTTCGGTGCAGGTGTTTTATAGTGAGTAATAGTTTATACAATCATAGGCATACTTTTTTTAATTGATTTTTTGAAACTGAATACGGTATTACCATTGTCATTGACATTGATATTGACATTGACATTGAATGCCTACGAGACTTGTAAATGAAGATTTAGCGCTAAGAATTGAAGTTGAGTAATGCCAAAATAGTGGCCAAAAAAAATGGCATGGAACTCATCTTATTTCGCTCCAAGGTACTGGTATACCCGCACACGAATAAGTGAGCCCACGCCATGGGACGTGAGCATCTTACTTATCATCTCGCGTGCTAAAATTACCAGTTTTTGGAACGAGATTCTAAGCGAATGCTTCAAATGTTTTATATGAAGAATCGCAAAATTATTTATTTAAATGCTCAAAGCAAATATTATCGAATAATAATTTCAATAATAAACAAATATAACAAAAAATAGTTATTTGTTATAAGTTCTTATAACATTTTTTAAAAAAAATATTACGCCTTTTGTTAAAAGCTAAAAAATGGAGAAACACAAGGAAGAAAAGCTAAAAAAATTTGGTTTACATATCAAAAAGCTTCGAACTGAATTAAATTTGAGTCAAGATAATGTGGCATTAAATAGCGACAAACTTATTAAAGCTACTATAAGTGATATTGAAAACGGTAAAAGAAATTTATCTTTTACTACACTTTTAGATTTAGCAAAAGGACTTGGAAAACACCCAAGGGAATTATTAGATTTTGAGTAAGCTAAATAAAATTAAAAGAAAAAAAAAGATGCTATGATGCATCTTTTTCGTTTTTTAAGAATACTTCTAAATTGCATATTGAATTTTCTAAATTGCATATCAAATAAAAATTTAAACACCTATTTTGAACTTAATTAAAAATTCAAAATATGAAATGGTACGAAATTATAGGACTAATGGCGGTATGGCTTTTAGGTCTTTATCTGAGAGGTAAGTTTTATGAATATTTGAGGGATAGGCATTATAATGATAGCTGGAGAACTAGACGAAAGAAATGAAAAAGATGCTGTGAGGTGTCTTTTTTTTTGTTTATACATATAATTATATCTGGAATAAGCTTTCTATTATGTTTTTTAATTTAAGTCAAATATCACTAAATGTGGGTATTGTGATTTCAACTTAAAAAACTTCTATTTACGAGCCAAGATAAAAGCATAAATAGAGTTGACGCTTTAAAAAAGATGTATATGTTTTGTGTTATTTACTAGTTAGCAGCAACATTAAAAAACTCACCTTGATGGAACCACTTATTTATTATCCAACATTTGAACCACCAACAGATTCATGGCTTAAATTTTCATTACTTTACTTTGAAAATTTCCGACCTATTATCCCGAATAATCGTGGTAACAATGTAAGCGAAAATTATAGAAAAATAATGGATAATACTGATTTAATAAATCCTTATAATCCTGGACCAGATGTTGGATATCGAGCTTCTTTGAAAGCTATTGAAGAGGTTGATAAGATATTTGATAATAGACATGAAAGAAGTCTGTTGTTCAATAATGTAAATTTAATTAGAAAGTGGCAAAATCCTGAGAATTGGAATTTCAATGTTTACGAAGAGAAATTTTCATTTGGTTGGGCAGAATATTGCGAGCGGAATAATATTGGACGTCGCACTAGTACAGGAATATCTCTTCCCGAAGAATTAGCTTTTCTGTTTATGACATATCTCGCAAAAGAAATAGCGTTTGAGCAATCGGCTGCTATAATAACGGATAATAACAAATACGACAATTTTACTAATCATACGCGTTCAACAACGCCTAATTTAAATCGTAGAACTCGATTTGCCAAAGGAATTATCAATCTACTTATTCCTCAAAATTTAGCGGAAATACCAATTGAAAGGTTAATCGAATTTCGCCAAAATAATAGAGAATACTTAAGGATTTTTAACTCTGAACTTCAAAATATACAGGAAAGAATTGGTGAAGGTTATAGCGAACAAGACTTTATAAATAACTATAATAACATATATTCTGAGTTCAGTCGACAGGTTGTTTTAACTGGTATTGGATTAGCTTCTATACCGTTTGCTGCATATATGCTGATTCAAAATCCAATTGCAACCACACCTGAATATGTTAAAGAAATATTAGGTGCTTTAGGTATTATAGTTGGCGGTGGCTATGCTCTAAACAGCGGGTTAAGGGATAATGAGACTGGAAGATATTGTAAAAAGTACTTGACAAATCTAGAAAGAATTAGATAAAAATGCTGCGGCTTACAAAGGTTTTGCGCTATTGTGGTTCTTGGGCTTAATTTAAAGTTAGTTTTGTACTTTTGAAGTCAGACACTTAACCGAAAGTTTTGGCTTCCTTAATCCACAACATCAAAAAGCCTAGGAACGTTATATGAAACCTTTGCGCAACAATCAGAAAATTAACCAATTAGAAAAAATAAATGAGCTCAAAAAAATGCAAAATTGATATTGTCAGTGTTCAAGTAAAACAATTAGAAAACGAAACTTTAAAAATGACTTTTACGGATATTTTAAAACATCCCGAAATCCTCAATCAAGAAAAAACTTTTGGTAACAGAGCTATTCATTATTCTATCATAGAAGAAAATGACAAATATATAATAGGTTTTTTAAGGTCTACTCTAGATAAAGATTTACCTGCTAAAATTGATAAAAAAACAAAAGCTATTTCAAAACTAGATGTAAAGGAATCAGAAGGTTTAGCATATGGAAGTGTATTCTTATATTCAAAAGATTTATGTTGCATATTTTTTGAAATAAATAAAAACTGCATTTATTTAAATTCATTTAGAAAATTTATAATAAATTGTTATCTAGATTCAACAACCCTTAAAGAAGAAACAAGCTTTGATATTATTTTTGGAACGATTTACAGAAAAAAAGAATATGAAAGAGCTTTAGCAATGACTCAATTTAAAGGTTTTAAGATGAAGGTTCATCAACCGGCTGGACTTCTTGAAGATATAAAAAAAATTAATATGTCTCTAGAAGACAAAGTTGAATTAGATTTTTTACCAGAAATTACAAAAGCTGCTGAATTAAATAGTGACATTGCAGAAATAAATTACAAAGTATCTGCATATGAGAAAAAAGGACTTTATAAAGATAAGATTTTACCAATAATAAATAGCTTTCATAAATTATTAGGTTTTAGTGAAGTTCGAGAACACATTGATTTGGTTGAAATTGTTGGTTATACAGTAGATAATACAAAAGCAAAAAAACCCATTAACTTACTTGGAGACATCTATTACGGAATTTTTCAAATTTCAATTCCAAGATTAGATTCAGACCTTCAACAAAAAGAGAGAAAGGATTGTATTAAAAGTCTTTATATTAAAGAGTATCCAACTTTAAAATCCTATCTGTGATTTCGAAAAAAAATATAGACATTATACAGAGATTAAAACTCACCAAATTTGTAAATACTTTTATGCAGTATTTCATTTTTATAGTATGTATAATTATATCTTATCAATTAGATTTTAAATTCAGTGATAAAACAGAATTAGTTAATGATAAATTGATAGATGTTAGTTCTATTTTTTTTGGTATATTTTTAGGATGCTTATATCTGTTCGAGAGATTTAAAAACAATGAAACTTATAATGATTTTTTGAAGTTCAGCAAACTATTGCTTTTTTTAAACATAATTATAATTGCATTATCATTCATAATAATATTAACTAACGACAAATTTCCAATCACCGAACAATACAGAATTGCAAAAATAGAGTTTTCAATTAAATTTCAGACTTTATTTTTTTCTTTTTACATTTCATTATTCGCTGTAACAATATACAACCTATGGAGATTCATCAAAATAATCTTGACTATTCTTAAATCTAAATAAAAAAAGGCTTCATATAACAGACAAGGCTTCGTTACGCTTGAAAAGCCAACAATGAAGCCTGTATTGGACGGAACCGATTACATACCGTTCCAATTATGGAGTTATCGTAAAATTAGTTGAGGAATATTTAGAGGATTTAGTATCCTCTTTTTTTGGAGTAAAATCCTCTGCTGGCGCGAGCGTCTCGCTCGTGCACACAATCAAAATCAATTAATATCATTATTTCTAAAACAGTCTGATTATTATTCCCCAAGGCAGAATTACATTCTATAACTATGAATGAGAAACGTACAGCTCCTGAAAATACAAAAGTATTCTTATATGAAATCCGATAACAACAGATTTTCAAATCATAGAAAAAACATCTTTTATAACTTAAAATTAAGTATACAATTCGCGAATCACAAACTATACTCTTTGTTACTAACGCCTGCAACTAATAAAAAGGCCACCTGATGATTTGTAAGAATAAAACAATATATTTGATTTTAAATACAGTCTGATTGCTGTCAGACCTATCTACCCCATAATAGAATGATAGGTCTGATTTTGTCAGACCTATCTGCAAGTTACCGGCAAGCTAAAAAAAACAGAATCTTAAATACAAAATATGAATATTGATTGGACTGAAGTAATTAAATATACATTGTCTATAGTTGCAATATTAATCTCAGTTATTTCAGCAACAATAGCGTGGAAGAATACTCAAAAACAAATTCGAGTAAATAAGTTAGAAGAAATTGTATCTATACTCTATAATTTTCATAGAATATATAAAAGAATGTTTTGGCTTTTAATTGATTTACAAGAAGATCTTGATCCCAAGAATGGCAAAAGTCTTCAATATGATTGGAATGAAGAAGTTAAAGTGTTTTTTGAAAGTGCTAAAGGATATTTACAGAAAGATAGTTTCAATAGACTTAGAATATTAGCAAACGCATATTTACCTAATAATAATCTAAAGTTCAGATTGATGGCTGTTGGAGGTTTATATTCTGACTTATTTATGGCTCTAGAAACACGAAGTAATTATAATATTATAGAAAAATATCAAGGTAAAATCCCAAAGCCTGGAGCTGTCAGTAATTTTATACTTATAATTGAAAAAGATTTAATTAAAGAAATGAATTTAGGATTTGATGGAATGACGATTAGTTTATATAAAAAGTATACCGGGAAACAATTTTTAGTGGACATAGGAATAGAAGACAAAAAGCCAGCCGGTAATCGAGTAGACGGCTCCGCCAGAAACTGACGGAGTGCGCCTCTCACACCACCGTACGTACGGGTCTCGTATACGGCGGTTCGCAAAGTGATGGGTTGAGTTCCATGTAAATCTCC
>NZ_JBLVPV010000037.1:0-16704 GCF_048286775.1 Flavobacterium glycogeni
CCTTAATCACCAAAATTTTTGCATGTGCCATAATTACTGTTATAATATAGTCCAAATTTACCATAAAAAAACCAATTATCAAAATTGGTCTATATTATATTTTCGTTTGGTATAATTTCTATTGGCATGCTTCAACATGTGGGGTATAAAAATTAAAAGCATATAGTTAACAGTTATGTATTGAAAGGGTAGCGTCCAGAATTTAGCTCTCTTAAATGAAATTAGAAAAGACATTAACTCCTTGTCATCATTTACTATTCTTCAAAGCTTCCATCAATTCTACCATATCTACCACACCGTAAGTAGAGGAGTAGTCTGATACGGCATAAGGCAATATAAGACTGTTGTTGTGAATAATCGAACCGCAAGAATACACTACATTAGGTACATAACCTTCCCGTTCATCTTCCAGTGGTGAAAGCAAAGGATCTTTAAGTCTTCCAATTTCCTTCGAAGGATCATCAAGATCAAACAGTGAAGCACCTATGCAATAGCGTCTCATGGCACCTACACCATGAGTAATAACCAACCAGCCTTCTTCGGTCCAAAGCGGCGATCCACAATTTCCAATTTGTGTAAACTCCCATGTATAACGTGGCTCCTGGAGGATAACGGGATCATTCCATTGTGTAGGTCTATCAGAATACATAAGGTAATTGTTAACACCATCAATTCTGGACAGCATAGCAAACTTACCCTTGATTTTTCTAGGGAATAATGCCAAGTTTTTATTTTGAGCACCGATTCCATATAAGGGCATTACACGGAACGTATAAAAGTCTTCAGTAGAAATAAGTTTTGGAAGAATGACATGACCGTTATAAGCTGTATAAGTAGCTATTACTTTGTCAGATTTATCATCGTCCACAAAGCGCACAAAACGGGCATCTTCAATACCACGGCTTTCTGAATCTGATATTGGAAATATAACACGTTCGGTGATATCAGAATCGTGCTTGAATTGCAAATCATAAAATGAATCCGCCAACCAGATCACTTCTTCGAGTGCCGTTCTCCTCTCCTGACGAATCATTGGATCGCTTAATGCTTTATTTACCATACTTTTTAATACGGCATACTCAAATTCGTCGGGCAAGTCCTGCATAATACGGGTTGAGTATTTGTCCGAAGTATGCATTTCTGCCAATTTCATCAAAAATCGTTCTTTGTTGTATAAGGTTTTGTGTACAATCTCTGCTTTATCAATGTTATTCCCAATTTTCATCACCTGAAGATTGTTATTCTTATCCAAGACCCCCCTTCTAAATACAATTGATGAGATATGACCCTCACCGGTGGCACGGAAAGAAATGATGACCCGTTTCTCACCCTTTTCGAGACCCGACTGATCGAAATCTTCTACAATGGAAGGGTTGAAAATGGCTGCGGATTCTATTGCATACTCCATTGTACAATAAGAACCGATGAGCATTTTTCGTTCCAGTGACAGGCCGTCATAGTTGATTTGCATCCCTTCAATTATGTCCCTAATTTTTTCGCAGTGCCTGAAAAATATGCTTGAAATATTTCGATGTCGTCTGGCAAACTCACGAAGTGTATGTTCCAAGGTATCTATGACTTGTTTTTCATCCAACATCATTATGCGGCTCACCATCTGTTGGGTCCGCTGATCGCCATTCATAAAATACCGAGCAACAACCCTTTTGGAATCAGGGGTGAATATTATATTTTTTCGGATTACAGGAACTCGCATAGCTTTATTTTTAAGTTATAATAAAATAAGTACGCTTTTTTATGTAGTGATAAAAAGCCGTTTAGGTATGTCGCTTCATAGCTAGTTCCTGTTTTAGATGAACCTACAATTCAGGACTAATCATTTTAAGAAGTTGGGAATTTTGGAAGCTCAAACTTTAATTAAGCGTTAATTTCAAAATTACAAAAAAAATAATTGTAAGTATTTGTTTTTCAGTATAAAAAACTTTTAAAGAAATACCTGATGATTGACGAGAATCAAATTTTAATTATTGATCTCGATTAGTTTGCAATAGGTAACCATTGCTAATTCAGCATTCTACAGTCAAGTAGTGTAGTTCTCAAACTTCGATGTCCAAGCATTTTACTAACGCTTTCGATAGGTACGCCATTAAATCGACAACTCTGCAAAAAAGAGAATTTATAAGTATGGTGTTCGACACGAACTTATACTATGAAAAGGGGGTGTATCGAACACCCACAATGCCAAGTATATTTTCTCATAATCAACTGTTAATGAAGGATGAAGGATATCTTATTTATGAAAAAAAACGGGATGATTTTTCAATCATCCCGTCGAGTGGAGTTGCCGGGACTACAATCGAACAACTTATGCCTATATTAATGTTCATAGATAAACTGGAGAAATAACGTTCAATCCCTTTGTTTATATGGGGTATGTGAAAATATTTAATTTTTCAAACAATTTTTAAAAAGAAATGATCAGTTTACTTTTTAAATTTTTTTGCCAAAATGGATCTTTTTAAAGTGAAAAATATCTCTTCTAAAATGACTCTAGGTGTTCGACTGTCGAACACCTAATTTTGGTTGTAATTTTCGGATTTACCAAGGAACGTTTCGTGAAATTAGTTAAATGTTTTATGTTAATTCATATCAAAATTTGGTTAGGAAGTATCGGTTTTTAAAACTGTAAATTGTTAGTAATTTTAATAATGTAAGTATGGTTCGAACTCCTTTTCTCTCTCTATTCGGTATTACCTGCGTTGACCATGAAACAAAGAGTGTTTTCAATGGCAATAGTTTAGACAAATAATACAGAGCCAAAGGAATTCAGGAACGTTATGAATCTCCTATTAATAATAGAGAAAAAAATGATTATATTTTCTAAAAATATAGCAGAAATCAATTTGTACAATAGTAATACAGATAACAAAAACAATAGTGAATTACTTGCTTGAACTAGTGATAATTTAATTCAATCTGGAACAAACTCTGGTTATTTACCTAATCAATTTAAAAAAAAAGGAATAAAAAAACAAAATGATTGTTATTTCAATCAATATATAATAACAATCATTATGTAAATGAACAAAAGAAAACAAACTGTTTTTCCAAAGTACGACACGGTGTTGGAACAAATGGGAGAGAATATAAAACTAGCTCGTAAACGTAGAAAATTGACTACTGTACAAGTTTCAGAACGTGCTGATATTGCTCGTTCTACTTTGTATCTCATTGAAACAGGAAATCCAAGTGTAGCTATGGGAGCCTATTTTAATGTATTGCGCGTCTTAGGTTTACAAAACGATGTTTTGAAACTGGCAGCTGATGATGAATTAGGTCGTAAACTTCAGGATCTTGCTTTACTAAAATAAAACACTAAAAGAGTTAAAATGGCTAGTACTAAAAAAGATAAATATGTTTATGCACATTGGCAAAGTATGCCAGAACCTAAACTAATCGGAATACTATCAGCTTTACTAGGAAAAGGTAAAAAAGCATTTAGTTTTGAATATGATAAAGATTGGCTAAAAACGGAACAAAAATTCCTCCTAGACCCCGATATTCAATTATATGGTGGTCCTCAATATCCAAATCAAAAAGAAAATTTCGGTATATTTCTAGATAGCATGCCGGACACTTGGGGACGAACATTGATGAAACGTAGAGCTGCTCAAATAGCCAAAGAGAAAAAAGAAAAAACACCAACACTTTATGATATTGACTATCTACTGGGGGTATATGACGAAAGTCGCATGGGGGCTTTAAGGTTTAAAACAGATCCTAATGGAGATTTTCTAGACAACAATAAAAAAACTTCAACCCCACCATGGTCATCAATTAGAGAACTACAAAGCGCAGCCAACAGCTTTGAAAACGATGATGAAAATGATGAAGTTAAGAAATGGCTTTCTGTGCTTATGGCTCCAGGTTCATCTTTAGGAGGAGCGAGACCCAAAGCTAATATTTTAGATACTGACAAAAGTCTATGGATTGCCAAATTCCCATCAAAAACTGACACTACCGATAAAGGATTATGGGAATTTTTAGCCTATCAATTAGCGATTAAAGCTGGTGTTGAAATGACTCCATGTAAAGTCGAAAAGATAATGGGTAATTATCATACCTTTTTTACGAAACGTTTTGACAGAGATAAAGAACAAAGAATACATTTTGCTTCTGCAATGACTATGACAGGAAATAATGAAGATACTATTCGAGATAATCCTGCAAGCTATTTAGATATAGCTGAATTTATTAGTAATCATGGAACGAATATTGATGCCAATTTACAGCAGCTGTGGAGAAGAATAATCTTCAATATTGCGATTTCTAATACAGATGATCACCTTCGTAACCATGGTTTTATTTTAACTAAAGACGGGTGGATTCTCTCACCAGCTTATGACCTCAGCCCCTCTATTGATAAAGATGGATTAGCATTAAATATTGATACTCATAATAATGAGCTTGATTTTGAACTTGCAAAAAGTGTGGGCGAATATTTTAGACTTGATAATTCCAAAATGAATTTAATTATTTCAGAAGTTTATACAGTTATAAGCGAATGGAAAAAAAATAGCAACTAAAATAGGAATTTCTAGATCAGAGCAGGAATTAATGAACAAGGGATTTAAATAAAAAAGCAGCTTTATTATGGCTTAGAAGACTTTCTTTAAAAAAAAAATATTTTAGTATTTATTGTAGTGATTTAATTAGTTTATATTGTTGTGGTAAAATTAGTACATAGCGCTAAGTGCTTTAAGGCGATATATATAAATCCAGAATACGATTTGTGTTGATGTTTAATTGTTTATATTGAAATTATAGAACTGTTATTAAAGTTTTCATTCTCGTTGTATTTTATATATCCCAATTGATTGGTAATTAATTTTGTTTTTCCAATGTTAAAATCTTCTACATTAAAATGATGATGACCATAAATCCAATAATCGATTTCATTATTTTCTATAACTGATGACATTTCTGTTCCAAAAGCTTCATTTATACTGCTATGGGAATATATCTCAGGATAATTGATAAAAGTAGGTGAATGGTGGGTTATAGCAATAGTTGGATTATTTGTTTTAGTTTGGAATGTTTCTTCCAAAAACAATCTGCTTTTCAGATGGAGTTGGTTATAATCTTGGACAGTTAGTCTTTTTTCATTTTTTCGAATTACTCTGAAATCAGAAAGACTTTGTTCTATGATAAATTGTTTTTCAGCCGAGATGTGTGACCATAAAGTTGAAAATACTAGTCTTACTCCATTGATGGTTTTTACCATATTGTTCAGTAAAGTTACATTGTCTCTGATTTTTTCCTCAAAAGAACCACTTCTTTTGGAAATATCCGAATTATAATATTCGTGGTTGCCAGGAATCCAAAAGGTATGCTCAAAATGATTGGAAATATAATCAAAGAATTTTTGATGTTGATGTATTTCTTTAAAAAGCACAATGTCACCCGCCAAAATGAGAATATCTCCTTTTGGAATAATTGGATTTTCCAAAACCCATTTTCGGTTTTCTAAAAATTCTAAGTGGAGATCTGAACAGTATTGAATTTTCATATTTTTTTCATTAGTGTTGTTCTAGATAAATAAATGGATTTTTATTTTCCACTAGAACATGTTTTTTAGAGGGTATTTTTCTGTTTCGTATATATTTTCAATCGTATTTGTATAGAATTTCCGTTATGTTGATTCCATAATACTAAAATATGATTTTATTTTTTTGTTTGAAAAATTGCACAAAATTTCTCTGTTCACTTTTTTTAAACGTTCACGGAAACGAGAACAACATTTTTTTGTGAACATAAACGATTATAATTTAGGTTGTCTGTGTTATTCTAATTATGGTTTTATTTTATTATTTGTGCGGATTCTTACGTAAGTCTTTCTTCAATCAAATCTTTCCAAATTGTAAATCCTTTTCTTTCATCTGAATAGTCGTGAAGTATGCGACTGAAATTCGCTGGTAGGTTTTCTATAAATGTTTGTCTTCCATTGTTTCTAATGATGTTAAGGTAATGGTCAACCTGTTTTAATTTGTCAGGAAGTGTTCGCTTGTCATTATCAAAATGCCAAATGTAGGTAGCTTCTTCTGTGTTCAGCGTTTCTAAAATAATGTGAAATCCTTCTTTTCCGGCTAAAAGAAAAACAAATGAAAAAGGATTAAGGACAAATCGAATTTTAAGAATAGTCTTTTCGTGTCGGTCGGCTAAATATTGTAAGTGCTTTTGATGTTTGTAGTTTTTATTCTGTAAAAAATCATTTAATAATTCGTCTCCAGAATCATATAGCTTGTAATTGTTTTCATTTTGTAATTGGTTAATATCAAGCAAATTTTCTTGACTAACTGCATTTGCTTTCCCTAAGAAGGTCTTCGTTATAAATTTAAATTTGACTCCTTCAATCAATTGGCTATTTATCTTTTTTAGGTCGTTAGATAATGCCAATTGAGAAATTAGCTTGCTATCTTCAAATTCAGCTTGAATAGTAGCAGTGATTTTTTTTATCTTAAGTATCTTGGAGAAATAAGTTTTTAAAACCTCAAATTCTGGTCTGATTTCGAGATTCTCAATATCAAATTCAAGTTCTGTTTTCATTTCAGGCACATTGTATTTAAAAGCAATGCTTCCGTATCGAAATTCAAGTTTTTCAAATGCAATCTTTATTTTCTGATCAATAATGAAAGTGTTTTTTGAAACAGCAATTTCCTCTTCGGACTCATCAAATAAGGTAGCTAGTTTATCTATTTTTCTGTAATAGGCATTTCTCTTCAGAAACATTTTGTTTAAGTAATCAATCTTGATGTCTCTATAATCATAAATAGTTGGGGCTATTTCCGATCGTTGAACTCTACCGATGTATTGAATCAATTTGCCTTCAAAAGAAAATGGATAAACAAGAAACAGGCAATTGGCGTTTTGTAAATCAGTTCCTTCACCAAAGAATTGTCCAGTGGTGATTAGTACTTGATAATTTCCTTCCTTTAGTAATTTCCATTTCGAGTTTTTGGCACTTTCAGAATCTTCTCCGCTTAAAGTGATTGCTTCGTAAGACTGTTTTAAATATTGATAAAGCGAGTCAATGTGTTCTTTACGTTCGGTAATAATAACGATTTTCTTGTCCGACTTCAATTCATGGATTATATCTTGAAGAATTGCTTTGTTTCGAGTAGAATCGTGAACTAGAATTTTTGATAAAGTTTCAAATTTGTCTGTCTTTGAATTGAATGGCACATCAAGTTCAGTGTTTCTAATAATAATTTTTGGCCTTTTAGATGTGCTTATTTCATCTGATTTTATTTCAGCAATAACTTCACCTAAATGAATGAAAATAAGTTTACTGTCATTGTGTTTTCTAAATGGCGTTGCGGTCAATCCGTACAAATAAAAGGTTTGTAATTTTGTAATTGTATTCCTGAATGTTTCAGCAGGAATATGATGGCATTCATCTATAATAATAGACCCAAAGGCATTTAAAAGTTTTTCCACATCTGGTTTTTCAAGTTCCTTTGATAAACTCTGAATCATGGCAACTGTTATTTGCTTTCCTATTTTAGTTTTGCCTTGCCCAATTTTCCCAATATCATTTTTTGGTATTCCTAAAAAGGTTTCAATTCTTTCTATCCATTGTTCCGCAATTTGTTTGCGATGCGTAATAATTAAGGCAGGTTGTCTTTTCTCTGCAATAATTTTTAGACCCACAACCGTTTTTCCAGAACCAGGTGGAGCTACAATTACTCCTAAATCTTTCTTGCCGATAGTGTCAATCACTATTCGCTGGTGTTCTCGGAGTTGTGCATTAAATAAAAAAGAAACTTCATTTCTTTTTTTTCTTTCGTCACTAAAATCATATTTGATCTTGTTTTCTCTACAAAAGCGAATTATTTTTCCAATGAAACCTCTTGGAATGATTATAGCATTTTCAGATTCTTCAACAAACTTGAAATAACGTTCGGTTCCAAAAGTATTTTTACCCATTTTCTTTTTTATTAAAAATTCCGTATTCAGAAAATTTAATTCCTCTTTTAGGAAATTAATCAATGGGGTAGATATTGCGTTACGGTTAATTTTTACAACATTGTTTAATGTTATGGTCAGCTTTCCATTGTTAGATTGTGGTAAAGCAGGAACAGCAATGTTTTGTGATGTATTATAAATTTGGTAGAGTTTATCGAGTTCTATTGTTGGAATTCTTTGTATGTTTTTAATGAAATCCCATTGATCTGAAAATGGTTGCAAATTATCAATTTCAATGAAACAACTATTTCCCTGTTCCAATGTTTTTTTATAAAACGGAAGAGCGATTAAGTTTCCAAATCCTTTTCCGGAAAGAAAATCTTGATTGGGAAACAATCTGTCAAAACTGGAACTTTTGTCAAACAAAGAAAAAACTCCTGCTTGTTCTAAAATCGAAATAAAAATCTTTCTGCTTTTAATTGCCGGATAAGGTTGTTCAAAAAATATCCAAACATGTCCGCCTTTACCTGAACGTGAGCGTTCAAAGTAGGATGGGATTCCCTTTTCTTTGCATGTAGTTATAAATTTTTTGCAGTCATTTACCCAATCAATTTTATCGAAATCTGCAACAATAAACCACGAAGTATTATCTTTTAGTAAAGGATAAATTCCGATTAGTTGTTCCCCATTTAGGTGTTTTTCAATTTCTTTATCAGTAAAAGGCAAATATTCTTTATCTGTGTAATTCTGAAAAGTGCCACCACTCATTTTATGTGCCCGATATCTATATGGATCATAGAAGTATGCTGGCATATAGCCACTTTTATTTCCCTTTTCCCAGTGAACCGCAAATACATCTTCTCTGCCCATAAAAACAGATTTGAATAGTTCGATTTTATTTAATGGTACTGATGATGACATAATTTTAATTATTCAATTAATTTATCATTAAATCAGTTACAAATATATTAAAGGCAAAAGTTAGATTTTTATTTGCTTATGTTTAATTTTTATTTTCGGTTATCATCAATTGCTTTTCAAATGCAATCAAATTACTCATCTCATGTAAAGGAGAATGTATATGGTTTTTGTAATAAGTTTCGATTTTACTTGTCGAAATATTTCTGGTTATTATGCAGATGAAGAACGAAGGATGGAGGCTTTTTCTACCGATGACCGATTGGAGTTACCGAACGGAACAAAGAGAAAAGCCATAGAGAGACCGCTTGTTTTTAATTTCATATCTATTGCAAGACCATTCATGATACATTTTTTATGATCTATTCACCTTCTCGCATTTGATGGGATACCAATGTGAAACATTATATAAGGAACGGGTTATACGATAATTTACCCAAAACTATAAAAGCCAAAATTCCCAAATCAGACAAGTACCGTTGACAGCCTCATTTTTAAATCAATTCCTTATATGGAACCATTTATTATAAAAGAATCGTGTTAGGAGCAGAGCTGTCAAACTCTTTATTCGCAGTCGAAAAACTTTATAGAGTTAGAAATTATGAACGATTATTCGAAGTATTCAATTTTTTAGAATTCAACGGTACTAACAATTGAAAGTATATTTTTATAAATTACCGCTATAACAGTAAAATAACTTTTCATGTCTCTTATTTACGTTAATTGACTATAATTTTTGTAATAATTACTGCTATTACGGTAAAAAACAATGTTTTTGTTTTGAGATACTTGTATTGTAAAACATATTTGTTTATTTTTACTGCTAAAACGGTAAAAATGAATGATTTTAATTTAAGTCTCTTCATAAAAGAGCATCGTAAGCAAGCAGGATTAACACAATTAGAATTGGCTAATCTGGCAGGAGTAGGGAAGACTACCGTTTTTGATATTGAGAAAAATAAAGAAACGGTTAGGTGGAGTAATCTTTTAGCGATACTGAAAGTATTGAATATTGAAGTACAATTTAAAAGTCCAATCAATAAATGATTATGAGAAAAGCAATAATATTGGTTCACGATAAAAGGACAGGAGTATTGATTGAAGATAGCACTGGCGGTTACCAATTTACCTATGATGACAATTATGAAGGAGAACCAGTATCATTGACTATGCCATTGACTAATAAAAATTATTCATTTATTAAATTTCCATCTTTTTTTGAAGGACTGTTACCTGAAGGAATAATGCTTGAGGGGCTTTTGAAAATCGGTAAAATTGATAAAAACGATTATTTCTCTCAACTTGTGGCTACAGGAAATGATTTGGTAGGAGCAGTAACTGTAAAAGAATTGAAAGATGAATAGATGCCCAATAACTTACGAATTATGTGGCACTGATAAATACAGTGAAAAAGGACTTCGAATGATTGCTCCTAAACTTACTGCATTAAATGATTTGCCATTTACGGCAGCAGAACAAAGACAGGAAGCTGCTAATCGAGCAAAGAAATTATCTATTCAAGGAGTCCAACCCAAATTAAGTGCTGTTATTTCAGTTGTAAATCAACAATTTGAAATTGTAGATCAGTTTGGTAACTATATTATAAAACCTCAAAATGATATTTTTCCAGAATTACCAGAAAATGAAGATCTAACTATGAAAATGGCAAAAGTATATGGACTTGATGTGCCTCTTCATGGATTGATTTATTCAAAAGACGGTAGCCTTTCTTATTTTATAAAACGATTTGATAGATACAGTAAGGGAAAAAAATATGCTACTGAGGATTTTGCACAATTAACTGGAAATTCAAGAGATACCAAGTATGATTATACTATGGAAAAGTTAGTCAAAGTAATTGACGAGTACTGCACTTTTCCAGCTATAGAGAAAGCCGATTTCTTTAAACGAGTTTTATTCTGTTTCATAACAGGTAATGAAGATATGCACTTAAAGAATTTTTCAGTAATCACGAAAGCTGGAAAAACAACTTTAACTCCAGTTTATGATTTCTTAAATTCTTCCATTTCCATTAAAAATCCACAAGAAGAGTTAGCTCTTTCTCTCAAAGGCAAAAAAAGCAATTTCAAATCAACGGAATTGATAGATTATTATGCAAAAGACCGTTTAGGACTCAATGATAAAACAATTAACACTATTTTATCTGATATGAATAAAAGTGTATCTAAATGGACAGAACTAGTAGAAATGTCTTTTTTATCAGACGCTATGAAAGAAAAGTATTTGAAGTTGATGGATAATAGAATTAAGAGATTTTAATAATTATTCTTGTTTTGTGGTTTACCGGGTTCTGTCGCATCTGAAAACAACTTTTTATCTTTAGAGCTTTTAAATCATTGGACCCCTGAACACTGCCATTTGAAGTATATTTTCAAAAAGATCAATTAAGTTGCGTAAATCAGTACGTATAAATATCTGTTTGCAGGTAAATATTAATTATTGTCGTAATAAAATAAGTATTAATCTAAAAATCATTATTCTTTAATGATCAATTTAAATTGAATTATAAGCTTTGATAAAAGTTTTTGTAATTTGATTTAATAGTCTTGCCATGAAACCAAAATCCAATAAGTCTCAAAAAAGTGATGGAATTAAAAAAAAGAGTAAAGCAAAGGAAAAACGTGCAGCTATAGTTGATTGGTTTGTCCGAGTTATTGTAGGAAAGACACTTGAAGAATTCTATGAAAAAAATAAGGATAGTGGACGGGAGTGATAAATTTCGATCGAACACTTGTTTTTTAATGTTTTAAACCTTGATTGTTAGTGTTTTAAGGTGTTCGATTCCCAACGGATTCCTTTTTGTTTTTTAGTATAATTAAGGAATTTCTCTCAATTTTTGAATTATTAAATTTGTAATCAATTGATTTTTAGCTGTTTGAAGATTAAAAAAGGAAGGTGTTCGACACCTTCCCTTTTGTGGAAAGTCGCCGGGACTACAATCGAACACCTTATACCGATCTTGACTTTTTTTGAAAGCTTAAAATTATAGTGTAATTATTTGATTTATAATGATTTAAATAATTTATTCAATGATTATTTTTTAAGTTTAAAATATTTAACTAAGTGTTTTTAACGTTTTTTAATAATTCCAAGTTTTTTAAAGATAAAAAGTTGTCGCTAAAGGAGACGTTTGAGTTCGACTGTCGAACTCTTGTTCGCAGTCGAACTCTTTAAAGACTAGAGTGATAAAATAATAAGAAAAATAATACAATTAAATTACTCTGTAATGTGACTTTCTCAGGACAAATTTCGCACTATTTTTTAAATGATTAAAGAATTTAACAATGTCAAATTCAATATAGATTTTAAAACAAAAACAGAATTTGTAATAAAGATAAATAATATTTTTTTCCTATTCTTATTATAATTTGAATGGGGTATGAAAAAATATACATCAATCATCTGTTTTTCCGATGCAGAAATTAACAGCCCAGCGTTTACTGAGGTTAACAAATTTCGAGGTACAAAAAAGGTACATAAAAAAAAACAAACAACAACAAACAAACTTTTATCCATTATTTCAATTGAACGATAGTCTTTTGTCAATATGTACTACTACTATTTTTTTAAGAACACATTAATCCAGTGTATGATGTAAATATATAAAATTTTGTACTCATTATAATATTTTTTTAATGGCTCTTTAAGATATTTTTAATTCGATATGAGCAATGGTTCGAACTTCTTATTTCTAACAAAACCAACCAAATACATTTTTATATAATTGGTCAGTTTGGTTTTTATATACAATTAATTTTTTGTTGTATTTTAATTAATTCTTGGTCAGGTTACTAATATCTTATTTATTCCTTTTTATTGCAATTGGTTCTACATATCCTATTTATGGACCCTGTTGTGACAATTTTCGAACCATTTTATGGATGATTTGAAAAAATTGAGTAGAATGGACTATTGAATTAGGATTGCTAGATTGTAAATTATTTTGATTCGAATATCTCTAAAGCATATGCAATGAATAAATTTCGGTGATTCTAATAAAAACTCAATAATGGTTTCGGCCTTTACGTCATCTCTGCATAAATAGGTTATATCTGACAAGAGAAAGCAAGTTGAAAAGCTTCGTGATGTGCCTCATCTGTCGCACATCCTTCAGACTCTGGACTTTTGCTTGAGGGATCATCCATCTTCTTCGGCGCTTTTCGATCACCTCGCTAGATACATTTAGATTAAGCGTATTATTCAGTGCATCGATCTCGATCAGATCGTTATCTTCCACTAATGCGATTAACCCGCCTTCGATATAAAGCGAAATTAGGACTTTAATCGCGACATTCGAATTTTCATCTTTGTAGAGAATAAAACAGAAACAATAGCGTTTTAAACAAAACTATATTATGGGCTTATTTGATTTTATGATAGTGGAAATAGCTATGGATTTAGGGACAGCTAATACTTTAATAATTTATGACGGAAAAATTGTAGTGGACAGTCCTTCCATTGTGGCCAGAGATATTAGAAACGGGAAGATTATTGCTGTAGGTAAAGAGGCCAGTTTAATGCAGGGTAAGACACACGAGAATATTAAAACTATCCGGCCGCTTAAAGACGGGGTTATTGCAGATTTTGATGCCTCAGAGAAAATGATCAACTGGTTTATAAAAAATATACCTGAATTAAAGAAAAATTTTTTTACTCCCGCACTGCGAATGGTTGTATGTATTCCCAGTGGTATTACCGAGGTAGAAATGAGAGCCGTAAAGGAGTCCTGCGAACGGGTAAACGGGAAAGAAGTGTATTTAATTCATGAGCCTATGGCTGCGGCTATTGGAATGGGTTTAGATGTGATGCTGCCCAACGGACATATCATCGTTGATATTGGAGGAGGGACTACGGAAATTGCTGTTATTGCTCTCGGAGGAATAGTTTGTGACAAATCCATAAAAATTGCTGGGGATGTTTTTACCAATGATATATCGTTTTATATGAGAACGCAGCATAATTTGTATATTGGAGATGCTTCTGCTGAGAGAATAAAAATTGATGTTGGCGCTGCAATGGAAGAACTTGAAGAGGCTCCTGATGACATAACGGTTCGTGGAAGGGATCTGCTTACCGGGAAACCTAAGGAGGTCAAGGTTTCCTTTAGGGAAATTGCAAGAGCTTTGGATAAATCAATACAGAGAATTGAAGACGCTATTATGGTAACGCTTTCATTGACACCACCAGAACTGGCTGCGGACATTTATAATACGGGTTTGTATCTCGCAGGAGGAGGGGCATTGCTACGCGGTCTTGATAAAAGGATTTCGCAGAAGACGGATTTGCCAGTCTTTATCGCAGAAGATCCTTTAAGAGCCGTGGTTAGAGGTACTGGTACTGTCTTAAAAAACATACCTAAATATAAAAGGGTACTGATAAAATAAGTTCGTTATTGCATCCGTACAATTGAGCTTCCTGATCCAACAAAAGTTTGTTGAATATACTGAAAAAGACATAAAAAAATCCCATTTCGGTAGAAATGGGATTTTAGTTTTGTGACCCTGTCAGGACAATTTTCGAACCATTTTTTAGATGATTTAAAGAAATTGGCCATGTGTAATTCAATATAAATAGTAATATATCGTTAACTAGCATTTCTTTAAATTCCTGGCGAAAAGCAGGTGGAATTTTAGAATACTAGACCCACATTGTGGCTTAACCTCCTGCACCGAGAATTAACTATTCCTTCCATTTCCATCCTCTTAATTTGTAATATTTTTTTCTTGGTGTAGCTAAGAACGGATCAATTCCATTTTTTTTGCAAATTCTGAAATGTACAATTGAGCCTATTGCAATCATTATTACTGGAAACAGAATTGCATAATGGTTTATTAAGTAGTATAAGCCAATTGTAACAGCATCAATCGCCAGCCATTTGAATACTTTTTTTAGGGCTGGTGTTTCTATTTCAAACCTAGCAAAAAATGAAGTTCCGACTGCCTGAATAATCAATAGCAGTATTAATTCTAATTCTATTTCCATAAACTTTATTTTATCTAAAGCTTCATTCGCTGTATTCTCTCGGTATTTAAAATGGCTAATAAAGCTACACCAACATATGCAAAGATAGCTTCCCACATGGTCGCTAAACCACCTGCGCCAAGTACCAAAACAATGCCTTTTACCACAAATGCCATAGTAATGTTTTGCCACACTATTTTCTTAGTCTGTTTTCCAATGTTTATGGCTGTGAATATTTTCACAATTGTAAAAGTACCAATAAAATATATACGATTAGTTACTGTTTTTTTTTCAATGCATTTTAGTGCAATTCAAAATATTTTTTTAGCTTTGCCTAAAATTTAATTTATACAAATGAAAACCACACACTTGTTTTTTGGGGTTATACCAATACTCTTGCTTCTGTTATTCACATCTTGTGATGAAAATTATACTGAAATTCCTGCTGATGATGAAGTTTTAGATGGGACCGTGGAAGGGCTATCCCATGAAGAGTTAGCACGTTTCTTAAAAGGTGATGTGGCTTTCAATGAGGTTTTTACCCGCGAAACAGGACTTGGCCCTACCTTTGTTGCGTCAAGCTGTATCAGTTGTCATGCTGGTGATGGTAAAGGACACCCTTCTACCACACTTACCCGTTTTGGACAAATTGATGAAACAGGAAACTTGTTCCTAAACCAAGGTGGTCCACAATTACAAAATAGATCGCTACCCGGATTTTTACCCGAACAAATCCCATCTGGAGCTACTTTTGCTAAATTTACGCCACCGGCAAACACAGGTTTAGGATTTTTAGAATCTGTTACAGATGCAACTATCATAGCAATGTCAGACCCTAATGATGCTGATGGTGATGGAATATCCGGTGTTCCAAACTGGATAGACATTCCTGATTTTGTAATCCCAACATCAAATGCTGTTTCTCAAAACGGAAAATATATTGGTCGCTTTGGCAAAAAAGCAGCAGCTCATAGTTTATTACATCAAACGGCAAACGCATACAATCAAGATATGGGAATAACATCCGTATTCAGACCTATTGATACCTATACACATCTGGAAATCGATCCTGAAATTGCTACCAGTACCGTTAACGATGTTGCTTTTTATTTACAAACACTAAAAGCTCCTATTCAACGCAATCAAGGTGATGCAACTGTTAATATAGGCGCAACTATTTTCAATCAAATTAATTGTACTGGTTGTCATAAATCTGAATTAAAGACAGGTTACTCACCTATTAAAGCCCTTTCGAATAAAACATTTGCTCCTTATACCGATTTATTATTACACGACATGGGAAGCAGTTTAGACGATGGCTATACCGAAGGAAGTGCAAAAACTCATGAATGGAGAACACCACCGTTATGGGGATTGGGACTTTCTGAATATTCCCAAGGAGGAAACTATTTTCTAATGCATGACGGTAGGGCAAGAGGTATTGAAGAAGCTATTTTAATGCATGGAGGTGAAGCAAACAATAGTAAAAGTAACTATCAGAATCTTTCACAGTCAGACAAAGAGGCATTGCTCAAATTTATAAAATCTTTATAATCATGGACAGAAAAGAGTTTCTAAAAACATGCGGTTTTGGTTGTTTAGCAGGATTGACGGGTGCTTCTTTGCTGCAAAGCTGTGGTTCTTCCCAAGTTTTGGCAAAAGACATAAACGGTTCCGATATTTTAGTGCCATTAACTGATTTTGAAATCAAAGACAATGAGGTAATCGAATATAAAAAATACATAATCATACAAAACGAGAAACTAATACCAAACACATGTATTATATAGTCCAAATTTCATCTAAAAACACATAGCTATATCCACAGATACTCATTACCTCTTTTTTGCTTGTAGCTTTTACGAGGTTAGTAATGAAATC
>NZ_JBLVPV010000038.1:0-15896 GCF_048286775.1 Flavobacterium glycogeni
GGTTATTGCGGCGGGGCTCACCTCTTCCCATCCCGAACAGAGTAGTTAAGCCCGCCTGCGCAGATGGTACTGCAGTTATGTGGGAGAGTATGTCGTCGCCTTTCTTTAATCTGAACTTGTTTCAGATTCTATTAAATCCTCATCATGAATTTGATGAGGATTTTTTGCGTTTGATAAGGTTTATCAACAGAGTCTTTTAAATTAATTATATAACTCTTAAATCTCTTTGTTCTTAAATAGTTGAATTTTATATATCGTTGAATTTAAGTAATTTAGAAATAGATTGAAATTTAAAATCTCTAAAAATGGCTTACATAGTCGTTGATTAGAACCAAAAAAGAGTATGGAAGAATAGTATTCTCAATGATTTTGAATATTATTGGTTTCAATCATTTTACTTAATATACTCATTATTACGAAAAACTAAACAACAAAAAAAGCAGCAAAATATTTTGCTGCTTTTTTTTAATAAAAAAAATAAACTATTCTGCCAAAATTGATGTTACTACATTCAATTCCGTCATGCATTTCTTCATCATTTGATACGTTCTTTCAATGTCATTATCTAAACCTATAGAAAACCGAATCAAGCCATCAGTCAATCCCATTTCTATTTGTTCCTCCATGGGAATTTCACTAGAAGTTGAAGTTCCCGGTGCGCTGAATAAGGTTTTGTAAAATCCTAAACTTACTGCCAGATAACCCAGATTTTTGGCTTGCATCAATTCCATTAATGCATTGGCTTTCTCCAAAGTACCAACATCTAAGGTCATCATCCCACCAAAACCATATTCGTGATTAATCATTGACGAATACAGTTTATGACTTGGGTGACTTTTCAAACCAGGATAAACCGTTTTTAGGCCGTCTTTTTCAAAACGTTCTGCAAGATACATCGCATTATGACTGTGTTGTTTCATTCGGATATGTAGCGTGCGCAAGTTTTTCATTACACTGGCAGAACGTAAACTATCCATCGTTGGACCAAGTAACATACTGGCACCACTATTCACGTTTTTTAAACTATCAATAAATTCCTGAGAAGCACACGTTACGCCACCCACAGTATCACTGCTTCCGTTGATGTATTTTGTCAAACTGTGAATCACAATATCAGCTCCTAATTTTGCAGGAGAAACTGATAAGGGTGAAAAAGTATTATCAACCACAAGCGTTAAATTGTGTCTCTTAGCAATTTTTGCCAAACCAGTAATATCAGCGACTTCCAGTAAAGGATTACTCACCGTCTCACAGTACAAAACTTTAGTTTCCGGAGTAATTGCAGCTTCCACAACGTCTAATTTTGTGATGTCAACAAAAGTAGTTTTGATGCCTAATCTTGGGGTGAAATTCTTCAAGAAAGCATAGGTTCCACCATAAATTGTTCTGCTGGAAACGATATGATCTCCCGAACCGCACAATTGCAACAGCGTAGGTGTAATCGCTCCCATTCCTGATGCGGAAACATTTGCTGTTTCCGTTCCTTCCATCGCTGCCAAGGCTTTGTCTAAATACAAATTACTCGGGGAGGAATGACGGGAATACAAATAGCAGCCTTCCATATTGCCTTCAAAAGTGTCGAACATTGTTTTTGCCGATAAGAAAGTATAGGTTGAGGAATCTGAAATCGATGGATTTACGCCACCGAATTCGCCAAAGTACTGTAAATCCTGAATGTTGTCTGCGGGATTGAAATTTTTCATAGTTGTTTTTTATTGTTATTTGAAGCTATTCCTGCTATTCGCTATATCTTTTACTTTTTAAAGAAAAAAGTAAAAGGTAATTGCGAGAGCAATTCGAATATCAGGGCTATGGGATTTCGTTGTGTATAAAATCTATTCAAAATAACAGTGTTCTAGATTAATAATCAATCATATTGTTTGATATTAGATTTTAAAACTATTAAATATAAATAATGTAATTTAATTTTCTAAATTAGCTTCTCAAATAAGAATTTTATAGATTATTTATCAATTCAAATTTTTAATACAATGACATTAGATTCAATAGATAAAAAGCTGCTTTTTTTATTACAATCCGACAGCAAGAAAACAACCAAGGAATTGTCTTTAAAACTCAATCTTTCTGTTACAGCTGTTTACGAACGGATCAAAAAACTGGAAAGAGAAGGAATTATCGATAAGTATGTCGTGTTAATCAATCGTTCGAAAGTCGAAAAAGGTTTTGTGGTTTTCTGTCATCTTAAATTGATACAACATACCAAAGAGTTTCTTACCAAATTTGAAAGTGAAGTGGTGAAACTTAAAGAAGTCCTTGAATGCCATCATGTGAGTGGTGATTATGATTATATACTAAAAATAGTAGTAAAAGATATGGGAGCCTATCGGGAGTTTTTGGTTACAAAACTGACCACATTGCAACATATAGGAAGTACACACAGCACATTCATGATTAGCGAAGTAAAAAACACGACGGTTGTAGATATCTAGAATAAATGTGAATTTAAAGCGATATTCAATGATATGTAAATGTTAATTACTAAAAAATCATAACAAAAAACCTTCTGAATTAAACTTTAAACAAAACTTAATTCCTTAATTTTGTGCAACATTTTATAAAAACACAATAAAAAAATATACTATGAGTTCATTTGACGTAGTCATTATAGGTTCTGGACCAGGCGGATATGTATCAGCAATTCGTTGTGCACAATTGGGTTTCAAAACAGCAATTATCGAAAAATATTCCACTCTTGGAGGAACTTGCCTGAATGTAGGTTGTATTCCTTCAAAAGCATTGCTTGCTTCTTCTCATCATTTTAGTGAAATTGCTCATTTTGCAGATCACGGAATTGAAGTTTCTGGTGAAGTAAAAGTGAATTTAGAAAAAATGATTGCACGTAAACAAGCTGTTGTTGACCAGACTTCTGGTGGTGTGAAATTTTTGATGGACAAAAATAAAATTACAGTTCTTGAAGGATTGGGTTCATTTGTTGATGCTACACATGTTGCAGTTGCAAAAGCAGATGGAACTTCTGAAACTATCGAAGCTGCAACTATCATTATCGCTACGGGTTCAAAACCATCTTCTTTACCATTTATCAAAATTGATAAAGAAAGAATCATCACTTCTACTGAAGCTTTGAAACTTAAAGAAGTACCAAAGCATTTGGTGATTATTGGCGGTGGAGTAATTGGGATTGAATTAGGTCAAGTGTATTTACGATTGGGAGCGCAAGTTTCTGTTGTGGAATATTTGGATAGAATTATTCCAGGAATGGATGCTTCATTGTCTAAAGAATTGACTAAAGTATTGAAAAAACAAGGCATGAAATTCTACGTTTCACACAAAGTGAAATCTGTAGAAAGAAATGGCGAAGGTGTTGTTGTTCAAGCTGAAAATGCAAAAGGAGAAACGATAACTCTTGAAGGAGATTATTCATTGGTTTCTGTGGGACGTCGTCCTTATACAGATGGATTGAATGCTGATAAAGCAGGAGTGAAAATCTCAGATAGAGGAATGGTTGAAGTAAACGATCATTTACAAACTTCAGTTCCTAATATCTATGCAATTGGTGATGTTGTTCGTGGAGCAATGTTAGCGCACAAAGCAGAAGAAGAAGGAGCAATGGTTGCTGAAATATTGGCAGGCCAAAAGCCACATATTGATTATAACTTAATTCCGGGAGTGGTTTATACTTGGCCAGAAGTGGCTGCAGTGGGACAAACCGAGGAGCAATTGAAAGCAGCTGGTGTAGAATTCAAATCAGGAAGCTTTCCTTTCAAAGCTTTAGGTCGTGCAAGAGCAGGTGGAGATTTAGACGGATTTGTAAAAATTCTTGCTGATGCAAAAACAGATGAAGTGTTGGGAGTTCATATGATTGGAGCCCGTTGTGCTGATTTAATAGCTGAAGCGGTTACTGCAATGGAATTCAAAGCATCTGCTGAAGATATTTCAAGAATGTCTCATGCACATCCAACATTTGCAGAAGCAATAAAAGAAGCTGCATTAGCCGCTACTGACAATAGAGCTTTGCATGTGTAATTAGAGAATCTGAGATTAAATAAATAAATCTCGTTTTAAAATAAAGAAACCCGTTCAATTGAGCGGGTTTTTATTTGGTATGAGGTGAGTCTATTTAGCCTTTAGCCACAAATAAACCTTTATAATTTTCCCAATGACTGTAAATTAAAAACAAATTTCCTAAAAATAAGAACAAGGCAATTGGTATTCCTTCAGGGGACAAGAAAAAATTAATAAATAAAATGTTTATGGTTATAGGTAATATCAAAATATTGGCTAACGTAACATATCGTCCGGTAATAAAGGATAGTCCACAAAGTAATTCCATTGATTTTGCCAACGGGATTAAATAAGTAGATGCAACTAAACCCACATTAAAAGCCTTGAAATTTCCAGTAACTTCGGGTTCTGGTGCTAGTTTTAGAAAGAAGCTAACAGACGCATAAAGTAACAAAAGTCCAATTAAGGTTCGGATAATAATAATTGCGATTTTCATAGTATATGGTGTTTTAGAGGTTACATATTTGAGAATAATTATTTGGGAATTGCACTTTCATCCATGTAGAAAATTTCCCATTGATGCCCATCTAAATCGGCAAAACTATGTCCGTACATCCACCCATGGTCTTGTGGCTCCATATAAATTGAACCACCGGCATCAACTGCAGTTTTGACCATTTCATCTACTTTTTCTCTACTATCAGCATCCATTGCAAGTAAAACTTCGGTATTTTTATGGGCGTTGCAAATTTCTTTTTTGGTAAAGTCTTTAAAACGTTGCTCAGTAACTAGCATCGCAAAAATATTTTCTCCTATAATCATGCAAGTGGCATATTCATCAGTAAATTGTGGATTGAAAGTGAATCCTAATTTAGTAAAAAATTCAATTGACTTTTTAAGATCTTTTACAGCTAGATTTACGAAAATTTTTGAAGCCATGATATGAAATAATTTAATGCTTTAAATATACATAAAGTTATTACTACTTGTAAATTTACAAAAAAAATAGTTAAATTTTCTTATGTTTTGTTGCTAATTTAGGAGAAATAAGCATAATAGTAATAAAATATATGCAAAAGATCCCATTTCTGGGATGGTTCAAATTATAGAATGAAATCGCTTTTCGGGCGTTTTTACTTTATTCGCGATGTTGTGATTTTTGTATCTGCGTTGGCCCAACTCTTTTCAATACGTTTTTTGATTTCTTTGGCTTTTCTTTTATTGTTCATCTTTTCATAGGCGAGTTGGAGTCCGTGATGCGCCCATCCGTTTTTTGGCAATCCTTTTAAATCGGCTTCATACGTTTTTACGGCATCCTGATATTTTCCTGCTTCAATTTGTACCGCTCCAAGATGGTGTCTCACGGAAAAGAACCAGTCAGGCGGTTCATTATAATTTAAGGAGTCTTCAATGGCAACTGCTTCCTTTAGCAATGCAATACTTTGAGCGTAATTTTTTTCACTGGCTACTATTTCTGCTTTCAAAACCAGTTTGGCAATTTGTATTAAAGTATAGACCGAATTTAATTCCCAAATTGTTATTCGTTCCAGTTTTTTATCCTTTGCAATTTCTTCAAGTTGAAACAGTTCTTGCTTGGCTTTTTTCAAATCTTTTTTTCCCAAATAAGCCATGCCTCTTGCGTAATGCCTAACAGCAACGGGGTACTTTAAAGTGTCAGTAACTAACTTCATTTTAAAGATATCATCCCATTTTCCAAACTTCACCGCAACATAATAAGGAATCACATAATAATGCTGAAGCGTTCCCCAGCCGGGTTCTGTCATTATTTTTGGATGAGCATGTTTAGATACCTGATTGGCAGCTATCATTGCCCATTTACTATTGCCTTCCAAAGTTGCAGTTCCTGCCATAAAATGATAATTGTGTGGGTAATAACCTAAAGGATAAGCACCTTGGGCATGACACATTGTGACATAGGTGCTATCTACTTTTATGGCATTAATGTTGGTTAGTGTGCCTTTATGATATTCACCCGTTCTGATGTAAATATGGGAAGGCATATGGACTAAATGCCCGGATCCCGGAACCAATCCGTCATCAAAAACCTTGGCAGCATTGTTGCCGCGTTCGGGAGTATTTGATGCTTCTACCGCATGTATATAAAAATGATTTGCACCGATATGTTTAGGATTCTTTTTTAATATTTTCTCCAATAGAGAAACAATTTCCATCGTCCATTTCTTCGGCGTTCCGTCTTTTTCGTATAAATCCCAAGGATGTAAATCCATGATAGATTCTGCATACAATGCATTGATATTGGCATCTTCTGGAAACGTATTATTTACTTTTTTCATCGCGGCAGCATAGGCAATATCCAAACTGCTTCTGTCTTCAAGGTGTTTCTCGGTATATCTTTTAGCTAATGCTTTTATTAATGCCCTCTCTTTTTTCGAAGCTTTGTCTAGAAGTTTCATCGCTTTTTGAACAGCTTTATAGGCTCTCTCGTAATTATCCGGTTCCATGCCGGCATTATAATTTGGGCCAAGAACATACGCAAATCCCCAAAAACACATGGCACATTCCGGATCCAGTTTTGTGGCATAGTAAAACGAACGCGCCGCTTCAGCATGGTTGAAACCATAAGAAAGAGCCAATCCTTGGTTGAAATATTTTTGGGCTTCAGTACTTTTTGTTGTTATCGGATAATCAATAACATCGAGACCTTTAAAAATAGGGGCTTTATTATTTGTTAAATACCAATCTGAATCAGTAGTTTGTGGCGCACATCCATAAGAAGGTTTTTTAGCTTTCTCGATTACTGCATCCACATTTTTCTGAGGTTCTTTTCTGCAAGAAAAAACAAAAGCAATCACGATTAAGATTAAAATTTTATTCATATCCTTTTGATTTTATTTACAAATGTTTACATATAAAATTACGAAATTTAATAAAGTCAGTAGTACTTTTTTTAAACCTAATTATCCAGAAAGAATCCTAATTTTCTGAGCCAATAGTATCACAAATACTATTCAATTAAAGTTTAATGATAGATTTATCGTATTTTTGATTTTCAAATTATATTCTGCTTGAGAACATCTATTATAAAAACTATTCAAAATCCAAAACTGTTCAAAGAGCAACTTTTATTTTGGTCACAGCAATTTCGCGAAATCATTTTTTTGGATAGCAATGACTACCCGCAACAGTATTCCAGTTATGATTGTGTTCTTGCGGTTGATGCATTTACCTCTATAAAGACTGATTATTACAATGCTTTTGAGGATTTAAAACAATACCAACAAAGTACCAAAGACTGGCTTTTTGGCTATTTATCGTATGATTTAAAAAATGATATTGAGCAGTTACAATCTACCAATTTTGATGGGCTAGGTTTTCCTGATTTGTATTTCTTTCAACCTAAGAAGCTGTTTTTATTGAAAGGTAATCAACTGGAAATTAAATATCTCAATATGTGTGACGATGAAGTTGAGGAAGACTTTGAAAATATAGTCGAAAGTCGAAAGTCGAAAGTCGAAACTGGAGTAACAATAGAAATTCAACAACGAATCCTGAAAGAGAATTATCTTGAAAAGGTTTCAAAAATATTGAAACACATTCATCATGGAGATATTTATGAAGCTAATTTTTGTATGGAGTTTTTTGCCGAAAATGCAACGATTGATCCAATTGAAAAATTTATAAAACTCAACGAAATTTCTCAGCCTCCATTTGCTGTTTTTTTTAAGAATAACAACCATTTTTTACTTTCGGCTACGCCGGAACGCTATTTAAAGAAAGAAGGAGAGCTAATTATTTCGCAACCTATTAAAGGAACTGCCAAACGTTTTTCAGATCCAATCGAAGATGAGAAATCAAAAACACAATTGGCTTTAGATCCAAAAGAGCGAGCCGAAAATATTATGATTACGGATTTAGTGCGGAATGATTTATCTCGAACTGCACAAAAGGGATCAGTTGAAGTACAAGAGTTATGTGAAATTTATTCTTTTTTGCAAGTGCACCAAATGATTTCTACGGTTACTTCAAAATTGGATTCTCAATATTCCGTTGTTGATGCCTTAAAAACAACTTTCCCAATGGGAAGTATGACAGGAGCGCCAAAGATTTCGGCGATGAAAATCATTGAGGAACTGGAAGAAACAAAACGTGGTTTATATAGCGGTGCTGTGGGGTATTTTGCACCAAACGGTGATTTCGATTTCAATGTAGTTATCCGAAGTATTTTATACAATCAAGAAAAAAAATATGTTTCTTTTTCAGTTGGAAGCGCCATCACTTCACAATCAATTCCTGAAAAGGAGTATGAAGAATGTTTGCTTAAAGCAAAAGCAATGCGAGAAGTTTTAAGCTAAATCAAAATGAATTAATTAAATTTGAACATGCTACAGAAATTCCAAAATCATCTGCTTCATAATTTCCAGTTCTTGAATGGAAAAAAAATCCTTCTTGCTACAAGTGGCGGGAAAGATAGTATGGTAATGGTACATTTGTTTCAGCAATTAGAGTATAAAATTGGAATCGCACATTGCAATTTTCAATTGCGCGGAATGGAAAGCTTTGAAGATCAAAATTTCGTTCAGGAATATGCTGCTACAAATGATATTCCAGTATTTATAACACAATTTGACACCAAAGCTTTTTCTGAAGATTATAAAATTTCTACCCAAGTTGCAGCCCGCGAGTTACGTTATAACTGGTTTTATGAATTATTGGAAACTGAAAAATTTGATTATATTCTTACGGCACATCATGCCGATGATAATCTGGAAACATTCCTAATCAACCTCAGTCGAGGAACAGGATTAGAAGGTTTGACAGGGATTCCGGAACAGAACGAAAAAGTAATTCGTCCACTTTTGGCATTTAGCCAAGAGGAAATGGAAGAATATGCCAGATTAAATAATATTCAATGGCGTGAGGACAGCAGTAATGCATCTGATAAATACCTTCGAAATAAAATTCGTCATCATCTGGTTCCGATGTTAAAGGAATTGAATCCAAATTTCCTTTCATCGTTTCACAAAACACAAACCTATTTGCAAGAAGCACAAGTTATGGTTGAAGATGCTTCGATTATGGTCTATCAGCAAGTAGCAAAGCAAAATGAGGATGATATTTACTTTGATTTAAAGAAATTAAAAAAATTACCGAACTATAAATCGTATTTGTACCAATGGCTGAAAGAATTTGAATTCTCGGCGTGGGATGATATTTATGATTTGGTCGAAAGTCAATCTGGGAAATACATTTTTTCTCCAGAATACCGATTATTGAAAGACAGAGATTCTTTAATTTTGAGTCCTATAAATTTCGAAAATAACGAAGAAAAATATTTCATTAATGAAAATCAAAAAGAAGTTAAAGTTCCCTTAAATCTTACGTTTTGTAAAGTAGTCGACATTAATTTAACAACCAACTCAGCTATCTTTGTTGACGCTGATAAATTACAATATCCGTTGATTTTGCGCCGTTGGAACGAGGGAGATAGTTTTCAACCTTTTGGAATGAATGGTAAATCCAAAAAAGTGAGTAAGCTTTTTAAAGATGAAAAATTATCATTAATAGAAAAAGAAAACTCGTGGCTTTTATGTTCTAATGATCAAATAGTCTGGATTATTGGTCTTCGTCAGGATGAACGCTTTAGAATAGAAAATACAACAAAGAATAGACTTAAAATACAATTAGAATAATGAAGAAACTACTATTACTTATTGCTTTTTTGGCTTTTGCCAATGGAAATGCCCAAATTCTTGATCCTGCAAAATGGACCACCAAAATAGAAAAAAAATCAGAGAATAATTATATCCTTACTTTCAATGCTGTCATAGAAAATGATTGGCATTTGTATTCCCAATTTACCCCAGACGGTGGACCGTTACCACTGGAAATCATTTTCAAAAATCAAAAAGGAAACTTTAACTTAGTTGGTAAAGCCAAAGAAAGCAAGACGAGAACCGCTTTTAATGATATATTTGAAGTGAACGAAACATTCTTCGAAAAGAAAGCTCTGATCCAGCAAGAAATCACAATTACGAATCCGAAACTTACTGAAATTAAAGTAGATTTTAATTATCAGGTTTGTAAAGAAGTTTGTATCAACATAGAGAAAAATTTCACGTTCACAATTCCTGCGGTTTCAAAAACAACAGCAACAGTAGTAACTGATTTAACTCAAATAGATTCTGCGAAAGTTGACACTGTAATTTCCCAAACTGAAACAACTAAAGAGCAAGTTAGTACTCCCAAAAAAGGGATTCCTCTTGATTCTAAACCTTCAAAACAAAGAGGATTATGGTCTATTTTCTTCATCGCTTTTTTATCTGGATTTGCCGCATTGCTTACGCCTTGTGTCTTCCCGATGATTCCTATGACAGTAAGTTTCTTTACGAAACAAAGTAAAACAAAAGCAAAAGGGATTAGAAATGCCATTATTTATGGAATTGCCATCATATTCATTTACGTAGTATTAGGTTTTTTAGTGACTTGGATTTTTGGTGCCGATGCATTAAATGCGCTTTCAACTAACGTTTGGTTTAACATTATTTTCTTTATTTTATTGGTTGTTTTTGCAGCCTCATTTTTGGGTGCTTTTGAAATTATGCTGCCTAATTCTTGGGCTAATAAAGTCGATAATCAAGCGGATAGAGGCGGAATAATTGGAATTTTATTCATGGCTTTGGCATTAGCGATTGTATCTTTTTCTTGTACAGGACCTATCGTAGGAACACTTTTGGTGGAAGCTGCTTCCAAAGGCGGAATTGCCCCAATTATTGGAATGTTTGGGTTTTCATTGGCTTTAGCATTACCTTTTATGTTGTTTGCGATGTTTCCGGGTTGGTTGAATTCATTACCAAAATCCGGTGGATGGTTGAATACCGTTAAAGTAGTTTTAGGATTTTTAGAATTGGCGTTGGCATTCAAATTTTTATCGAATGCGGATTTGGTATTGCAATTGCATTTCTTGGAAAGAGAAGTTTTCTTGGTAATTTGGATTGCTATTTTTGGAACATTGGCATTCTATCTATTCGGAAAAATTACGCTTCCGCATGATAGCCCGATGAATCATATTTCTGTGGGAAGATTGTCTTTGGGATTAGTAGTTTTGGCTTTTACAATATATTTGATTCCCGGAATTTGGGGAGCACCTTTAAAATTGATTTCAGGTTTTCCGCCACCAATGACCTATAGTGAAAGTCCATACGGTGTAGGAAACTCAAAAGGGGGTTCGAATGCATCAGCCCAAATTTTGCCGGAAGGCGCACATTTAGGGCCACATGATCTTATAGCTTTTGAAGATTATGAAAAAGGATTGGCTTATGCCAAATCAGTAAACAAACCGATTTTACTTGATTTCACAGGATATGCTTGTGTGAATTGTAGAAAAATGGAAGATTACGTTTGGTCTGATCCCGCTATTCTAAAAATATTACAAGACGAAGTAGTTTTAATCTCCTTGTATGTGGATGATAAAAGAGAATTACCAAAAAGTGAGCAATATGTATCCAAAGAAACGGGTAAAGAAATTGTAAGTGTTGGAAACAAATGGAGTGATTTCCAAATCACAAGATACAAAGCCAATGCGCAACCGTATTACATCGTTTTAGATGTAGAAGAGAACATGTTATCTGATAAACCGGAAAGTTATAACTCAGATATCAATGCCTACAAAGGATGGTTAAGAGCAGGAATTGATCGATTTAAAAAGGCCAAATAGGCCTTTTTTTTGTTTCTATTTAGACTTTAAAGGCATTTTAAAACGTTGCTTTTGTAAATTATAATATTATATTTATGTAGGTTTTATTTGGAGAGATTTTTTACCTTTAAAAATTATTTAATCAAAGAAAACTTATGAAAAAACTACTTAGCATTTCTCTTTTTTTTATTGGTGCAATTCTTTTTGCCCAAGATAAAGCCGCAAATTACGTTGCGGATAATTATACCAAAAAAGAAGTGCATATCAAAATGCGTGACGGAGCAGAATTATTTACTTCTATCTACACTCCAAAAGACGTTTCTAAAAAATATCCTATTATAATGCAAAGAACGCCTTATAATTCTGGACCTTATGGAGAAAATCAGTTCAAGAAAAGTATTTCTCCAAGTGAAACCATGATGAAGGAGGGATATATTGTAGTTTACCAAGATGTTCGTGGTAGGTTCATGAGTGATGGTTTATATGACAATATGCGTGGTTTTATTCCAAATAAAAAAGGTAAAAAAGATACCGATGAAGCTTCGGATACGTATGATACCATTGACTGGCTGGTTAAAAATGTAGCTAATAATAACGGGAATGTTGGAACTTGGGGTATTTCCTATCCGGGATTTTATGCAACTTATTCCTTGTTGAGTAATCATCCCGCATTAAAAGCAGTTTCTCCTCAGGCTTGTATTGCTGATTTCTTTTTTGATGATTTTCATCATAATGGTGCGTATTTGTTGAGCTATTGGAAAGTAACTCCATTATTTGGTCCTCAAAAAACAAAACGTACTACGGAACCTTGGTATAAATTCACGAATACGGGGACTAATGATGATTACCAGTTTTTCTTGGATGCTGGACCATTGTCTAATTTAGACAAGTATTATGGTAAAGAAGATGAATTTTGGCAGCAGCTGAAAGACCATTCCAGTTATGATGATTTTTGGCAAAAACGTGGAATTTTACAACATTTAAAAAATATAAAACCAGCTGTAATGACAGTAGGAGGTTGGTTTGATGCCGAAGATTTATATGGTCCTTTAAATACATATAGTGCCATTGAAAAGAGCAGCAAAAACTATAACACAATCGTTATGGGACCTTGGAGTCATGGAGATTGGGCTAGAAATTCTGCAAAACAAGTGATTGGTAATATTAATTTTGGTGACAGTATTTCTGGTTTTTATCAAAAAAATATAGAAGCTAATTTCTTTCGTCATTTTTTGAAAAATAATGGGAAAGGTGAAAACAAATTACCTGAAGCCTATGTTTTTGATACTGGTAGAAAAGAGTGGCAGACTTTTGCAGTTTGGCCTCCACAAAATACTGCAAAGCAAGATTTCTTTTTGCAAGATAACCGATTGTCAAAAATGGCAAAGAAGAATTTTGCCTTTGAAGAATTTATTAGTGATCCTAAAAAACCGGTTCCTTATTCTGAGGATATCAAACAACAAGGGCTTACGCCAAGAAAATACATGACGGATGATCAGCGTTTTGCTGCGAGACGTCCTGATGTGCTAGTTTTTGAAACGGAAGTTTTGAATGACGACACTACATTAGCTGGCGAAATCTTGGCTAAATTGCAAGTTTCTACTACAGGAACCGATGCGGACTGGATTGTTAAAGTGATTGACGTTTTCCCGAATGATGAACCGGAAACAAAAGAAGTTGCTCCATATTTGAAGATGAGTAATTATCATATGATGGTGCGTAGCGAAGTAATGAGAGGACGTTTTAGAAATAGTTTTTCAAAACCGGAACCTTTTGTTGCCAATGAGAAAACGGCTGTAAATATCAAGTTGCAAGATGTTTTTCATACATTCAAAAAAGGACACAAAATCCAGATTCAAGTTCAAAGTACTTGGTTCCCGTTTATTGATTTGAATCCGCAAACGTTTGTTGACAATATATTTTATGCTAAACCAGAGGATTTTAAAAAACAAACCCATAGAATTTATAATGATTCAAAAATTGAGTTTACAGTTTTAAAATAAAGACAAAAAGTAAATACAAATATCAAAACCCAAAGAGGCTGTCCGTAAAGACAGCCTCTTTTTATTTATAAACCAAAAGGGATTGTTCTTTAATTTCGGTATAAAATTTTAATAATTAGAATAGAAAATTCTGTTATCAAAGTCAATATGTTTTTTAATTATATTTTTTATTTCTTCTAAAAAAATATAAAATATGTAGTTGGTAGTTTTTTTTATTCCTTTAATCGAAAATGTATTAAAAATAAGATTAATGTATTCTTAATTGCATAATTTAGTATTTAAGTTAATGAAAATTAAGTAATTATGTTAACGTTTTTTTATCAAAAAAAACGAAAGAGTTTAATTTAAATCAATAGAAATCTTATTCTGTTGGTTTCCCATCTTTATAGTTAGGCATATAGTATTCGTTATTTTATTATTTAAATTCAATAAATATGAAAACATTTCTACTCAAATCAGGATTTTTAACGATTGTTTTTTTAATTGCAAATTTGTTTTTTGCAAGTGCTGCTTTTGGGCAACTTCAAGCTACGGTTACTACCGATAAAGATGATTATGCTCCTGGTGAGTATGTGATTATTACCGGTACCGGCTGGACTCCTGGGGAAACCGTTACCTTACATTTTGATGAAACCCCCAAGCCGGCTACTTGTCTGCTTTCGCATGATCGAACTGTAGTGGCAGATGCCGTTGGTAATATATATTATGATCTGTTTTTAATAAAGGAAAATCATTTAGGTGTTGCTTTTGTTTTAACAGCCACTGGGCAAACAAGCGGTTTACAGGCTTTTACCAATTTTACGGATGCTGCTGAACAAGTAAAACCAAGAGCTGGTACAATTCTTGGAGCTACAGCAGCAACAATTGCTGGATCATCATTCAGTACGGGTGTATATACAATAACTTTTGGTAATGCTACTCCAGTAAGCGCAACCAGAGCAAGTAACAATACTTTAAACAATATTACAATCCCAGCTCATCCTGTAGGAACTGTAACAGTTCAGGTTAATGGTCCTAACAGTGCTTCTTCTTCAACATTGGCAAATGGATTTACGTATGTATGTAGAACCCCGTCAAATATTATTTTCGATGAATCAATGGGAAATGTTCAGAATAATACTGCTATTTCTTTACGTGAATCTGGTGATGGATTTGATAATGACACCTACACTATGTCTGGAACTGGTGACATTCGGGATAGTTCTAATTCTTCACCATCTAATGATTACCCTTGGGCATCAGGTAATGCAAATGTTTTTTTACAGAAGGGTGTATCAGGCATTGGAAGTTCATTTCAAATTGAAGGAATTAATTCAAGTGGATTAAGCAATGTGGAATTGTCATTTGCAATTTTTAAAAGTGTTACTGCGTCAAATGGTTCTGAATTAAAAGTTGAATATAGCATTGACGGAAGTAATTACAGTCCATTATCTTTTGCATCTTTACCTACCGGCTCTGGAACTACTGGTTGGTATTATCGAATGGTTACGGAATCATTGCCAGCAACATCTAATTTAAGGATCAGGTTTCGAAATACTGCCCCTTCTGGAGGTTCTAATCCCGATTTTCGTATTGATGATATAAGATTAATTTCCTCACCTCCAATCACAAGTCAACCAACGAGTGATACAAAATGTGTAGGAGAACCAGTTACATTTTCTGTAGCTGCAACTGGAACAGGTTTGGTTTACCAATGGAGGAAGGATGCTGCAATTATTTCTGGAGCAAATGGAGCAAGCTATACAATAGCATCTGTTTCAGCTGCAGATGCTGGTAACTATGATGTAATTGTTAATGGTGGATGTTCATCTTCAACATCCGATGCGGTAACTCTAACCGTGAAGACTGCACCTTCAATTTTAACACAACCAACAAATCAAACAGTTACTTATGGTGTTGCTTCAACAAGTTTTTCAGTTATAGCATCTGGTTCTCCGGCACCAACATATAAATGGCAGGTTAACACTGGTTTAGGATTTACAGATATTCCAGGAGAAACATCCTCTTCATTATCTGTAGCGAATCCTACAGTTTCTATGAGTGGGAATTTGTATCATGTTATAATTACAAATACTTGCTCTACTGTTACAAGTAATAATGTTAGTTTGACGGTGAATGCAATGCCGATTACGGTAACGGCCGATGCAGGACAGACTAAGGTTTATGGCGCAGCAGATCCGGCTTCATACACTTATGCTTCATTGCCGACAGGTTTACTTTCCAATGGCGCAACA
>NZ_JBLVPV010000039.1:0-13616 GCF_048286775.1 Flavobacterium glycogeni
CCTTAATCACCAAAATTTTTGCATGTGCCATAATTACTGTTATAATATAGTCCAAATTTACCATAAAAAAACCAATTATCAAAATTGGTCTATATTATATTTTCGTTTGGTATAACACCATTCCTATTCCGTAAAAAACATATCCCAAACACATTGTTTGTAATGCTTCAATAGCAATCTTTTGAATAATAAGGTCATTCGTAAAAAATGAAATCAAAGAACTGGAAAAAGCCAGGGTAATAACCGTAATAATCGCCATGAAAATCACATTGTATTTTGCAGTGGTAAAAACCGATTTTTCGGCACGTTCAATTTGTTTCGCTCCTAAGTTTTGACCAACCAAAGTTGCAGCGGCATTACTTAATCCCCAAGCAGGAAGAATAAAAAACATCATGATGCGCAATGCCGTTTGATATCCGGCCGAACCATGATCCCCACCCGTTGTGGCAACCAATTGAGCCAGAAAGATCCAACTGCAGGAAGCAATTACAAATTGTAATACTCCAGGGGCAGCAATTTTTACCAATGCTTTAATTTGTTCCAAATCTGGGATAAAATAAGAAGGTATAATTTTTAGAATTCCTCTGCCATTAAATAAATGATACAACTGGTACAAAACACCAATACTTCTTCCGGTAGTAGTTGCCATTGCAGCACCCATTAATCCAAAAGCAGGAATGGGTCCAAATCCGTTAATTAATATGGGACATAAAATAATATTGCAAATATTAGCCAACCAAAGACTTTTCATGGCAATGGCAGCATTTCCTGCGCCACGGAATATTCCGTTAATAAGAAACAGAAGCATGATGCATAAACTTCCGCCCATCATAATTCGAGTGAAGTTTACCCCGTATTCAGCAGCTTCAACGGAGGCTCCCATAAATAATAAAATGTCTTTGGCATAAATAAAACCAAAAATGCTGATTATTGTATTGATAACAAATGCAATAATGATGGCTTGCATTCCAGCTTTTGCGGCAGCGACAGGATCTTTTTCGCCAATTCGACGAGCAACAACTGCAGTAGCGGCCATACTAATCCCGATAGCAATAGAATAAACAATTGTGATTACCGATTCTGTCAAGCCAACCGCTTGAATAGCATAACTGCTTTGCTCTAAATGGCCGACAAAATATAAATCGACTAAAGCGAAAACCGATTCCATAAGCATTTCTAATACCATCGGAATGGCTAGAAGAATTACCCCTTTTTTGATGCTTCCAGACGTATAGTCAAAGGATTCATCGCCTTTGATAGCTTGCTTTAATATTGTGAAAATTCGAGAAAATAAGTTTTTTTCTAATGTTGTTTCTGTCATGATAAATTAGGATTAATGAGAGGATCAGTCCAGACCTATTAGTCTGAACCAAAAAGTAAATAAAGTGGCCCTAATTATTCGAAAAATAAAGTAGGACTAGACAGAAACTATCATAGCGTTTAGATTTTATGAAAGGTAAATGTAAATATTCTTTTTAATAAAAAAAATTAATCCAACAACTTCTTGCTTACTCGACTACTTGCAATCAGCGAAGCAATAAAGCCAAGCGTAACAATTGTTCCCATAACAATCAGTACATTTTCGAGAGAGAAAATCACTGGATACGCAAGCGTAGGAGTAATCATAACCAGTTGAAAATATTCTTGCAACAAAACGATTATAATTCCTAAAACCAATCCGATAATTCCGCCAAAAACACTCAATAAAGTACCTTGAAGCAGGAATATTTTCCGCAGGTCCTTGATTTCAGTTCCCAGATTGAAAAGGGTTTTTAGGTTTCCTTTTTTGTCCAAAATCATCATAATCAACGCGCCAATTAAGTTGAAAAGTGCCACAACAATCACCAAAGTGAATATTAAATACACAGCGATATTTTCCGTGTTCAACATTTTATAGAGCGATTCATTGAGTTGTGCCCTGTTTTTTACGGTGATTTTATGGTTGAAAATTGTTTGAAGTTGTTCTGTAATAGCAGTTTCATCAGCGCCAGTTTTTACTTTGATTTCAATCCCAGAAACTTGATTGGTTTTGTATTCCAATAGTTCTTGCGCTAAACCTAAATCGGCAAAAACATATTTGGAATCTAAATCTTCGCTGATGGCGTAAATCCCAACAGGAATAATATCCGTTTTGTTAAAAGCTTGTTCCGGATTTTCGATAGCGCCTTTCCCTGGTTTTGGTACCAAAACTTCTAATTGACGATTAAAATCTAATAATCCCATCGAGAATTTTTGTGCAATTCCATAACCCACAACCACTTGATAGGTGTCTGGTTTTAGCCATTGTCCGTTGAAAAGTTTTGTTTCTATGGCGTTTACTTTGCTGAAATTGGAATCAACACCTTTGAGATAAGTAACCTCCTGTTTCCCGTCAAAAGTGAATAAAACACGCTCTTCAATAATTTTAGTATACGAAGCTAAGCCGTCAATTTTCTTGATTTGGCTTTCCTGACTTGGAGAAATCAAAAAGGATTTTCCTAAAGTACTGCTTGTTTTTAAATCAGGATCAATGTCATTGGTAAACGAAAGACTAAAAACTTTCAAGCCGCTAAAAACAGATAAAACCACAAACAAAGCCATTGCGCCAACAATAATTCCCATGCTGGCAATGCGATTGATGATATTTATAGCGTTGTTTTTGCTATTACTAAGAATATACCGTTTGGCTATGTAAAGGGGAAAATTCAAATTTTATTGAAATCTGCGTTTATCCAAAAGATCTCTGTTTTCTATAGGATTATCTCTATTTGCTAACGCATTGTCAATCTTTTCAATGTAATCCAAAGAGTCATCAATAAAGAAAACCAAATTAGGAACTTTTCTTAATTGTAAACGAACACGCTGCGATAAATCATGTTTTATATTTTTAGCATTGGACTTAACCGCCTCTAAAATCTCTTTTGCTTTATCCTGAGGAAAAACGCTTAAATGAACTGTAGCCACAGATAAATCTGAAGTTACAACAACCTTGGATACCGAAATAATTAAATTAGCTACTCCGTTTTTTCTCACTTCACCTTGTAGGATGTCAACCAAATCTTTTTGGATAACCCCACCTATTTTTTTCTGTCTATTTGTTTCCATGCTGCAAAAATACTACTTTTAAGTTTTATACGAACAAATTTTAAAAGTAACCTAAAAATAGTTGTGTTTTTAGGAGCTATTTCCTGCTATCCGTTGCAATCTTTTATAAAGCTGAAAGCCTTCAAAAGGCTTCCAGCTTTATAAAAGGATTTCCACTTCTATCAGGGCTAGGACATTTGGGAACTATCAAATTCAGATTACAGACAAACTAATTCCGCCTTGTCTCCCTTCCCTTTGGGGAGGGTTGGGGAGGGGAAAACATAAAACTCATGCAAAGACCTTCATTCTCCATATACGACGCATCGGCCGGATCCGGAAAAACCTATGCGCTTGTCAAAGAATACCTGAAAATTATCCTTGTCGCACCAAAAAACGACGCCTATCGCAACATTCTCGCCATTACGTTTACCAATAAAGCGGTACACGAGATGAAAAGCCGAATCGTAGGCAGTCTCTCTGAATTTGCTAAAGACGAACCGGCGCAAAAAGCACAGGATTTAATGCAGGATTTGGCTATAGATACGGAATTATCCATCATTCAAATCAAAACCAAATCACAGCAAATCATCAAGCACATTATTCATAATTATGCCGCTTTTGATATTTCTACCATCGATAAATTTACGCATAAAGTGATTCGTGCTTTTGCGCACGATTTGAATTTACCCATGACTTTTGAAGTCACATTGGATACCGAAAATTTATTGATAGAAGCCGTCGATGCCATCATCGCGCAAGCCGGAGAAGATGAGACATTAACAAAGCTGCTCATCGATTTTACGATGGAAAAAACCGATGATGATAAATCTTGGGATATTTCGCGTGAAATTCTCGAAACCGGTCGGTTGGTTTTAAACGAAAACAACCGAAACGAAATCACTCATTTTCAAGACAAATCCATAGCTGAGTTTGTTGAAATCAAAAACAAATTGGCAGAAGCCTGCAAAGTTTTGGAAAAAGAAAGTGTTGTTTTTGCAGAAGAAGCATTATCATTAATTGATAAAAACGGAATTGATACTAAATCTTTTTCAGCAGGACATTTTCCAAAACATTTGTTGAGTATTCAAGAAGGAAAATTCAATCCAAAAAATAAAACTTATCATGAGTTTGATGACATAAAAATTAATAAAACGGCAAAAGATCGTGCGATTATTGAAAACATAATTCCTGATTTATTGCAATTTTTAGACAAAGTTTACAAAACTTTCGAAAAGATAAATTTCTATAAAGCGTTCTTGAAAAACATTACGCCTTTGTCATTATTAAATACAGTAAGTAATGAATTAGCCAAAATTCAGGAAGAACAAAATGTACTTTCCATCTCGGAATTTAATGCGATTATTCATCGGGAGATTCAAAATCAGCCGGCTCCTTTTATATACGAACGATTAGGCGAGCGCTACCGTCATTTTTTTATCGATGAATTTCAGGATACTTCCGAAATGCAATGGCAGAACCTGATTCCGCTTATCGATAATGCACTTTCGGGTCAGGATGATTTTGGAGTAAAAGGAACTTTGATGATTGTGGGTGATCCGAAACAGTCCATTTACAGATGGCGTGGTGGAAAAGCGGAGCAGTTTATTGAATTGAGTAAAGACCAAAATCCGTTCAATAATCCCGATAAAAAACTCGAACATTTAGATAAAAATTACCGTTCCTACTCGCAAATAATCGAATTCAATAATGATTTTTTTAAATTGTTGTCCAATGAATTCGACCATTTGGATTATAAAGATTTGTATGAAAATCACAGCCATCAAAAAACGAATGACAAAACCGGCGGCTACGTAAATATTTCTTTCATTCCAAAAGTAGAAACATCAGAAGATCCCGACACTTCGGGAGAAGAAACGTTGGATAAAACGGATTTATATGTTTTAGCGACTTTAAATGCCATTCAAAAATCCATTCAAAAAGGCTTTCAATACAAAGATATTGTTATTCTGACTCGAAAACGAGACCAAGGAATTGCTATTGCTAATTATTTGACGGAGCAAGGTATTCCACTTTTGTCTTCGGAAACCTTGATGATTCAAAATGCGACCGAAGTTCGATTGATTATTCATTTGTTGAAATACCTGAAAAACAGTTCTGATTTGGAATCCAAAGCAAATTTTCTTCAATATTTAGCACAAAACAGTCAGGATAAATTACCGATTCACGATTTTATTGCTCAAGGAATGGCGTTATTTCAGGAAACTGACTTCGAAAATTGGCTGATGAGTTTCGATGTTTCACTTTCGTTTCAAAACATTAGAAAGAAATCATTGTATGAAGCGGTAGAAACTATAATAGCAAAGTTCCTCCCCCCAGCCCCCTCCGAAGGAAGGGGTGACGGAGTGGTTAACTGTGTGGATAAAAATGGTCTTATTGAATCAGATAAATTAGGATACATGACTGGTGGAAATTATTCTCATCTTTTAATTGAAAAAGCGAAAGAGATGAGAAAAGAGCCAACACATGCTGAGAAAGTTCTTTGGAGGGAGCTTAAATCTAAATCACTAGAAGATTATAAATTCAGGCAACAACATTTGATAGATGATTTTATTGTTGATTTTGTCTGTTTGTCAAAAAAATTGGTTGTTGAAGTTGATGGCGGAATTCATGATTTACAGAAAGAGTACGATGCGCAAAGAACTGAAATTTTAGATAAAAAAGGATTTAAAGTTATTCGATTTAGTAATGAGGAAGTAATTGGGAGTATTTCGATTGTATTAAAAAAAATAAAAGAAGAATTAATTCTACAAGAAACTTTTCTAAATTCCAGTTCTCCAGTTATGGCTCCCTCCCCTTCGGGGAGTCCCGAAGGGGAGGGAGGGGAGGGGAATGCTTACGTTCAATATTTTCTAGATATTGTTCTCGAACGAGACATTCGCAATCAAGCAGGAATTTCGGATTTCTTGAATTTCTGGGATAAAAATGCAGCGAAATTCAGTATTCCGTCTCCGGAAGGGACTAATGCGGTTCGGATTATGACGATTCATAAATCGAAAGGATTGGAATTCCCGGTCGTAATTTTTCCTTTTGCCGAGGAAGATTACAATCGAAAACCAAAAGATAAATTATGGCTGAATGCCGAGGAGCAGGATTTTGGTTTGCCAAAGGTTTTAATCGACAATAGCAGTGCCGTTGAAGGATTTGGAGAGGAAGCAGCTGAGGTTTACAATCAAAAGAAACAGGAAGAATTATTGGACAATATCAATGTTTTGTATGTGGCTTTGACCCGAGCTGAGGAGCAATTGTATGTGATTTCAAACATGAATTTATCCAGTAAAGGAGAAATTCCAAAGAATAATATGTGTGCTTTTTTTATTAATTATTTGATAAATAAAGGAGAATTTGACGAAAGTAAATTGGAGTACGAATTTGGGAAATCAACAAAGTTGTCAAATGAAAAGAAGCATGTCGATACTTCTAAAACGATTCCTTTGGTTACGGAAATTCTCAATCCAAAGAATATAAAAATTGCGCAGCGAGAAGCTCTTATGTGGGGAACGCACCAGCAGGAAGCTATAGAATATGGGAATGTGGTTCACGAAATTTTGTCTTTTGTGAAAACAAAAGCTGACGTGGATTTAGCGATTACAAAATCCATCGAGAGCGGATTAATCACTTTTAACCAAAAAGAAACAGTTTTTAAAACTATTCAGGAAATTGTTAATCATAGTGAACTTTCAACTTATTTTTCTGAAGGGAATGAAATTATGAATGAACAAACCATTATTCAGAAAGAAAGAAAAACAATCAAACCGGACCGAATGGTTGTGACCAAAGAAAAAGACGTATTTCTGTTAGATTATAAAACAGGAATTCACAATTCAAAATACCAATTGCAATTAGAGAATTATCAACATGCGATTGAGTTAATGGGATTTAAAGTGGTAAAAAAAGCACTTGTATATATAGGTTTGTCAATCGATGTAGTACATTTGTAGCCAAAAACTAAAAACTTGAGTCTTGGTGTCTTTAGGACAAAAACTTTAAACCTTAAACTTTTAACAAAATTATGTACGGGAAAATACAACAACATCTGCAGTCAGAACTTCAAACGATTGTAGACAACGGAATTTTTAAATCAGAAAGAATTATCACTTCACCACAAGGGGCAGAAATCACTATTTCTACAGGAGAAACGGTTTTGAATTTTTGTGCCAATAACTATCTGGGATTGTCTTCGCATCCAGAGGTGATTCAGGCGGCAAAAGATGCATTGGATACACATGGTTTCGGAATGTCATCAGTACGTTTTATTTGTGGAACTCAGGATATTCATAAAACATTGGAAAAAAAGATTTCTGAATTTTACGGGACAGAAGACACGATTCTTTATGCTGCAGCATTTGATGCAAATGGAGGGGTTTTCGAGCCGTTATTAGGAGATCAAGATTGCATTATTTCTGATAGTTTGAATCATGCTTCCATTATTGACGGGGTTCGTTTGTGTAAAGCAGCACGTTATCGTTATGAAAATAACAATATGGAAGATTTGGAAAAGCAGTTGATTAAGGCTACAGAAGCTGGAACTCGTTTTAAATTAATTGTTACGGATGGTGTTTTCTCTATGGATGGTGTTGTGGCCCCGTTGGATAAAATTTGTGATTTAGCGGATAAATATGATGCGATGGTTATGGTTGACGAGTGTCATGCTGCAGGATTTATAGGAGCGACTGGTAAAGGAACGCTCGAGGCAAAAGGTGTAATGGGAAGAGTGGATATCATTACTGGAACATTAGGAAAAGCACTTGGGGGTGCAATGGGAGGTTATACGACTGCAAAAAAAGAAATTATTGAAATATTGCGTCAACGTTCCAGACCTTATTTGTTTTCTAATTCTTTAGCGCCCGCAATTGTAGGAGCTTCTATCAAAGTTTTTGAATTATTAGAAAATGATACGACACTAAGAGATAAATTGGAATGGAATACTAATTATTTCAAAGAAGGAATGAAAAAAGCCGGTTTTGACATCATTGATGGTGATTCTGCAATTGTTCCAGTGATGCTTTATGATGCAAAATTATCTCAAACTATGGCAAATGAACTCTTGAAAAAGGGAATTTATGTTATAGGATTCTTTTTTCCAGTGGTGCCAAAAGATAAAGCTAGGATTAGAGTGCAATTATCGGCAGCTCACACAAAAGTCCATTTAGACAAGGCTATCAGTGCTTTTGTTGAAGTTGGGAGAATGTTAAATGTTGTATAATTTCGATTTGAAGTTGTATAATTTCCACTTTTGACGATTTTTATAGGTTTTTTTTAACATTTAGTTTTGTAGTTAAAAATTTACGCATTACTTTTGTTTATAATTAACTAAATCGTAATTAAAAAAATTAAGTATGAAACATCTTAAAAAACTTTTACTTGCTGTAATGATGGTGATGGGTCTAAGCTCTCACGCACAAGACAGTAACAATCCATGGGCTATCTCTTTTGGAGTTAATGCCGTTGATACTAAAACCAGTGCTGGTGGAGGGAAAAATTGGGCAGATCGCCATTTTTCTCAACCATTTGCAGTTAAAGACAACTGGAATATTCTTCCTTCTGTATCGTACCTTAGTGTATTTAGAAACGTAGGAGATAATTTCTCTTTTGGACTTACTGGTTCTGTGAACAAGATTGACAAGTATGTGAAATTTGCTCCAACTGCAGTTGGTCATGATTCTCGTGGATATGTAGTATCTAACCCAGGTGATTTGATGTACTACGGTATCGATGCAACTATTAAATATAGTTTGATGAATTTGATTGGTTCAAAAGTTGTTGATCCATCTCTTTCTGTTGGTGGTGGTTATACTTTTTTTGGAGACAGTAGCTACGGAACTTTAAATCCAGGTGCTGGTTTAACTTTCTGGTTTACTGAGAATGTTGGATTAGAACTTGCAACAAAATATAAAAAATCTTTTGGTGATAGAGAAGATGCTTCTGGAACTCCAGATGCTCCATCACATTTTCAACACTCAGCTGGTATTGTCTTCAAATTTGGAGGTAAAGATACAGATGGTGATGGAATATATGACAAAGATGATGCTTGTCCAGAAGTTGCTGGTTTAAAAGAATTCAACGGATGTCCTGATACTGATGGAGATGGAATTCAAGATAGTGCTGATGCTTGTCCAGAAGTTGCTGGTTTAGCTGCATTGAACGGATGTCCTGATACAGACGGAGATGGAATTGCTGATAAAGATGATGCTTGTCCAGAAGTTGCTGGTTTAGCTGCATTGAAAGGTTGTCCAGATACAGACGGAGATGGAGTAGCTGATAAAGATGACAAATGTCCTACTGTTGCAGGTCCAAAAGAAAACGCAGGTTGTCCTTGGCCAGATACTGATGGAGATGGTGTTTTAGATAAAGATGATAAATGTCCAGATGTAAGAGGTACTGTTGCTAATCAAGGTTGTCCAGAAGTTTCAGAAGAAGTTATGAAAACTTTAAATAACTATGGTAAAATAATCTTGTTTGATTCTGGTAAATCTACTTTCCAAAAAGGTACTTACACAGTTTTACAATCAATCACTTCTATCTTAAAAGAATATCCTTATTCTAAATTCATGGTTGAAGGTCATACAGATAGTGATGGTGCTAATATAATGAACCAAACTTTATCTGAGAACAGAGCTGCTGCAGTTAAAAACTATTTAATTGAAAACGGAATCGCTGCTGACAGACTTAGATCTACAGGTTTTGGAGAAACTAAACCAATTGCAACTAACAAAACTGCAAAAGGAAAAGCAATGAACAGAAGAGTTGAAATATCTTTGATTAAAGAATAATTTCTTTCTAAAATATTTATGGAAAACGCCTCGATTTATCGGGGCGTTTTTTTTATTTTTATAAAATGACAAATACTTCTTTTTTAGATAAAATAGCTTCGGTTTTAATCGAAAATTACTCGGACAATCTTTCTAATACAATTGTTGTTTTACCAAACAAACGAGCCAAAATATTCTTAATTGAAGCCTTAAAAAATCAAGTTACAGCAAATATACTTTCTCCCGAAATTATAAGTATTGAAGATTTTGTTCAAAACATAGCCGGTATTCGTACCATAGATCCCATTGAACTATTATTTGAATTCTACGAAGTCTACTTATCTATTACCGATATAGCAAATCAACAAACCTTTGAATTGTTTGCCAATTGGGCTAAAACATTGTTGCAGGACTTCAATGAAATTGATCGCTATTTATTAGAACCATCCCATGTTCTTTCGTATCTGAAAGATATCGAAGACATCAAAAAATGGGGAATTGAAGTCGAAAACAAAACTGTCTTATTGGAGAAATATATCGATTTTTGGAAATTATTACCCAATTACTATCAATCCCTTTATACTCATTTATTGAATAAAGGAATCGGCTATCAAGGATTGATTTATCGGGAAGCGGTAAATAACTTAAATCATTTTTCGAATTCTGTACAAGACAAACAATTCCTGTTTGCTGGTTTTAATGCGTTGAATGCAGCCGAAGAAAAAATAATCCAGCACCTTATCGCTTCTGATCATGCCAAAATATATTGGGATGTAGACCAGACCTTTCTCAATGATCCGTATCATGATGCAGGACTGTTTGTACGACGTTTCAAAGAAAGTTGGAAATATTATAAACTGCATCCGTTTGAATGGATTGTAAATGATTTTTCGCAGACTAAAAACATTCAGGTTATTGGTACTCCAAAAACAATTGGTCAGGCCAAAATCGCAGGAAGCATTATCGAGAATGTCATCAATGAATCCCGAAGTCTCGGGACTGAAGGGAAGCTTGATAAAGTGGCTGTCGTTCTTGGTGAGGAAAATCTTTTGGTGCCGCTTTTATATTCGTTACCGTCAAGCGTTGGCGCTTTGAATATCACGATGGGATATTCGAGTAAGAACAATCCAGCGCAGATTTTGATTGCCAAATTATTCAAAATGCACACGAATGCGTTGTCCAGAAATGCAAAAAGTTACGTGTTGTATTACAAAGATGTATTGGATATTTTGACGCATCCTTTGGTGGAACCGTATGCGAAAACTAGCGCGCTTGTCCATACCATCAATCAAAATAATTATACTTTTATTACGCATCATAAATTGATGGAATTGAATACAATTCCGAGCGAGTTGTTTCTTTTATTATTTCAAAAATGGGAAAAGGGTTCGATTCCGGTATTAGAGACTATTTCTAAATTATTGCAAACCATAAAAGAAAATTTAAGCAACGATAACGAGGAAGAAAAAATCACTAAGGCTTTTGTTTTTGCCATTTTCAAAGTCATCAATAAACTGATTAATTACTATTCGAAGCACGAACATATCGATAAAATAGAAACGCTTTATGCCATTTATAAACAAGTAATTGATTTGGCCGAAGTTTCTTTTGAAGGAGAACCTTTGAATGGTTTGCAGATTATGGGAGTGTTGGAAAGCCGTGTTTTGGATTTTGACACCGTTATTGTCACTTCGATGAATGAAGGAAAATTTCCGGCGGGAAAATCGCAAAATTCCTTTATTCCATATGATGTGAAACGCGAATTGGGTTTGCCGACTTTCAAAGAAAAAGATGCGATTTATACCTATCATTTCTATCATTTATTGCAACGCGCCAAAAATATCTACTTGCTGTATAATACCGAAAGTGAAGGTTTGGATGCGGGAGAAAAAAGCCGATTCATAACGCAACTCGAAGTCGAAAAGCAGGTTAATCATACTTTAACGCACGAAATTTATAATGCGGTTTTACCCGAAACAGCGTATCAACCGATGGTAATTCCAAAATCGGAAAGTGTGATGGTACGACTGAAGGAAATTGCGGAAAAAGGGTTTTCACCATCGGCATTGACGAGTTATATTAGGAATCCAATTCAGTTTTATTTCCAAAAGATTTTGCGCATCAGCGAAGTCGAAGAAGTTGAAGAGAATATTGCCTTGAATACGTTGGGAACCATTATCCACGAAACTTTGAAAGTTTTATACGAACCTTTCATTGGCAAATTTATATCAGAAAGTGATATTTTAAATTGTTTCAAACAAATTGACGCTGAGGTTCTCAAGCAATTTAAATTGGTTTACAAAGAAGGCGAAATCAAAAAAGGAAGAAATTTGTTGGCGTTTGAAGTCGCCAAACGTAATGTTTCGAATTTTCTGAAAGTAGAATTGGAAAGTATTAAGAACGGCGACGCAATAAAAATTCTAGCTTTAGAGGAAACTTTCGAGCGACCATTACATCATCCTAATTTGCCTTTTCCGGTACTGATAAAAGGAAATGTAGACCGAATTGAAGAGCGTAACGGAATCATTCGAATTATCGATTACAAAACGGGTAAAGTAGAAAAAGCAAGCGTCACTTTGAAATCCTGGAAAGGACTGACTGAAGATATTAAAAGCGATAAAATCATTCAGGTGCTGGCATATGCTTATATGTATGAGCACGAAGCAAAAGGAAAGCCAATTGAAGCGGGAATTATTTCTTTTAAGAATTTAAAAGCAGGGTTTCTTCCGTTTAATTTTAAAGAAGAGAAAGAAATAAATTCAATTATAAATGAAGAAATTTTGAGTAATTATCTCGGGCAAATGGTTCTTTTATTAAGCGAAATTTTAGATGAGAATATTCCTTTTGAAGAGAAAACAATTTAAATAGAATTCACAATTAGAAAATTAGCCAACATCTTTGAGTTTTACAAAAGCACTTTGACAATAAACGTGTCAATAAGTCTTTTAGCATGGATTTTTGGAGGACTTGAAACCTTCAAGTACGTACTTATTATTTTTGGTTTCTTCATCAGTATTTTGATAAAAGAAGTGAATGCTAAAAATGAATACCTGTTTTATTACAACAACGGAATCTCAAAACTGCAGTTGTTTGTGTATGGTTTTATGCTGAATTTTGTTTTTTCGATAGTATTGATTTTAGGCATTAATGTATTACTCAAATTCGTATGACTAAAAGTGTTTTAGAAGTGGACAGTGTCCAAAAACAGTATGATGGAAAAATCATAGTTTCAGATGTGTATTTAAAATGCGAAACCGCCGATATTATTGGTGTTTTAGGAAGAAATGGTTCGGGAAAATCGACCTTGTTAAAAATTATTTTCGGAATTGTAACTGCTGATTTTAAATTTGTTCGGGTTGATGGCGTCGTGAAATCAAAAACCAGCGATTTGCTAAACCAAATCAGTTATTTGCCTCAAGAGAATTTTATTCCAAATTCATTTTCGATAAAAAAGACAATTCAATTGTCCATTACCAAAGAGAAATTGCAGGATTTTTATGCCGATGAAATGATTCAATCGATGCTGAACAAAAGAATAAAACATTTGTCCGGCGGAGAATTACGGTATTTAGAAATTAAATTAATCCTGAATAACGCGTCAAAATTTGTTTTGTTAGACGAGCCTTACAATGGTTTATCACCAATCATGATTGAAAAAATAAACGGATTAATACCAAACACATGTATTATATAGTCCAAATTTCATCTAAAAACACATAGCTATATCCACAGATACTCATTACCTCTTTTTTGCTTGTAGCTTTTACGAGGTTAGTAATGAAA
>NZ_JBLVPV010000040.1:0-13206 GCF_048286775.1 Flavobacterium glycogeni
TCCGATGTTAGGCGAAAATTTACTGTTGAAATTTTGAAGATTTGGGTCATCCTGATCTTCTGGATTTAATTTATTAACATCCAGATTAAATAAATTGGCTGTTGCCTTGATACCAAACGAAAGCTTGAAGGCCTCTGATGTGGGAACGGAATAAGACAAATCTGCCGATAAGGTATTTTCATTGGTAGGACCGATTTTATCATTTACTAACGAAACTCCTAATCCTAAATTACTATTATTTAATGGGGTGTTTAATGAAAAAGTACTTGTCTCTGGAGCTCCATCCAGTCCAACCCATTGGGTACGGTATAGCCCAAAAATACTTATAACCCCTCTTGAACCTGCATATGCAGGATTAATATTGATGGTATTGTGCATGTATTGCGTAAACTGCGCATCTTGCTGCGCAAAACTTGCAATCGAAAAAAACATAAAAACTAAAACTAATTTTCTCATTTATTTTACTTTTAAGAATGGCTTAGTTTTATACTAAGCCATTTAAATTTGTTTTGACTAATTATTTATTGAGGTATAAATATCCAGCCTTTTGATGCGCATTGGATTCACTGTCTTTATATTTCAGAACATAATAATAGGTTCCCGTAGGTAATCCATCGGATTCCTTTACCGTTACACGTCCTTCGGAGATTCCTTTAAATGCCCTGTCTTCATTATTATAATGATCGCGTTCGAATACTAAAACTCCCCAGCGATTATAAATTTCAACTGTATTATCAGGATAACATTCTAATCCTTGGATATAAAATCGCTCGTTCTTCTTATCTCCATTGGGAGAAATAGCATTGAATACTTTTACAACACAACCTATAATTCCTAAAACTGTAGGCTTATCGTCAACAACCGTTTCATTATCAGAAAGATCGCTCACTAAAGTTCCAATAGGGCTTATAGCAGTCACTTTTGCTTGATTTACAACATTTCCTTTGTTAATATCAGCTTGAGTTACTTTATATTTTGCTTCAAACGAAGTAGTATCGGTTTGCCCCACACCCAATGATATTGGTCCTCCTGTAAGGACAATACCTGGTAAAAGGTCGGTTACTACAACATTCGTCAATGGCACATTTCCTGTATTGGTCACTGCAAAATTATACGTAATAGTTTCCCCAACTTTAGCATAACCATCGCCGTCATTATCATCGAAAGTTGCCGTTTTAATTATAGCAATGCCAGGCAATTCCTTTAAGGATATGGATATTGTCGCTGGGCTAAGGTCTACCAATCCGCCATTATCTTTTGCCGCTATTGTGAAACTAGCGTTATCACTTACAAAATTTACATTTGGAGTAAATTTTAATGCAGCTGAACTGGCCACTGTTAATTCTTGTCCAACTGTTACCGGAACTCCATTTAAAGTCAATATCCCTGACACTGGATCTGGAAGACTTTTAATTACATAAGCGATCACTGCACCATCTGCATCGTTTCCTGTCAAAGCTGGAATAGCATGTGCTGTTCCGTCTTTTGCCAAGACTACATTCGGTATATCATCAGTTGTTGGCGGTGTATTTCCCACCGGAATATTCACCGTTGATGGCATACTTGCCGCATTGCCATTATCGGTTGCCATATACATAAATGTGGCTGTTCCCGTAAAACCTGTTGCCGGTACAAATGTTAATTTAGTGGCTTCAAGCGGAGTTAACACTTGGTTTACTGTTACCGGAACTCCATTCATTAATACTATTCCTTGTGTAGGAAGCGGCAAAAGACTTATAGTATAGCTAATTACTGTTCCATCGGTATCCGTCCCGGTTAAGGTCGATACCGCTTTGGCTGTACCGTCATTAATAATGCTCGTTGAATTTGTTAAGGTGGCCACCGGTGCATCGTTTACCGGAGTTACCGTGATAGTCAAAGTCAGGTTCACACAACTTGCAGGAAGCGGCGTTCCTTGGTCACACACTTCAATCGTGATAACTTCGGTTCCGTTAAAATTAGCATTTGGTGTGTACGTATACGTTCCGTCCGTATTGATTACGATAGTTCCGTTGGTTGGACCAACTACTGGCGTGGTATTCGCCAATAGAGGCGTTCCATCAGGATCTGTATCTCCCGTATCGGTTAAATCTCCCGTCGCTGGTGTTCCGTCTTCCAACATTACATTGGTATCATTGTCAACTACTGGCGCATCGTTTACCGGATTTACCGTGATAGTCAAAGTCTGATTCACACAACTTGCAGGAAGCGGAGTCCCTTGGTCACACACTTCAATCGTGATAACTTCGGTTCCGTTAAAATTAGCATTTGGTGTGTACGTATACGTTCCGTCCGTATTGATTACGATAGTTCCGTTGGTTGGACCAACTACTGGCGTGGTATTCGCCAATAGAGGCGTTCCATCAGGATCTGTATCTCCCGTATCGGTTAAATCTCCCGTCGCTGGTGTTCCGTCTTCCAACATTACATTGGTATCATTGTCAACTACTGGCGCATCGTTTACCGGATTTACCGTGATAGTCAAAGTCTGATTCACACAACTTGCAGGAAGCGGAGTCCCTTGGTCACACACTTCAATGGTGATAACATCCGTTCCGTTAAAATTAGCATTTGGTGTGTACGTATACGTTCCGTCTGTGTTGATTACAATAGTTCCGTTGCTTGGACCACTTACCGGTGTAGTATTCACCAATAAAGCCGTTCCATCTGGATCTGTATCTCCTGCATCGGTTAAATCTCCCGTCGCTGGTGTTCCGTCTTCCAATATTACATTGGTATCAATGTCAACTACCGGTGCATCGTTTACCGGATTTACCGTGATAGTCAAAGTCTGGTTCACACAAATTGCCGGAGCTGGAGTCCCTTGGTCACACACTTCGATGGTGATAACTTCGGTTCCGTTAAAATTAGCATTTGGTGTGTACGTATACGTTCCGTCTGTGTTGATTACAATAGTTCCGTTGTTTGGACCACTTACCGGTGTAGTATTCACCAATAAAGTTGTTCCATCTGGATCTGTATCTCCTGCATCGGTTAAATCTCCCGTCGCTGGTGTTCCGTCTTCCAACATTACATTGGTATCAATGTCAACTACCGGTGCATCGTTTACCGGATTTACCGTGATAGTCAAAGTCTGGTTCACACAAATTGCCGGAGCTGGAGTTCCTTGGTCACACACTTCGATGGTGATAACTTCGGTTCCGTTAAAATTAGCATTTGGTGTGTACGTATACGTTCCGTCTGTGTTGATTACAATAGTTCCGTTGTTTGGACCACTTACCGGTGTAGTATTCACCAATAAAGTTGTTCCATCTGGATCTGTATCTCCTGCATCGGTTAAATCTCCCGTCGCTGGTGTTCCGTCTTCCAACATTACATTGGTATCATTGTCAACTACCGGTGCATCGTTTACTGCATTGACCACAAATGTAATATCGCCATTGTCACATGATCCCGAAGCATCACATAACGTATAATAAGGCAATACTGCCGTTCCGTTATAGTTATTCGCTGGATTAAACGTGACAACTCCTGTTGTTGTGTTTAAGGTCCAAACTCCTGTTGCGTTTGTGATGGTGCTTTGTACTCCTGCTGTTGCCGTATCTAAATCTACGGTAAACTGACCTACTCCATTTACCGGAGCTGTTGGGTTTCCGTCTGCATCGGTATCGTTGGCAATAACATTTACGGTTCCGTCAACTCCATCTTCTGTTAATGCTGTCGCACTTTGGTCATCGTCATTCGCTACTGGCGCATCGTTTACTGCATTGACCACAAATGTAATATCGCCATTGTCACATGATCCCGACGGATCACATAACGTATAAGGCAATACTGCCGTTCCGTTATAGTTATTCGCTGGATTAAACGTGACAACTCCTGTTGTTGTGTTTAAGGTCCAAACTCCTGTTGCGTTTGTGATGGTGCTTTGTACTCCTGCTGTTGCCGTATCTAAATCTACGGTAAACTGACCTACTCCATTTACCGGAGCTGTTGGGTTTCCGTCTGCATCGGTATCGTTGGCAATAACATTTACGGTTCCGTCAACTCCATCTTCTGTTAATGCTGTCGCACTTTGGTCATCGTCATTCGCTACTGGCGCATCGTTTACCGGAGTTACCGTGATTTCTTCATTTGCTGTAGCAGTTCCCCCATTTCCATCACTGATAACATAAGCAATACTTACTGGAGTTACTGAATTGAAATTGGTTGCTGGTGTAAAGCTGATTGCGCCTGCAGCCGTGATGTTCACTGTTCCGTTGGTTACAGCAATTACTTGCGCTGTACCCGGAGTCAGTGTGGTTCCGTTGATTGAGGTTATCGCTAATGTATTTCCATCAACATCTGAATCTGACTCTAATGGTAATAAAGTTACCGTTCCTTCTTCGGCAACAGAATAAGTGTCGTTTACCGCTACCGGAGCGGTGTTGCCAGAAGCTACCACCGTTACCGTTACACTTTGACAAGAAGAAGAACAAGAACCATCCTCCCAGCGTGCATAATAAGTTGTTGTTACAGTCGGCGAAGCAATATTCAAAGGATTTCCTGTACCTATATCTGTTCCGCCACAGCTTGATGTAAACCATCTCACCTGTGAACCGGAACCTCCGGTTACGCTTAAATCAATAGTCCCTGCATCGTCAGAATTGAAATTGTCTCTATTAACGTTTGCAGCTGTAGGCACTGTAGGCGCTGGTATTATTATAATTTCTTTGGTAACTGTCAATTGCCCGGTACAACTTGAAGGAGCAACTCCTGTGGCAGTCACATTGAATGTAGTCGTTGCAGAGAGGCTACCCGTTGGCAAATTAATAGTGCCACCCGTTCCCGCAACTGGAGACCCAACGTTTGTCGTACCATTCCTTAATTGATAATTAAAACCAACTTGAGAAAGAGCAACAGTTATGTTTGTTGAAGTGTTACCACAAATTGAGGCTGCATCCGAACCTACCGCTAAAGATAAGGTTGGAACTGCATTTACGGTAACGATTACCGTTTCGTCAAGTGTTTCCGTACAAGAACCAAAAGGAAATTTAATTGCTTTTATAGACAACGTTGCATTTGCAGTAAGCGTGGCAGAAGTTAAAGTAATCGTTCCTCCAGTTCCTAATATAGATGATCCTGAATTTGCCGATAACGTATTATTAAAGATTTGATAAACCACACCCGTTTGAGAAGAAACCACTTGAACATTAGCAACGACACTTCCTGAACACACGGTGGTGTTATCCGGATTTACCGTTAACGTTTTTGATGGAGGGCTACAAGTAACAGGGGTTTCGTCTAATTTTGGTCCTTCACAATTTGATCCACTCGTGGCTGTGGCCGTTACTTTTCCCCCTGAATATAATGCATTAGCATAAATTGTTGATATTGTCCAAGAAGTACCTATAACCACGGTTGTAGCCAATGTTGTTTCTGCTAAATCTTGATAGACTGGGTAGCCATCGATATATAATTTGATCGTATTTCCGTCAGTTCCGGTACCCGAAACAGATGTAGTGTTTTCTAAAATAGAATTTGGTGTAATCGTAACGGTACTGGTGGTTTGAGTACCAACCATAACACCCGAAGATGCAACACTTTGAGACTCACAATCCGTTGAATTTGTAGCCTTTGCAGTTATTGTGGTTAATGGAGCGATACTAATTCCTGTAGAAACTGTCCATAAACCATTAGAAACAGTTGTTGGTGAACCTACTGTAGCTGCACCATCATACAATTGTATAAAAGTCCCGTTTGGTTCTGAAGAAGTACCACGAACAATTGTTGTTGTCCCACAATAAGGACCAAGTACTACAGGTGTTGAAGTAACAGGTTTTACAACTGAAACTACAACACTATTCGAAAGGCATTTTGTACCATCCGTTGCATATACTTTTATTTTGTCACAAGCACTTAATGTTAATCCCGAAAATGACCAGGCTCCACCAGCTGTTGAAAGAACAGATTGTATAGATCTAACAAAATTATCCGACTCTCTAATTACTTCTAAAAATACTCTTGTAGCTACTGTAGTGGCCAAAGTTCCAGAAACAACATTAGTACTGGATAATAATGGAGACGTTGAAATAACCGGAGTGTTAGTTGTTCCTGGACCTCCTCCATTGTAAGAACAAAGCCAAACACCCGTAGATTCACATTCCCCAGGAGACTTAAAAGTAACATAATATGGGCCATCAGGTATTGCGTTTCCGTTCCCTGTTCCTATTGACCAAACTATTCCATCTATAAGGTCAGTCGTAGTCGTAATAAAAGGGTTCGCAGAAAGTTGTGCATTAGTATAAAGAGTTCCATTAGAATTATAAAAAGTAATTATAGTTCCTATTGGCCCTTTATATATCCCTTCAGCTCCTTTTCGTCCATTTATAATAGTTGCTCCTTGAGTTGATGTTCTTCCTGTACAAGAACTTAGAACCGTTGTAGTATTATTACAATTCGTTCCCGACTCGACTTCTCCTGTCGCTTGTGCAGTTGCCGAAATCTTGTCACCAATTACAAGTACTGGCGAAATTCCTGTTAAGGACCAAGCTCCTCCAGTTACAGTAGTTGAACCTATTAAAACTGTATTTTTATAAATTCGGATAGTCGTTCCGCTTGCTTCCGTAGAAGTTCCACTTACCGTAGTAGCTCCCGGTGACAAAGGCAAAGTTATTACAGGGCAATCTGAAAAAACACACGTAGAGATAGAACTTGGAGAACAAGGTGGCTGATTGTTAATAACTTCAGTAAAGCAATTTTCCAAACTCCCACAAACGGTATCATTTACACCCCCAATATCCGAGGCAGAACTTGGACTACAAATTGTAGACTTATCTGCTGCCATATTATCAACAATAGCATATCGCATAGCAGAATTCTGATCAAATCCAAGCGGTATTAAATCAGCCCAGTCAACATAAAATTCTAAAAAGAAATTCATTTGAGTACACTCTGTAGAAGCTGCAATAGATTTTTGTATTCTATCGACAGGGTATGATTTAACAAGATTACCTATAGCACCGCAGGCAACTTCTAAATTATAAATTCTGGCTCCAAATTTCGTAGCTAAAACTATTTCTACTTCAAAACCTGGGTTAGATGCTGTATAAGTTGGGTCAGCATTTGGGCCACTAGATCCAAATTTACCATCGGTATCAATTAAAATCGAATAACTTTTTGCATTTGGCGCAATACTGGCCATTCTAAATCTAAACAACCAGTTTGTTGCATTAGAATAATGAAAAACAGGATCAATACCTCCTGATACCGATTCAACAAAATCTGAGAATCCACAATTAGGACCATTTCTAACATCAGAACTGGGTTCGCTACCTGCAGCAATCAATGTTCTATAAGCTATTTCGCTATTAATTTTGTCATTCCCCAAAAATCCAGCCGCCGATGTTGAAATATAACCATCATTATTAGGATCCAAGACAGATCCACCAGCTGGCTCAATAATTAATCCCGTAGTCTGTGCGACAACTTTGCTAAGACTCAGTAAGACAAGCAGTGTAATAAGTAATTTTTTTTTCATATTTGAAAACTTTGTATTTGTACGGAATAACTTTTTTAACATGTGACTTATAAAATATATCGAGAAAACTTTATAGGAATACCCCCTATTATTTAAAACATACTGCCATTATTGCTCAATTAACTTAACTCTTTAAATAAAAATTGCCGAACTCAATTCCTTAAATAAGACAATTGGACAATCATTGTCTTATTCGTTAGCAAAACCATCCCTATTCTTTTCAAAAAGAGAAAACCGAAAACCAAAAATGAATAAAATCGTATGTCCATCATAATTTCCCACAGTCGATTGTTTATCACGTATTTGTAGTAAAAATCAACATAATTAAGACTGCAAAAATAAAAGGGAAAAAATTGGCTAAATAGTCAATTCGGACATTTTTACTGTTTGTTAGATTTACAGTATTTACTTGAAAAAAATAAGCGTATCAAAATCGACTTTAATGTTTTGTAAAACAATGTAAATTAGCGATTTATACATTTAGAATTAAAAAACAAATGCGTTAAAAAAATTGATTAAAATCAGAAAAATAATTATTCAAAGTGAAAATAATTGGAATAAAAGCATTAGAAGTAAATAAAAAACGCACTTCAGACGGAAGTTTGCCAAAGCGTTTTTTAAATTTGGAGGCAAACCTACCGGCACAGTCATAACCGGTTACTGTTGCAATATTTTGGATATGGATATCCGAATTTTGAATCAATTGCATTGCCAGAAGCATGTTTTTTTCTTTGTGATATTGCAACATCGAAAAACCAAACACCGCTTTGAAATTTGATTTTAATTTTGTGGGTGAAGTATTTACATCCTTTGCAATACATCCAATCCCTACAAAAGGAAGATGTAAATTATGCAAAATCATTTTCTCGGCCTTGGCAACATTATAATAATCTAAATTGCTTAACGAAACATTATCTAAAATACGGTTGTCCTCAAAAGAATTATCAAAAAATTCGATAATTAACTTCATACAGTCTTTTTTAAAATCCACAGTGTCAAATTCTCCCTCACATTCGGGTTCTAAGTTTTTTGCAATTTTTTTTGCCAAATCATGCGCTTTTGGTACGATGTCTAACCAAGTATAAGAACCTTTTTTACCATTTAAAAACCTTCTAATAGCCTTCCTTTGAGGGATTTTTTTAGAGGAAAGATTTTGATCAGCCCATTTCTTATTGATGGCAAAACTAAAGACTTTACCAATTGTACCTTTATAGAAATAGGTTGTCACTTCTGTTTCTGGTTTGCTAAAAGTCCAGCAAGTACTAAGGAGTGTAACGTCTTCCGAATCTTTGAAAGGAAATTTATATTCAAAAACAGAAAATGTCAGTAAATAATAATCACTGGATAGATTTTCATCATAGCCGGACTTAGCGATTATATTTTCCTTTACCTCCATTTCAGTAGCCAAAAGCCAAAAACCCTCTTCTATTTCACGGTAACGCATTGTCGCTTTATAAAGGGGCGTGTTTAAATAAATGCATTGCTTTGAAGGTATATGATTCGTTATAGGTAATTTTATTATGCTATCCAACATGATCTGCGGAGAATTGAATAAATAAGGAAATTCAAAAAAACCATCTTTAAGAAGAAAGAGATACTTTTGAATGTGTTTAGGCCAATTATCTAAGGTCATACGTTTAACAATTTAATTATTCATTCAAATCAAGGGGCAAAATTCATTTTTCATATTCCAGTTAAATCGAGTAATTCAATTTTAAAGTTGCCTCTTATATACATCTAATTGATATCCAGAAAATTATTTATTTCTAATTATCAATACGAAAGATTACTCCCTGCTTTTTATTTTTGGATAACAACAATTGAAATTAAAACTATTTTTTAAAGAGTAAATTTTATCTAAATGTCAACCAATAACTATCTGAAATTTTCGGACACGAAAGTACGAATGAGTCGATATTTCTCTCCATAATGTCGACAAAAAACTTGCTTAGTCGATAAAATACACAATCATCAACATTTAGCGCTTTTTAAGCGATATAAAAAGATATTTTTTCTTAAAACACATGCCATCTTATGCCATCAATCCCAAAAAAGACAGGGTGATGTTTCAATAAAATGACTCCTGATAATTCTGGGTCAGAGCTGAAGATGGTAACGAAAATACTGTGAAAGTACACGATGATTTAGGCTCAACCGAGTACGAAACAACCGAAGTTTTGAAAGGCTTTTATTAATAAGGAAATAATACCGAAAAAATAAACACCCATTTTTCCCACGAATTACATGAATTGCCACGAATTCCTATTTTAATTTTTAAAAAATTAGTGAAAATTAGTGCAATTCGTGGTTCCCTTTTTCAAGGCGTTTGTATCCTGTAAATTTAGTCCGCTTTGCGGACAGTCATAATACTTACTATTGAATTTCTATTGATTTCAAAAATTCAGATATTTCAATCATACAATACCCAATTTAAAATAAAAAGTACTTCCCAGTCCCAATTCGCTTTCAATACCAATGGTTCCTCCTTGCGCTTCAATAAATTCTTTGCTGATGGCTAAGCCCAATCCAGTACCAGATTTATGGCTGCCGGGAACCTGAAAATACTTATCGAAAATTTTAGTTTTATAACGGCTGTCAATTCCTTTTCCGGTATCAATCACTTGAAAAGTAATCTGATTATTTTCTTTTTTCAATTGTACCGTAATACTGCTATTTTCCGAAGAATATCGAATAGCATTGGTTAGAAAATTAATTAAAACCCAAGCCGTCTTTTCACTGTCAGCCTTCACTTCCGGCAAATTATGCTCCGCTTCAATCCGCAATTCAATTTGCTTTTGTTCGGCTTGCACTTTTATCGCTTCAATGGCATAATTCACAATCTCGTACGGATCACTTTTTTCCATATTCAACTGAATATTTCCTGTTTCCAGTTGTGATAATTCCAATAATTCCCCTGTAATTTTAAGCAATCGCTGGCTGTCCTCTTTGATACCTTCAATGAGTTGTTTTTGGTCGGTATTGATACTTCCAGTTTCTGGTTTTTCAAGCAATTGCAAACTCATTTTAATCGAAGCAATTGGGGTTTTCAACTCGTGTGAAACGGTGGCAATGAAATTAGTTTTGGCAAAATCCAATTCTTTAAAAACAGTAATGTTTCTTAAAATAATCACATCACCAATAATGATAGTTTGGTCTTCTCCCGTTGGTTTTATAGTAATTGTTACCGTTTCTTTTTCGAAATAACTTTCCTTTCCATCGGCAAAAATTTTCATCGGAAGTGATTTTTGATGCTCATTTGATAAATTATTTATAATTAAGGATTTCATCAAATCATTTGTTAATGCTAAAGTTGAAGCCAATTTCCCGATAGCTTCTTCCGATTTTAAACCCATAATTTTCAATGCTTCATCATTCGCAAACAAAATTACACCTTGATTATCCAAACCAATAATCGGGTCGTGCATATTGTTAATCAGCGTTTCCAATCGTTTCTTTTCAAAAGACAGTTTATGCAGATTACTATTGCTGTATTCTTCGAGTTTTTGGGCCATCGTATTGAACGATTTGGCCAAATCGCCATACTCGTTATGATTCATAAAATGCACGCGTTCCGAATAGTTTTTATTGGCAATTTCTTTGATACTTCCAGTAAGCTCTTTTATTGGATTGGCAATATTATTGGGCAAATTCACTAATAGATTGAAAGCAATCAAGAAGCAAAGCGTACCTGTAATGGCAATCCATAAATTAGCGGTTTCTGCGGTATGTGAAGCAATATCACTTTTCTCTTTAATAGCAATCATGTTCAATTTCATGATTTCGAAAATGTCCTGACGGATTTGGTTTTTTATAGTTTCATCAGTCCTGTTTTTTTCTAAAAAATCAAAACTTTTTTGCAAATTATACGTCACTTTATCTTCGCCAATCTCCGTAATATTGGCAATCTGATTTTTAAGATTCGTTTCAAAAACAACAATTGCTTTTTCTTCATCGCCATTAATTTCATCTAATGAAAGGAGCATATTCCGAGAATATTCGAGCGTATTGTAATTGGCTTTCAGAATGTTTTCAGTGTCTTTTTTTATCGAAAAAATATAAAACGCAGCCACTAATGACAGAATGATTATCATTAGAAAAAGTAAGCCAACGCCCAAGTTTAATTTGGTTTTAATTCTCATCTTTTAATTTGTTAAGAGCTATTCGTTATGGGTTATTCGCTAGAAGTTATACGTTAAGGCAGACGTTATTTTTTTGCAATTTGCAATTTGTGGTTATTACTCGTAGTTCTATTTTGACATCCTCTATATTATTTACAAATATATTCTAGCCTGATAATTCTAGACTTCTATCAACAACACTTCCCCTTTAACACATAATTTCTAACATATAACTTGCCCCAATCAAGACAGAATTACTAAATCAACATTCGATAACGAAAGACTATTCAATAAGCGTCTGAAAATCGTTGTTGACAAAATTACTTTAAATAAATTGAAGTGTGGTTTTCCGATGCAAACCGTTGTAATGTTTTTTTGTTCCACAATTTTAAGCATGGCATCTGTAATATTAGAATTTTGAATTTTAATCACTTCTGCTCCAAGTTGCGTGGCTAATTTGAAATTATTTATCAAATGACGTTGCTTGTCCAATGCAATTTTATCGCTGCTTTCTTTTGGTGTTTCCACGTATAAAACATACCAATTACAGTTGTAATAACTAGCCAAACGAGCCGCTTTTCTGATAACAATTTTAGCCGTTTTATCATTGCTGCTAATGCAAGCCAACAGTTTTTCATGTCGAAAAGCACTATTTTTCGGAACTTCATTCTCTACTTTTCTAAGCACTTGACCCGCAACTTCTTTCAACGCCAATTCCCGCAATTGTAAAATTTGATCTGATTTAAAAAAGTTATTCAAAGCCGTTTGAATTTTATCTGCAGTATATATTTTCCCTTCTTTCAAACGGGCAATCAAATCTTCCGATGTCAAATCAATATTCACCACCTCATCAGCCAATCGCAGTACATTATCCGGAACTCGCTCCTGAACATCAACATTTGTGATTCGTTTCACATCTTCATTCAAACTTTCAATATGCTGGATATTCACTGCCGAAATCACATTAATTCCCGCTTCCAAAATCTCCAAAACATCCTGCCAACGTTTCTCATTTTTGCTTCCCTCAATATTCGTATGCGCCAATTCATCAACAATAACCACTTCAGGACGTAAATTGATAATAGCTTGCATATCCATTTCCTCGAGTTGTTTGCCTTTATAGAAAAGCGTACGTCTTGGAATTACCGGTAAACCATCTAGCAGTTCATGGGTTTCTTTGCGAAAATGCGTTTCGATATATCCAATTTTTACGTCGATACCATTTTTCAATAAAGTATGTGCTTCCTGGAGCATCCGAAACGTTTTGCCCACACCGGCACTCATCCCAATGTAGATTTTAAACTTTCCTTTGCGTGATTTTTGTATTAAATCCAGAAAGTGCTTGACGTTATTTTCTTTTTCTTGTTCCATTGTCATTGCTTTATAGAATTGACAATTGAGAATAGGCAATTTGCAAATGACAAAATCTCACAAGCGAATTACCTATTATCATTGCATATAGAATATTCAGGTCAAACGCATTAAAAATTGAACCACATAGATTCTGTGTTGATTTCCAAATAAATCTATATTTTTTTTATAATTTTGTTTTTAAGTCAGTCATAGAACTAGACTCTATAGCGTGTTTAAGCCGTTTGTGTTTGCACG
>NZ_JBLVPV010000041.1:0-12727 GCF_048286775.1 Flavobacterium glycogeni
CCATGCACTACCCGACCACCAATTAACCCAGAGGTTTCCGTCACTGCCTTTAACAAACACGTAAGGTCTTCCTCCATCAACCGTAATGGCTCCCATGGTATCAGTTATAGATACGCCTGATGAGGGAATTCCCTGATTCGACCAACCCCACGCACTACCCGACCACCAATTAACCCAGAGGTTTCCGTCACCGCCTTTAACAAACACGTAAGGTCTTCCTCCATCAACTGTAATAGCTCCCATAGAATCAGAGAAAGGTTCATTTATAGGAGTACCTTGTGGTGACCAAATCCAATCACTACCTGACCACCAATAAACCCAAAGTAATCCATCGCTACTTTTGACAAAGACATAAGGCCTTCCATTATCAATGGTAATGGCTCCCATACTCTTATTCAAAGGATACGGTCCCCAGCCAAGCTGACCTCTACTCCATTCACAAAGAGTTAAAGTGTTAGCTTTCATTAAGCATGGAACTTTGGCGAATGAACTTGAACAATTGTCACAATTAAAATTAGGCACATTATTAATACCACTTACACCACAAGTACATCCTGATGAACCATATTCATCAGCAGCACCAAAAATGTGACAGGATTCATGAGCAAATACCTGATTGATTTTATCCGGCCCCCAACCATCATTTGAGTATTCCATGTAAAGATTTACGCCATATGCATATGCAAAATGATACAGGGGATATTTAGTAATAAAAGACATATAAGCCCAATCGGTCTTATTATTGATTTTCAGGTCGTTAACAAAATCTACACAACCAGCATATCCCATAGAATAACCCAATTGCTGCAACGCTGGGTCTCTCATAATTGACTCACAACTTTCATAAGATGAGCATCCCGCATTTGGAGGGACATTAATTGTTAACAGATGAACATTATAAACAAAAGAAACATTGGATTGCATACCAGCAATTGCCAAAAACTGGCAACCTTCCATGACTTCCTGAACTACTAAACGATTTTCTGCATCTGAAAACCCTAAGCCACTGGGCGTTCCTGATACAATTATCAAACCCAAAGCAATACTTCCCGTCATTTTTTCACTTGTCGGGGTCCCGGTTGATTTTAAGTTTTTTTTATTCCCCTCAAAATCAGCTCTCAGTTGCTCATCATTATCAGGGTTTTTAGGATGTTGAAATCCTTTGGCATCCCATGCGACTGGTTTATCTTCTCCTTCTTTAACTTGTCTCTGTTGTTTAGATTTTAATCCTTCCCATGCTTCTACCATTAAAGCAGAAACATCATCAAGTTTGTCAGGTTTTATAGTACTGCAATACTTTAATTTACTAAAGTCAGCGCCTGCAGGTACTTCTGCAACAAAAACATAGTCAGTAAACTTTTGGGTAACACGTCCTTCTAAAGTTTCGATTTCTAACTTTGCTTGATCAAAATTTTCTGTAAAAAAAATCTGTTCCATAATGTTTCTTTTTTAATGAATGTTAATATAGCTTTCTGTTTATAAGTTTTATGAATTATCTATCATCCTAATAATTCCATAAGTGAAAGTAGAAAATTAAAAAACAAAAAATACAAGTATAAATACCTGTTTTACAATAAATTAATTAATCAAAAGATATTTAAATCTAAAATATCAGAATAAATTAATCAGACCGAAATTTCAATCAACACTTGAGATAGCCTTCTCTCCTATTCTTTCAATTCCAAATAAAATTATCATTAAAAAAACAGAGGCACATATAGTAGTCAATGTACACCTGCCAATAAAATAGGAATAAATTTAATTGATGTTATAGCTTGGCCAAAAGAATCTCGCAGCCTACTCGATACTATTTACAATACTGGAGGGGCAAAAATAAAGGATGACTATGTAAGTGCAATCACAATTCAATCACAAATCCAAAAAGCTGGCATTCACTTAGCCATATTATTAAATTTCTCTTTCAAACTACAACAAGAATTACAATTTAATGAAGTTTTAGAAGAATTAGGACAAATTTTGGAGATAAAAGGAAATTATTCGAGGTCGGGAGACCTCGAAGAGCAGGTTTGTACTTAAATGGAAAAATATCATACAAATAGATTTAATGCCTTTTGGAGAAATCGAAGCCAAACCTTCTAATGTAACAGTTGAAGGAACAGGACTTACCAGTCTCAATATGCCTGGTTTCAAAGAGATATATGATTCCTGTCTTCCTGAAGCTGAGCTCGAAGAAAAACACCGTTTCAAATTTTGCACCTTGCCTGGTATTGTACTACTCAAATTGCTTGCTTTTCAAGAACGTCCAGAAATAAGACGCGATGATATCAAAGACATTAGCAAAATCCTGAAGCATTTTTTTGATATGTATGCTGATGAGATATATGAAAAACACAATGATCTTTTTGGAGATAAAGATATCAACCTAAATTGGATTGCTGCAAGAGTTTTAGGAAGAGATATGGGTAAAATTGCTCAATTAAACGAAGATCTTTTTCTAAGGATAAGAAAAATATTAAAGAAAAACACAATTGATATTCACTCTAGCGATATCGCCAAAATTATGGCAGAGTTTTTTCAAAACACGATCGAAGAGAATGTAAAACTGTTGGAACAGGTAAAAATTGGGTCTTTAGAAAACTGGTGGCTAATGAAATTAAAATCGAGTAATCACTCTTAAGTCGCTTATAGCCAATTATCATTCTTATCTATTGAATTAGATACCGCAGCTACTCATAAAAAAGTGAGAATTTTAACAACAAATTAGTTATATCTAACAGGCAAATTTTTATTTTTGCGCACTAATTTTAGTAAATATCATCATGAAAGATTTAGTTGCAAAAATCAACGCTGAATTCGAAACATTCAAAACAGAATCAGAACTACTTATCGAGAAAGGAATCAAAGCAGCCGGGCCAAGAGCTCGTAAATCAACTTTGGAGCTAGAAAAACTTTTAAAAGATTTTAGAAAAGTTTCTGTAGAAGAATCAAAAAAATAAATTCATCTTCAATTATCAGCCCTTTGGATTTTCTGGAGGGCTTTTTTCATCGGCCTCTCCCCTGCACGACAACTGCTACTCGCATTCCCCCTCCTTACCATTTCAAAAGAATTACTCCAGAAATATACTGCACACCCACAATACATAAATGTAGATAGACTATTACCCGTTATAAGCAACCAAAAAATAAACAGCTATCTAAAGGAAATAGCGGATTAGCTAAGAATTGACAAGAAATAAGTAATTAAAAAAATTATGAATAACCCATTAATATCATAGTTTCAAAGATAATAATTACGAAATACTTCAACTTACCAACCAATTTTTAACAATTTTAATCTAAAAACATTTAAGCAAATACAATAAACTTATAAATTTTATAATAATAGTTTAACTTTAAAGAGGCTACATTTGGATTCTAAAAACCTTATTTTTTAACAAATGAAACACTTCTACCAAACTCGCCATCTCATGGCTTTTTTAAGTCTTTTTTGTTGCTTTTCCTTGTCCTTATTTGCTCAGGGAACATCACCAGTGCCACAAAATTTGCCTTACGTACAAGATTTTTCTTCATTGGCACCAGCCTCAACCACATATCCTTCAGGATTTCAAGGTTGGACTGCAAGTGCTGCTCCTGGAAGTTCGTACAATACAAACGCCATCTTAGTAGGAGACAGACTCTTAACAGCAAGCAGTTCAGCTTCTACCACGAGTGGAAATATCCACAATTACAATGGAAAAATTGGATTTTTAAACTCCGGCTCTTTAGACCTAACGATTGGTTTGGCTATCAATACACTAGGAAAGTCAGGTATTGAAGTACAATATGATGCTATGGTGATTCGTAATCCTTATGACGGAACGAGCAATACCCGTATTAATGAAATGGTTTTACAATATCGAATAGGCAACACGTCTATTTTTAATACGCTACCAGTAACCTCGTATTTAAGCAATACTGTTAAACAAACGACTTCAGGAGTAACAACAGCTTTAAACCCAATAACTATCAAAATAATTTTACCCGCTGAATGCGACAATCAAGAGGTGGTTCAATTAAGATGGGTTTCTAAACAAAATTCCGGAGCTGGCTCACGTCCTTCCTTTGCCATTGATAATATTAGTATTCAAAATGACGTTACTCCACCTGCATTCACTGAGGGGTATCCAAAAATAGAAAACATCCTATCCAATGGTTTTGACTTTTCAATTCAACTGAACGAAACTGGAAAAACGTATTTTGTATTATTAGCCTCCGGAAATTCAAAACCTAGTGCTGCTCAAATAAAATCTGGTTTAGATGCCAATGGAAATGCCGCTTTGCAATCTGGTATGTTTGATGTTACCGATAGAATCTTGACTTATACTAAAAGTATTTCCGGTTTAACTATTGATACTAATTATATTCTTTATTCTATTTCAGAGGATTTTTATGGTAATCTTCAAACCGACAGTAATCAGCTGAATGTAAGAACCTCTAATATTATAGTTCCATCATTATCAACAACAAAAGCTGCATTAGATTTTGGTTTTTCAGAACAAAATTTTGAATCAAAAACAATCAGCTATCAAATTCAGGCAATACATCTTAATGATGTGGTCACGGTAACTGCTTCAAATAATTTTACAATTTCAAAAAATCCAAACGATAATTTCCAATCTTCTTTGGTTTTTGGTACACAAGATTTTGATACTAACAATACTCCTACGGTTTATGCACGATTTACACCTAATACAACAGCTAATTTTTCAGGACAAATAATCCATCAAACTTCAGGAGCGAGTACTAAAACACTGGGATTATCCGGTGTAGGAATCAATCCTTATTCTCAAAATTTTAACGATGTAAATGTACTCACAAACAGTGGTTGGACGGCTCACAGTACAGCAGGTGATAAAATTAAATGGGCTAGTACAAGTAGCCGTTTTAATAGTTCTCCAGCTGCAGTGTTAATAAATGGTTACTCTGAAAACGGAGCAAGTAAGGACTGGTTAATTTCACCTAAATTACGTTTGGATGGTTTTGATAAATTCCCTCTAGTATCATTTTATGCACGTAAATTCTATTCTGGTCCTAACTTAAAATTAATGGTTTCTCTTGATTATGATGGAACAAGCAGCCCAGAAACTGCCACTTGGACTGCACTTGAAGGTGATTTTCCTTCAACTACAGGTGTATTCAAACAATCTAAATTCATCAATTTAGAAGCCTATAAAACCAATAACACTTATGTGGCTTGGGTATATGAAACTACAGCTTCAGGTGGAGACAATGCTGCTGAATGGACAATTGACGATGTGAGCATTACTAATGAGTCAACTTTTTTAGCCTCTAATCCTACTTTAAATTTTGGCGAAGTGAACCCAAATTCAACTTCCGACAGTCAATCCTTTATTTTCATGGCTGGAGGTTATGGTGATTTTACAATCTCAGCACCATCAGAGTATCAATTAGCTCTTGACAATATAAATTTTCAATCAAGCCTGGTTATTTCAGCAGCTGACGCATTAGTAGGTAAAACTATTTATGCTCGTTTTGCCCCTGCTGTAAAAGCGTTAAATTTAGAAGGCTCATTAACCGCAACTGCTACTGGACTAAACCAACAAATAGGTTTCTTTACAGGTTCGTCTTTGCCAAAATCTGAAACCTTCGATATCGTAAGTTACAACTTAGAGTTTTTTGGAAGCAATGTAGTTGGAACAAGCGGAGAATTTGGCCCAATCGATGATGCTTTGCAAGTTGATAATGTAGCCAAAGTAATGAATAAATTAAATGCCGATGTTTACGTAGTTCAAGAAGTCTCCGATGAACCTTCTTTGGATAGTCTGATCCAAAAAATAAGCATTAACGGTAAAACATTTGACAAAAGTATTTCGCCAGTTTGGTCTTATTCATTTACTCCACCAGATCCCCTTTTCCCTCCTCAAAAATTGGTCGTTCTTTACAATACTCAAACAACCAAAGTAAATAAAACACGTGTTTTGTTTAGCGAATTATACGATAATATTCGTGCCGGAAACACCAATTTACCTAATTATCCAGGTGGAAACAGTTCTAGCTTCTTCGCCTCAGGACGTTTGCCTTATTTAGTGAATATTGAAACCAATATTAATGGAGTAAAAAAAGAAATTAATATCATTGACATTCATGCCCGAGCCAATAGTGGTAGCGACATCTCTAAATACAATATGCGTAAATACGACGTTGAATTTTTAAAGGACAGTTTGGATGCAGAATATCCAAATGCAAACTTTATGATTTTAGGGGATTACAACGATGATGTAGATGTATCAGTTATTACTCCTAATCCTTCATCCTATCAAAAAATGGTGGAAGACACCGATCGTTATAATGCTTTAACATTAGACATCAGCAAAGCAGGAGCTTATTCTTATCTTGGTTCTGGAGGTTTTTTAGATCACATTATTGTTTCTAATGAATTAACGAGCGAGTACGTTCCGAATTCCGTTGCCGTTTATGACCCGCGTTTGGATATTTCTAATTATGTAAATACAACATCTGATCACGGACCCGTTATTGCTCGTTTTGATCTTAAAAAAGCACAACAAAGCATCAACTTCCCATCAATTGATGTTACGAATGGTGCTACTTTTTTTGATCTAACAGCCACGGCTACATCTGGTTTAGCGATTACCTATGCAAGTTCTAATGAAACTATTGCAAAAATTAGTAACGGAAAAATCCAAATAATTAATGCAGGCACTGCTACAATCACAGCTTCTCAGTCAGGAAATGACTATTATTTAGCTGCTGCTGATGTTAGTCAGTCTCTAACAATAACTGATACGGAATTACCAGTTATTGCAGCTCCAACTACAATCACACAAAGTAATGACACAGGAATATGTGGTGCAGTAATTACCTATACAGCCCCAATAGGAACTGACAATTTCCCAAGAGCAACCACTGTTCAAACAGCTGGATTGGCTTCGGGTGTTATATTCCCAATAGGAACAACAACCAATACATTTCAAGTAACGGATGCCTCTGGCAATACAGCGACCTGTTCATTTAACGTAACGATAACCGATAATGAATTACCAATGCTAAGCTGTCCAGCTAACATCATTCAGAAAAAAGAAGGTAAATTACATGGAGCGATAGTAACGTACTCCGCTCCAGTAGGAACTGATAATTGCTCAGGAATTGCTGTCACACAAACTGCGGGACTTACATCAGGAAGTATTTTTCCAATAGGTACAACAACTAATACCTATGAAGTAGTTGATGCATCTGGAAATACAACAAGCTGTTCCTTTACCGTAACCGTTGTTCAAGCTTTATCACCAAAAGACTCTGAAGCAAATGCAGGGCTTTCAGTAAAAACTTACCCTAACCCAGCAACTGATTTCGTTAACATTACCATAAAAACGGATACCAAAAAAAATATGTCGTTAAGACTATATGACATCTTTGGAGTTTTAGTTGGAACACCAGTAGAAATAATTGGAAACACAACTGAAAATACAACACAAATAAATGTGAGCCAACTTAGAAGAGGCGTTTACATTTACACTTTGAGCGCTGACAGCAAAGTACTATTTACAGACAAAATAGTCAAAAAATAAAACAGGCTTCCTAATACTAAAAATGCTAGATTCTTTCACAAGAGTCTAGCATTTTTTTATGCTATATTTTAATAGGCTATTGCAAATTATTGCAACAGCCGATTTTGATTTTTTTTGACATTCATCTAAATCCGAGTTATCGGGGAAAAACTATTTTCGGTTATATTCAAAAACCTCGTCCCATACTTCATCTATTCTAATGAGAGCCTTGTCTAAAGGTATAACTTCCCATTTACCATTCGTTTCGATACCAAGACCAATGTCTTTTAATTTCAATAAAGCGTCTTTTACATCAAAATCAAGGTCAGTACTATGCTTTGTTTTAAACCACGATTCAATTTGTTGATCGAGTGCTGAAGCTGTTAAGGGTTCCTTACTTCTGTTTAAAAAAGAGTATGCCAAGATTGTTTCCTTAAGTACTTCTTCTTCCGAAGAGTTTAATAAAGAATAAAAGGCACCGCTATTATTTCCCAGATTTTTAAAATAAAGACTATCCGAAAGCATTTTGGAATATTTTATTTTCTTGTTTACAAAGTTATTGTATTGACGGAACAAGTATGCACCCAATATTCCAAGGGCAATTAAACCTTGATTTAATGAGGTTTTACTATTTAACAAATCTATGGTTTCACCAGATTGGTATGCCGCCTGCATTGCAATTAATGCTGGAATTACTTTAGTGCTCAATAACGAAACACCCCCTACAAGACCTGGCACCCATAATAATATTTTATCGGTTTTTGACATCATTGGGACTGCATTCGGGAATATAGTTTCTAGATCGTTTTTAGGAACGCGCTTGAAGATTTTTAATACAATCGACCCAGGGTCAATCGGCATTTTGTCTAATCGAGTTTTTTTTTCGTTATAGTAACTTGTATCGTGATAATTAAGGTAAATCATGACACGATCATAGTATTCAATCTCTATTTCCTTCTTCCAAAAAAAGAGTTTACTTACTTTCTCTGTCGTTGTATGTTGACCTCTTACATATATTTCATAATCTTTATATGCACCTAAATCAATGGCAAGTTTTAAACCTATCAAATCTGAATCTTTGAAAGCTTTGTCTAAAGTTTCTTGATCCACACGACTGTAATTACTTAAATCAAGAACTTTAAGAAGGGTTTCTTTGAAAAGCGAAAAGTCACTTTTGCCAATAAATGCTACTCGTTCTTTTAGATTTATATCTGGGTCGAATAATGCATAATTTTGTTTTAAATTACGGATTAGGTTAAATGCTTCGTAGTGGAAATAATGTTCAATTATATCGAATAGCTTTTTGAAATCCTCAATCTGTTTTATATCTCCAATATATTCTGCCAGTTGTTGTTCGAGTAAGAATTCCTTATCAAATGGGATATAATGTTCTCGTTTCATATTGAATTCGGGCCTTTAAACTTTAATGCGAATGTTTTTTTTATAAGTTCGACAAAGGTAAAGTACAAAAAGGGAAATATTTATTGTCTAATATTATTTCTTTTCTGTTTTATTATTTGACACAAGCCATTCTGCATTATCCATACACTATCTATGCTTTATCTATGCTTTATCTATTCTCAATGACCCGTCCTGTCCCGTCCTTTGACCCGTCTGACCCGTCCTTGTCCCGTCCTAAAATAACTATATAGATTATTAAATAAATCCTATTATAACTATACAAATATAATCCTTAATCCTGAACTTACTATACAGCGGGTTTTTCATAGTTAATAGGTTAATTAATAGTTAAAGCGTTTATTTCTAATTATTTACTGTTTGTATAATTGTATCTTTGAGTGTGGTTTTGATTAATCACTTGAGTAAAACTATCTGAAAAGAAAAGCTAATTCAAATAATCATTTCATGCTTAACGGTATGAGTTGATAAATGGTAAATCAGAATCTACAATCGGAGGCCCTTTAAAAGGCCTCCTTTTTTTGTTCTATACTGCAGAAATTGTTTTTTTTATTTGAAACATCAAGAGTACTTCGTATAAGTTTAACAGACATAACCTTTGCTATAATTAAAATTGTGATTTATTGTTTTGGAGCAACAACAGGCAATGTTTCCAATAATTCAACTTCGAAAATAATATTTGCATTGGGGGGGATAACACTACCGGTACCTCCTTCTCCATACCCTAATTTTGATGGAATAAATAATACCACTTTATCGCCAAAAGACATCTTATTCAATCCTTCTAAGAAACCTAGGATTAAGCCGTCTTTTTTACCATACTGAAAAGGAAAAGGCTGGTAGCCATTTTGTGAAGCTCTGTCCTGATCAAATTTTCCATAGGTTTTAATCACTTCTTCATAAGTGCTGTCAAAAAGGCTTCCATCTTCAAGATAGCCAGAATATTGCACATAAACAGTTGTTCCTTCAACTGGTTTCCCACCAAATCCTTTTTGAATGATACTATATTCCAGACCTGAATCCGATTTGATGGAGGTGGCTCTGATCCTGGCTAAATAAGCTAATTTTTGCGCTTTTGCATCTTCTGCCTTATTTGCATACTCAGGTTCAGGCACAAAATTTTTATAACTATTCTCAAATTCTTCCGCTTTGGCTTTGTTTTTAGCAATTACTTCTCCTTTTTTGTATATTATTGCTAACTCTAAATATGATTCCTTTTCAAAATAAGAACCAATGCTGGTGTAATCCTTAAAACCAGATTTATTCCAAAAATAGTACAACGAAATTTTGTAATTAGGTACAATACTTTTTGTAAACCACTCGAAAGCTATTTTTTCATTAGTTCCTATTTTGTGTTTTTCCCAATGAGTATTATATTTTTTTTCGGAACAGCCATATTTATAAATCATTCCCAGATAGTACATGGCATTTGGGCTACCTAACTCTGCAGCTTTCGTATACCATTCTATAGCTAATTTTGCGTTTCCACCACCTTTTATATTAATTCCCTGGTATGAAAAGCTTTTTGAATCATACCATCTTGCCAATTTTAACATTGCATCTGCGCTTCCTAAACTAGCGGCCCGTTCTATCAGTGGCATTCCGTCTTTGCCATCTGCAACCAATTTGGCTGACATTTCTAAAACAGCATCTAGATTATCGTTTTTGTATGCATTATCAAACCATGCCTTTCTCTGTGGCACAAGTTGTGTTGATAATAAATGATAACTAGAGTAGTATAAAATCATTCTGGTGTTTTCGTCTCCATTAATGGCTTCATTCATTAATGGGAGATATAATACTCGAAATCGTTCCCCATCTTCAATTTTTTTATTTTCCCACTTAATATCATCTTCAATTTTTTTCTTTCTTTCATATTCTGCTGTTGTAGCTGCTCTTCTTTGCAATTGTGCTGGAGTGGGAGCAAATAAGTCTACTATTCCTGTTGCGACATCAACAATTTGTTGCGCTTGTTGGGAGCCTTTGTTAAAATTATCCACCTCACTAGAGCCAGTGCTAGTGTTGTTCGCCATTGGATTTGTGTACAAACCTGTATTAGGGTCGTAATTATCTAATGGTTTGGCGGTTGTATTTTCTGTTTGATTACTTGTCTTTGTTGTTACCGTTTGAGTCGTAAGATTGTTATTATTAGAATTGTTTTGAGTAGTCGTCGTTGTTCCTATTTGATTTATTTTATCAATAATCTGTCCCAAATGCATTGGGTTTAAAACAGCACCTGTTGCTTCCATAGAATTAAAATCTATTGACTCACAGAATTTTCCGCCAGCTCCAAGAACGACGGAAACAAATTGCTGATCGTTCAAATTGCTAAAACTCATACTTGTAACTTTTTGTTGACCATTACAATTATAAAATATCTTTACACTTATTCGATGAAAGTTATTAGGATTACAGATATTCCCTAACTGACTACAAGTGTAAAATTTATTATCACGATTGGCATTATAATACCCTTTGGAATCTGGCGATGCTTGTACTAATGTTGCTGTATAACGCTTTGCATCAGTAGTTGCTCCTTCATTTTTTTGAATTCTCACTGTTATATTATAAGAAAATTCAGGTCTGTTAGCAGAACTAGCGTCGTAATAATCGCTTAATTGAGTTTGGGCACTAACAAAATTTGCTATTAAAGTAAGTGCAATTAAAAGAGTGTTTTTCATATTATTAGTTTTTAAATTTTTAGTCAACCTATTTTAGGACGACGCATTTTTTAAACTTGCCCATAACGTCAGTTCGTCTAAAAACCTCCAAACGAACTCAATTTTGATAATTAGAAAGTAAATATATGGGATTTCAACTATAATTCAAACTCTTTCCTGCAGCCTTCGATTAGCTGTGGGCGGCAAGAGCAAAGCACCAATAGCTGCCTAAGTGCAAAATACAATTTCTTGTCATTAACCGCGTTACAAACGCTACGATTTACCAAGCAATTTAAGTAGGCACTCGATGCAATCAAGCACCAAAGAACGTTGACAAACGAGCTCCAGTGGGGGGGGGTTCGTTGTTCCATAATTTAACTTCACTCGTTTATCTTTTTGATCGTACAGCTTTTACTTTTTTCAAATTATTGTCGGTAGTAAATTTTGCATATTCAGGTGTTTCCGCTCCGTAAATTGCAATTTTCCCCTTACTGTCAAAGTGAATTCCAAAGCCATATGTTTTTGTCAACGGCGATGCTCTGAGACAGGCTTGTCCTTTTGAAAAAAACTGTTCTTGGGCCTGTTTATATTCGGTTTTGGTCAAGTCATTTCTGTCTGCAAACACCTGAAACAATATATCGTCGGAAGTAAATTTATATGGATTTCTCGCTATCAAATCATACTGCATCTCGGCAATAGTTCTATTTTCTTTAACTGGTGGTTTTGTTCCGCAGTCAACTTTTGTGTCTTCTGCAATTTCTATAAAAGTGTCAAAATAATTTGTAGTATGGACTTTCATTTTTCTAAGTTGATAACTGGTTATTAAACATGCCTGTCAATGTCACTTTTGTCATTTATTGAAAATCACGATACAATGACCGCTAACGATTGGCCGCTTGGCGATGTGGCGGATTAAGGAAGCCTAAACTTTCGGTTAAACACTAATTTTCCATGTACAAAACCAACTTTCCATTAATCCTAATCCCGCCATATTGCCAAACGGCGGTTGAACTAAACCTTCGGTAGCGCGTCACCTGAAAATGTTAGTCCTTTGTAAAACTAATTAAAAAACATTTACAATGACAAAAAAAAGAAGACGACGCAGTTGTAGCAACTAAAATT
>NZ_JBLVPV010000042.1:0-12382 GCF_048286775.1 Flavobacterium glycogeni
TATTACAATAACGAAAGAATCAAATCAAATTTAAACAAAATGAGCCCGATAAAATATCGAGCTCACTATTGTCAAAATTAATTATAAATTTGTCTAAACTTTTGGGTGCAGTCTAAAACGAGGTTGTTTTTATATTGTTTTGTACCGATTTAGATTTTTAGAACGGTTGTGCAACAGCTACCGCTGTTAGGCGGTCGTTGCTCTTATTTGTCGTTTGCATATTCTAAAATGTCGCCTGGTTGGCAGTCTAAGGCTTTACAAATAGCTTCCAAGGTACTAAATCGGATTGCCTTTGCCTTTCCAGTCTTTAAGATTGAAAGGTTAGATAATGTCAAATCAACTCTTTCAGAAAGTTCATTCAGAGAAATTTTCCGTTTTGCCATCATCACATCTAAGTTTACAATTATGGGCATGGCTTAAACAGTTAAATCGTTTTCGTTTTGAATATCTATTCCTTTTTTGAAGATAGTCGCAATAACGTAGATTACAGCCGCCATCAAAATAAATGCTTGACTATCTGCCCAAAAGGGATTTAAGTTGTCGGTGACAAAACCACGATGCACTAAATTCTTAGCTGATTGTCGAGCTATGTAACTTAATAGTCCAATTGAAAGAGTGTAATAACTAATTTGTGAAATTTGTTTCGAAACAAAGCTGTTGAATGGTTTTGACAAATCAATTTTGCTCACTAATCTGATGACTACATAAAATAGGACAGCTTTCAAAATCGCTATGACAAGTATAAAACTATACATACTGAAAAAAGCCCATTTACTACGTTCATACATTTCACTTAAGTCCAACTTTTGATAAAGATTTTGGACAAATTCAGGTCTATAGAGACTGAAAATAAAATTGACTATCAAACCTCCAGCCTCAATACACAAGCCAACGAAGATGACCCAAGCCACAATATGTAAGCCTTTAAATACGATGTTGTTTGTTTTTGACATAATTGTTAAAAGTTAAAATTACATCACAAAAATAGCAAATAATTATTGATAAACAATAAATATATATTTATATTCAAATAATTTTGTCGGATACTAAAATATTGGAAGTCGTACCTTTAGTTTTAGTTGTGGCTTCTTTTACAATGACCGCCATTTTAATATTTCATATTCGGACTCCCATCTTTGAAAAATCTCAAATATGCAATTCTCAGAGGGTTGTTTTTATGTTTTCAGACAGTCTGACGTTCCCTTATTACAAGAGGTTTGGGATTAAATTAAGCCTTATTTTCGGATTAATCAAATTCTCACAAATACAAACCAATTTTCCCATTAAGTCAATTGCCCAAATCCGTTGTAGTTGCTGTTATGCGCTGCTTATTTTTTTTTAAGTGGTTCAGCAATTCCGATTAAAATCCCTTCGGGTCCACGAATGTAACAAAGTCTATAGGAGTCTTGGTAACGAACTACTTCTTCGACAAGTTGTGCACCATGTTTATAAAGTCTATCGAGCGTATCGTCTATGTCAGCAACCGCAAACATAACTCGTAAATAACCTAAGGCATTTACCGGAGCGTTGCGATGATCTTCTATTGCTTTCGGATTAATGAATCTCGATAGCTCCAGTCGGCTGTTTCCGTCTGGTGTAACCATCATGGCAATTTCTACGGATTGATTACCAAGTCCCGTTATACGTCCCGCCCATTCGCCTTCAATCATTGCTCTTCCTTCTAATTTTAGGCCGAGTTCAAGAAAAAAAGAAATACTTTCGTCAAGAGATTCTACCACAATTCCGACATTGTCCATTCTAAGCAAATTATGTTTTGTCATAGTCTAAAATTTATGTTAAGCGGATTTTCTTTAAGTTGCGCATAACGTCAGTCTGTGAAAAAACTTCCATTTTAATATTTCATATTCGGACTCCTGTCTTTGAAAAATTTCAAATATGGAATTCTCAGAGGTTTGTTTTAGATTTTTAGACAGTCTGACCTGTTGCTACTATAGCGGGTTTGGGACTAAATTATCGTTAATTTTCGGTTTAACCAAATTCTCACAAAACACACCCACCATAACAATAGTAATGGAAAAAACAAAGTCGTTGCATTCATTTCTATTGCCCAAACCATTTGCAACAGCCTGTGACAACTGGGCTTTGCTTATTCATTCGGCATACCTGACAATTCTTTCTCAGCTGATCCGTTCTCAAATTCAATTAGCAGTATGTTCAATATTTAAACCGGTAGCGAGCCACGGAACGCCCTGGCAGCATAGTATGATTCTGCACCGTTATGATACACGAAGACATTGCCGTAACGAAAATCAGCAAAAAGGGCACCACCAAGTTTTCTAATCTCAGAAGGTGTTTTCACCCAGCTTGATGTTTTCGTATCGAAATTTCCAAGTTGCTGCAACTCTCGATATTGCCCCTCCGTTAAAAGTTCAATGCCCATGGCAGTAGCCATATCAGTAGCGCTAGTTGCAGGTTTATGTTCTTTTCTTGACTCCAGCGCTTCGCGGTCGTAGCAAACACTTCTGCGGCCTTTAGGACTTTCTGCTGAACAATCATAAAAAATGTATTCACCCGTCTTTTTATCATGCCTTACAACATCCGGTTCACCACCGGTTCTTTCCATTTCATGGAGCGACCACAGTTTTTCAATCCCGAAGTTTTGGGAGGCTTCCAGCCTTGCTTGTACTTTACCCCATTCAAGACCTTTATGGCGGTTTATGTTTTTCTCAAAACGGTCTTTTAATGCACCTAGTAGTGCTGAAAATTGTTCTGGTGACAACTCCTTTTTATTTTCCATTCTCATTAGGTGTTATTTTAATTGGCGCACGATGTCTTGCAATTGGTGATGTAACATGTCGGGCTCCATGTCATTAAGTTAAGCCATTTTGACCGTCACTTCGAGCTGTAATTTTTATCCTAAAAAAGCAATATAAAATGACTTTTTCAGGTTGTATTCAATTATATATCAAATTGCTGTTATTTCCGAGGTTCAACTGTCCTTAGCTTCCGCAGTCGAGTGTCAAATGTTTGAAGAATACGTAAAAAGAAAAGCTGTTTGAGCGTAGCGAGTTCTTTTCTTTTAGTATTCGAAAACTAATTTGACCGACGAGGAAGTGAAGACTTGATTTTTTTGTTTCTTTTTTGATCAAGCAAAAAAGAAAATTAGTAAGCCCTAATTATTTACTTTCAATAAAACGTCATTGCTAGTAATTTTAAACAGTAATGCTACAGCTTTAATGTTTAAAATTGTATCGAGAAACCTTTGTTATAAAAGAGTTCTCGATATTTCACAACAATTTTCTATCGAAAATTGCTACTCTCCCGAAGCGTCGGGACGAACTGACGAAACCTTAACTTAATGACATTGATGTCGGCCTGAACGATCATTAGTCTTGCTGCCAACTTATACATCCCAGCCATAAAACTAAATCCACTCATATAGTTGACTTTGAACCGTAAATGCATCATCCCCTTTTGCGAACTGCCGTCCAAATTTTCTGTTCTTCATTTTGAAACGCTGGTAAGGCTTGCCCGCAAATAGTGTCCTTTCAGTTTCTTTATTCTTTACCTTCCGCAGACAGTTTCTTTTCGGCTGCAGTTCTTGGATTGCCAGTGCTGTTCGGCTGACCCTTACCTGTCGTGATAAGGCTTCGCAAACTATTCTGTATATAATTACTCCATGCATCTCTGCAGATATCGTAGCACTCATATTCGGGAACTAGACCCAAGTGAGTGAAAACTAGTTGTGTTTGGTTATCCTTTTTAGAGATTTCAAAACTAATTTTGGTTCCTGTCCATTCGCTTTTGTCTTTAGTGAACTTAAAATAGTTATCCATCACAAGCCACACGACTTTTTCGTTTGGAATCACTTCTATTAATTTCATTTGGCACCGATGGATGTCTTCATAATGATAGCTAAACACATCATTGAGTTGGTCTGTACTGCCTTCAATTTCTTCTGACCACCATCCGCGAACATTATTGATGGCATTGAATACTGCTGCAGGAGTTTGGTCTACCAACAGGGTTGTGGTAAAATCTTGATTATCCATAATTTAAATTGTTTTTAATTATTTCATATTCAATACAGTAAAAAAAATAACAGTACAAGAGGACTTCATTGATACTATCATTGATTGTATCAAAAATAGTTTTTTTTCTCTGCACGTCCAAAAATTAGTGTTGCAAACTGGTACAAACAGCCATAAAAAAATGACTAACCTCTTCCCTGCTAATTTAAATAGACTTCGCTTAAAAGTCCCGAAACTTCGGGATAAGTGAGCTTCCTTTTTTATGTTGGTTTACATTTTTACGCGACTGGTGAAACGTTTACAGATGCTACAGTAGATCAGTTTTGAATTTTGAGTTTACTAATGTCAACCCAGTGGTTGTAATTATTAGCCTGCCCTGAGTTTTAATCGAAGGGTGAATTCGAGGTTTAATTTTTTTACAAAAAAAGCAATATAAAATGACTTTGTATGATTGTATTCAATTATATATCTAATTGCTGTTATTTCCGAGGTTTAACTGTCCTTAGCTTCCGCAGTCGAGTGTCAAATGTTTAAAGAATACGTAAAAAGAAAAGCTGTTTGAGCATAGCGAAATCGAAGATTCGTGAATACAAATTAAAATATTAGCGCATGAACAATTCTTTTCTTTTAGTATTCGAAAACTAATTTGACCGACGAGGAAGTGAAGACTTGAAATCGAAGATTCATGAATACCAAAAAACAATAATAACCCATGAATATTTTTTTGTTTCTTTTTTGATCAAGACAAATCGAAGATTCAGCGAACACCACTTATAATAAAAGTTAAGTGAGCTAAAAAAGAAAATTAGTAAGCCCTAATTATTTACTTTCAATAAAACGTCATTGTCAGTGTTTTTTGTGGAGTGAAACGGAACAAAAAATGTCCCGATAGCTATCAGGACGAAAATTGTTTTTAAGTCAAAAATTTTCTACGTCATATCGACCGAAGTGGAGATGCTCGATACTCCCGAAGCTTAGGTATCTGACGAAAATCACTACCAATGACGTTTTTTATTACGTAGCCCTTCGACCCTTCGATAAAAACTCAGGGCAGGCTCTGCTCAGGGTGACACAATGAATGTCATTTTATATTGTTTTTTTGTAAAAAAATTAAGCCTCGAACTGACGAAAATTATAAAATAAAACTAATTACACCCAACGGGTTAATTAGAAAGTAAACATATGGGATTTAAACTATAATTAAAATTCTTTCTGGAAAAGACCGTTTCATCGTTCTTAAAAAAAATCCTAAAAAGAAGTTTCGATGTAGCACTTCTGCCCCAAAATCACAAAACTTTTGTTTAACTGCATACCCTTATTCTGTCACGGTAACCGAGTTTCATTTTTTTTCAAATATAACATTGCTTCCTTAACCACTTCTTTTGAGTTTTTTGGGTTGAAACCCAATTCTGTCCTTGCTTTTGAAATGTCAAAGTCTTGTTGAAGCCCTGAAAACATAGCAATATCTTTGGTACTTAATAAAGGTGCTTTGCCGTTTATCTTACTCCCAACTTCCATAACCCAAGCTATGATAAATAAAATTGGTTTTGGAACTGCTGTTGGAAGTTTTATTTTCAAGTCTGGAAATAATTCTTGTGCAATTTTTGTTGTTTCTTTGATAGAAGTACATTTCTCATTTGCTAAAATGTAGCGTTCACCATTTTTGCCTTTTGTTGCTGCCAAGTAACAGCCTTCGGCTACATCTTTTACATCAATCCAATTCAGGGTGATATTTGTTTCGACCGGTATTTCTTTTTTTAAGATTAAATTTATAATGTTGTAAGAAACACTTAACGGTGCAAAAGCAGAGCTACCAATCATTGCAGAAGGCAAAACGGCAACTAATTCAATAGCATGTTTTTTTGCCAACTCAAAGGCTAATTTTTCACCGTCATTTTTTGAATTGTAATACATATCCCTTCTATCAGGATTTTGTCCAAAACTTTCCTTCGTAGGAAGTTTGGAATAATTTAAAGCCGCAATAGAACTCACATAAACAATTCGTTTCACGCCTGCTGCTGCCGCGGCTTCAATACTATTTCTTATGCCTTCAATATTGACGTCGTAAATTTCTTTTTTAGGGTCTTTTGCCCAAAGTTTAAAAACTGCACCTACTGCGTAAAAGGTAGCTACTCCCTGCAAAGCATTCACCAATGATTGCTTATCTGAAATATCAGATTGAACCACTTCACAATCTAAACCTTCAAAAGGTTCTTTGTTTTTAATGTTACGGACAGAAGCCCTTACTGGAATTCCTTTGCTGATAAGCAGCCTTACTAAGTTGTTACCAAGATGCCCGTTTGCACCTGTAACCAATGCTAAATCTTTCTGTACCATATTTTTATTTTTAATGATGGTACAAAATTGTAAAAATGCTAACCGAAACCACTTAACATTTGTTACTTAATTTGCTGTCGTCTTATTCTGCTAAGACTTTGTGGTTTTATGCCGAGAAAAGAAGCGATGTACTGAATGGGTACATTATGAAGTATAGCGGGATAGTTGTCAATTAATTTATGATAGCGTTGTTCAGCTGTTAGTGTTGCCAATTCTTTAGAACGGTTTTCATTGTAGGCAATTGACTGCTGAAAAACCCCAATGCTAAAGTCTTTAAAAGCCGCACTTTGTTGAGTAAGAAAGTCTAAATCGTTTTTTGTAATTCTCAATAATTCACATGCTGTAATACACGCTACATTGTCATTTGCCTTTGTCTGATTGATGAAGTTAAAATAGGAAGTGATAAATCCAGGAGGACAATTTATATGTGATGTAATTTCAGTACCACTGTCATTGTAATGGAATAATCGCATAAAACCTGACACTACAAAATATAAATAATTCGGGATTTTTCCTTCTGCTTCAATAATGCTGTTTTTAGGAAAAAGTACAGGCTCAAAATAGTCATTGCACAATTTAATATCAGTGTCAGAAAGTAAAACTTTTTGGGAAATAATGTTTATTAAATGATTGTGCATGTAGCAAAGATAAAAAAATTTATTTTTAGATTAAACCACCTCGGGACAGATCCCCAGAGTCGTTCATGAAATGAAACACAAATTGACACGAACAAAAAATCGGTAAAAATCTGTAGCAACTTCTAAGTTTTCGGCTCCCTTTAGAGCCGGGGTAAAATGAAAATTTTATAAGGTATAGAGAATCCCTTTTTTTGCATAAAATCAAAAACTCCATTCTTGATAAGCTTTAATCCCGAATTAATAAGTATTCCGTATCGCTATAAAACAAATAAACCACTCATAAAAATACAAAAAGTCAAGAGTCGGAGATAATTTCCCCGCTATTCTTTAATCATTTTGTTCAATTTACCAATAATGGATTATTGTCCTGAAAACATTTTGTCGGATCGTTTTTGCATTTCCTCAAAGCTCACATCTTCTTTGTGGGTTGTTATCATCCATTTATATCCAAATGGGTCCATTACATGTCCAACTCGGTCTCCATAAAACATATCTTCAATTGGCATTACCACGGTGGCACCCGCATCGACAGCTTTCTGAAATGCTTCATCTACATCTTTTACATACAATCCAAAAGACATTGGATTTCCACCAATAGTTTGAGGACTTTTATTTCCCCATTCAATGTTTTCGTCTGCCATCATAAGTAATGAACCTTCGATCTCTATTTCGGCGTGGCCAATTTTTCCATCGGGCATCAGTAACCTGCCTCGTTCTGTTGCACCAAATGCTTTTTTATAAAAGTCAATTGCTTCGCTACATCCTTTTACGGTTATGTAGGAATTCAGTGTGTATGCTCCTGGATAAATGTGTGATGTTTTCATATTTTTAAGTATTATATTTTTTGAAGTTCAAGTTTGTTTTGCGTAGGCACACAATACAACGTAATGTATTGGAATTTAAATAGTACCAGTTTCACAAGCTCAAAACTCCGATTAATAATTAACTCTAAAAATACAAAAAAACATTTAAATTATAGGACTGTCCGCTTTGCGGGCTACTTTATTTTTTTTGCCAAAGATTTAAAGGATTTCTCCTATAAATCTAATTCACTTTTTCTTTAATCTGTGAAAATCTTTTAAATCTGTGGCAAAAATTGTTGCTGGTATTAGTGAACATTAATGCGAAAGCTTTAATGCTCAAAATTGTATCGCAAATTTCTACTCTCTCGAAGCGTCGGGACGAACTGACGAATCCTTAACATAATAACATTAACCTCGAGCAAAGTCGAGAGAAATCCTTCCAATAAATCATATCAACCATTCCAAAAAAACACCGTTCAACCACAATCGTTTTGTCACCTCGAGCGCAGTCGAGAGGAGCTACCAACCAACCAACCACCCTGATAAAACTATTTCAACATGCATGCATCTGTTCTAGTGAATAATATCTAATAAATGAAAACAAATTTGCATTAAAAACGAAATAATAATAATAATAAACCCGTTGGTGTAATTATTCAAAACGTCAGTTCGTTTTTTGTGGAGTAAAACGGAACAAAAAATGTCCCGATAGCTATCGGGACGAGAACCGTTTTTAATACTAATTTTCTAGTTCTCGATACAATTTTCTTCCCGAGGCTTCGGGAGAAAATCACTCGAATTGACGTAAAATAATTATCAAAAACTAATTACACCCTACGGGTTAATAATAATAATAATAATAATTAAGTATTGCTGAGGGCAACTTAAAAAATTTAAATATGTAAGAAAAATTGTCAATTATTAAATAATTTTTTACTACTTTTAATTAAAACTAAACACTATGTCAAAAGTGACAGCACCCTTCCTAATTAAAGGAACCATAGAGGATATAAATTTTGTGGTCACTGCTGACAGAGAGAATTATGCTAGAAGGAGAGGAAGAAAGAGAATAACAGCCGAAGAGTTCAAAAACAATCCTGTTTTCGACAGAATATGCAATCAGGGGCAGGAATTTGCACTACACTCCTCAACTCTAAAACTGACCCCTGAATGCTTACCACTAAACATCGATCACTGAACACTGAACACTCAAAACTGAACACTGAATACTGAATACTGAATACTAACTTTACACTATGTTAACATTCTTCCGATCAAAGCCCATACTTAAAGATTTAATTCCGGATCACCACATTGACATCCACTCCCATTTATTGCCGGGTATTGATGATGGTGCAAGAACTTTTGAGGATACGCTGCGACTTACTCAAGCGCTGCAAGGCATGGGAATTTCACAATTTATTACGACACCACATATTATTCAACAGGTATGGGAAAATACCCCTGAACAAATTCTGAAAAAAAAAGCAGTAACTGTTTTAGAACTCGAGAAGAACAACATCACAGCTCCTTTTCATGCAGCAGCCGAGTATTTGATGGACGATCACTTTGTACAACTTTTCCAATCTGGCAATTTATTGACTTTAAAAGACAATTACGTTCTAGTGGAAATATCGTATATCAATGCACCAATTCAATTGTATTCCATATTATTTGACTTACAGATAGCAGGATACATTCCCGTATTAGCACATCCGGAACGGTATTTATTTTATCATAATAATTTTAATGAATACCTGAAACTAAAAAGGGCGGGCTGCTTGTTTCAGTTGAATTTACTGTCGGTTGTAGGGTATTATGGCGCTGCAATAACTAAAACAGCGGAGCAATTACTGCAAAAAGGAATGTATACCTATGTGGGCTCGGATGTACATCATGACAACCACATTACTGCCTTCGATCAAAAAGTAAAATTAAAAGACGTAGCACCACTAAAAGAAGCCATAGCCAACAATCAGTTTTTTAAGTTTGACTGACTCGATTCTTTTATAAATAAAAATGCCCCCAATAAGTGTCTAACTTTTTGGGGGCAATCTACTTTGGAGCCTTTTTTTAATCTACCAAATGCTTTTCTTGCTTGTCTAATAACTCAAAAGTGGAATTCATGCTTTTGAACTCTGGAACAATTTTTTTCATTTTTATTACAATTTGATCATTGTCAAAATGATTCGCAATACGTATCAGCTCTTCAATAGCGGCATTCAAGTCTTCAAATTCATCCAAAATCTCCTCTGAAATCATGATTTTTTCATGATACGTAGGCAATGTTTTTGAAGTATCGTTTAGCAATTCTTCATATAATTTCTCGCCCGGTCTCAATCCGACGATCTGTATTTTGATATCTTTATCCGGGATAAAACCGGCTAACTTAATCATCTTTTTAGCCAAATCGATAATTTTAACAGGTTTCCCCATATCAAAAATATAAATTTCTCCACCATTGCCCATGGCTCCTGCCTCTAAAACTAATTGACAAGCTTCAGGAATAGTCATAAAATACCTAATGATATCGGGATGCGTAATCGTAATTGGGCCTCCATTAGAAATTTGCTTAGTAAACAAAGGAACCACGGAACCATTAGAACCTAAAACATTTCCAAAACGTGTGGTTATAAATTTTGTCGCATTTTTCCCTCTGTCTTCGTGATTTTTTGATTGCAGGGAATGCACATACTTTTCGGCTATTCTTTTGCTGGCTCCCATTACATTACTTGGGTTTACTGCTTTATCAGTAGATACCATCACAAATTTTTTGACATTATACAAGCACGACAAATCGGCTAGATTTTTGGTCCCCTCAATATTCGTAAGAATTGCTTGGGAAGGATTTTCTTCCATCAAAGGGACATGCTTATAGGCAGCTGCATGAAAAACTACTTGAGGTTGATGTATTTTAAAAACATTGTCCATAGCTTCTTTATTCCTTACATCGGCAATTATAGTATGTATTTCTGAATCAGAATTCAAAGCATTCATTTCTAAAAACATATGATGCAAAGGTGTTTCTGCCTGATCTAAAATAAGTACTGTCTTAGGATTGAAATTTAATACCTGACGCACAATTTCGCTGCCTATAGATCCGGCAGCTCCGGTAATTAGAATGGTTTTATCCTTTAGTTGTTTGGATATCGATTTACCGTCTAATACGATAGGTTTTCTTTCCAGTAAATCTTCAATTTGGATGTTTTTTACTTTCTGTGAAATTTCTTTTTGATTTTCCCAGTCGGAAATTAATGGCACTGTAAATACACTATAATTGAATTCTAAACATTGGTCTACAATAATTAATTGCTCTTCTTTGGACAAACTTTTGTCGGCAATAATAACTGCTTGGGCGTTAACGGAACGCATTAATGGGGGTAATTTTTTCTTTTTAACCAAAATTGGTAAATCCAACATACGTTTAGTCGCATTTTGATTATTTTTATCGACAAACCCAACAATTTTAAATCGGGAAGGGGTTTCAAATTTTAAAGCATTCGCTACCGATATGGCATTGGCATCCGTACCATAAATGATCGTTCTGATCAATTTGTTTGTTCCTTGTTCTGAAAAATAGATCTCAAAAGTTTGTTTGATTATTACCCGATATAAAAATAACCCACAAAAAGAAAGTACGATGTTTATGAAAAAAGCAGTGTTTAAAAATGCTTTCTCTCCATGTAACAACTCGTACCCAAAATTAAAAAAAAGAAACAGCACCAGAACTGCCATTTGTGAAAACAAAAGCTTAACGGCATCAATATAAGAAGAGTGTCTGATAATCCCGGAATACGTTCTAAACAACCAGAAAAAGAAAACATTTATCCCAAATAAGGCAGATATGAATGTAAAGCTATGTGGCGTAATTATATAGTCTAGTCCAGTTCCCTTAAATATTAGAATAGTAAAAAAAAAGGATAATACTAAAACCGAAAAATCCATCATAATAATAATCCATCTGGGCAGATAGCTCAAATTATGAATGCTGAATTTCAAGTTTTCTCTTGAAAAAAAAGTAGAAGTTAGCGGCGCTGAACCAGAGTCTTTAGTATTACTCAAAGTATTTTTTTTTAAAAAGATTAATTCCTTACAATACATCAAAAATAACATTTAATGAATTGAAAAAAAAATCTTATTGATTCAATTTAATTTAATATTCGAATAAACAAAAAAAGAGATGCAGTACATCCCTTGTTATCAGCCAAAATTCATATTTAATCCGAGAAATAAAATAGGCTAACCCGTTGGGGCTAATTAGCTTTTTTGCAATAAATTTTCGTCTGTCCGAGTGTTTTTTCTTCAGTTCGTCCAGACACTTCGAGATTTTGTGGAGTAAAACGCAACAAAAAATGTATCGAGCAGGTCAAACGCATTAAAATAAGTTGAAGTTTAAACCACATAGAAACATAGTGTTTATTCCTGCAAAAATAAATTTTGACGATGATAAGAGTACACAATAGAAAAAAAAGCATTGGCTTTTTTTCTATGTCATCTAAATTTCGACTGTTCGGAACAGATTTAAATCAAAAATTAAATTAATTTCTATGTTTCTCCTATGTTTGCGAAGTTATCGATTTTAATTATTAAAGTCCATAAATTTGAATAATGA
>NZ_JBLVPV010000043.1:0-9181 GCF_048286775.1 Flavobacterium glycogeni
TTCGCTTATTATTTAGACAAGAATGATTGTCAGGTTAGTATAATATTACCAAACAAAATCAGTAATTACATTAGGACCCTAGATATTAAAACTATTACCGATAAAACATGTTCACAAGCAATTGCTCAATTCGGATTGGAAAGAAAATTAGATTTATGGAAACGCCCCAAAAACATTTATAAAAACCTACAACAACTAACCCGAGAACGAGACCAGATAGTAGCAGAGCGTGTTATAGTAAAAAATCAATTACATGCAGAAGAATCAGAGGCTGAACCAAATCAAAAGAGTTTAAAACGAATAAAAGCAAGAATTGGGTTCTTAAACGGTCAAGAAAAAGAGATTAAAAACGACATTAACTCTATTGTGAAAGGTGATAAAAATTTAAAAATAGAAATAGACATCATTTGTACATTACCCGGCGTAGGAGAATTAACAGCAGTAATTGTTTTGGCAGAGACCAATGGTTTTGAACTGATAAGAAACAAAAGACAATTAACCAGTTACGCAGGCCTAGATGTAAAAGAAAAACAATCGGGTACATCCGTAAAAGGAAAACCTCGAATATCAAAAAAAGGGAATAGAAGTCTGAGAAAAGCAATGCACTTTCCAGCATTGGTAGCTGTAAAATGGGATGAAAATTTCAGAGAATTGTATGCAAGATTAGTATCAAAACAAGGAATAAAAATGAAAGCATTGGTAGCTGTACAAAGAAAATTGCTAGAAATGATTTTTACATTATTCAAAAACAAAACCACTTACGATAAAGAATATGAAAACAAAAAACAAGCACAAAAAAATAGCGTGCAAACACAAACGGCTTAAACACGCTATAGAGTCTAGTTCTATGACTGACTTAAAAACAAAATTATAAAAAAAATATAGATTTATTTGGAAATCAACACAGAATCTATGTGGTTTAAACTTCAATTTAATTTTAATGCGTTTGACGTGAGCAATGGCGTCAAGCTACAGTAGTGCGAAGCCATTTGCATTTTATTTTCTGGTTTTAAAGTGAATTTTTTCAATGCTGATTACAGTCAAAATTCCAAGAATATAGGCAAGCAAATCAATCCAGGCAAATGAATTTCCAAGAACGGCTTTAGCAATTTCTGAATGCTGTAAACCTAGTTTTTCAACCGCATTAAAATATTGTGCGATTTCGATAGCAAAGGAAAAGACCAACACAATACATGCGGCAACCCAAACCGACACGTTTAGAAACGATTTTAGAAAACAATAGAGTAGAATGACCACTAAAAAATCTCCAAAATAGGGTCTGATAAAGTTATCATGAACAAACAAAGCAATTGCAATTTCTATGAGAAAAAGTAAGACTGTAATCGCAAAATATTTTGGGTTGAATTGTAACATATTGGTTGTTTAAAGGTTTGTTATTTTACATTTTGACTCCATTCGTTTTTGATGTTCACTTATTTTTATTGTTTTTTCAATTTAAGTATTCGTCAATTTTTATACTTCTGTTTTCATTATTTGCCGCTTCTATGGCTTTCAAAATAGTTGCGATTTGGGTTTTATCAATCCTATATTTATCAAAAAAAACATATTCTATAGTCTTTGTGTTTTTAATATCTTCTAATGGATTTTTTGCCAGTAGCACTAAATCGGAATTATAGCCTATTTTAATTTTTCCAGTATTGCTTTTCATCCAACTACTTGGTGCAACGGTTGCCGAATAGAGTGCTTGTGAGTTAGTCATTCCGGATTTAGATAAAGATTCTAATTCGCTATGAAGTGAAAATCCGGGAACTATAGTGGCTACATTGGCATCCGTTCCAGCCATAATTGTAACTTTATTATCAACCAATGCTTTTGTCATAATATGAATAGCTTTTACATAAATATTCCAATAAATTAATGACAATTTTCTTGCTTCAGGTTTATCTTCTCCGTCATATTCAAATCCACTTCTACCGGTTAACCAACCTAATTTATAAAGGGCAGTTCCCTCAATAATTTTAGGATTGGCATATCTTAATTCTATTTCTTTAAGTCTGGATTTTAAGGAAAATCTTTGTTTTGGAAGACTTTCAATTAACGCAATAGTGGAAGTAACACTAATGTTATTCTCCTTTAGCTTTTTTGCAATTTGGTCTGCATGTGCTTTTAAAAAATTGAGGTATTCTTCTGGATTTTTAGAAATTGATTTTCCGAAATCATCTATGTTTTTTACGGTTAGTTCTTCAATGTGAGCAATCTCTTTTTGACCTGATTGATAAAAAGTTTTTAAATTAACTAATGGGATATGACCAATGACAGGAATATTGTTCTCCTTGGCCATCTCTATTGTTGTTTTAAACATTTCCGCAGTAACAAAACCATACATTTTAACTGCATCATAGCCTTGTTCTTTTATTCTCTTTATCTCCTTTTGTGCATCATTTTTAGTTGAATAATTGATGGACTGTCTAGTCCAACTATAATAATAACCGGTTAATCCACTTTCACTATATATTGGAGGAGATACGATAAACATTCGTGGCCCAATGCCCTTTTTTTGTATTGATTTTCTCCAATTTAGAACTATAGGTCTTCCAGCCATTTCTCTAACATAGGTTACACCATTGACTAAATATAAAAATAAATCATTTTTACTTTCTTTTAAATGAACATGGGAATCTATAAGGCCTGGAATTAAATATTTGTTTGTGCCATCAATAATGATAGAAGTGCTATCCATAAGTTGATTTACGCCTAAACGAATTATCTTTCCATTTTTAATAATTACATCTTGATTTTTTAAAAAATAAGTACAATCTTCTGAAAGTACGTTGGCGTTTTTTATTTGAATTATTTTGGATGGTTTAACAATTGAAGAAATAGTTATAACTTCAGTTGATTTGCCCAAAACCTTATTTAATTCATTATCTGCCCAGATAAAAACGCCAATAAAAACGACTAACAATATCATAGCGGCGTATCGTAATCTCCTAAACCATAGTTTTTTCATAATTTATTTTATTTTGATTTGAGAGGCAAAAATAAACTGAAACACACCGTAATATACGGTGTAATGAGGGGTTAGGTATGAAATATGCCATTTTAGGTACGAAAATTATAAGGACAATAAATGCTCCTTGTAATTTTTAGAAACAGGCAGTTCAATTTGAGTAAGAGATAGGGTATCCCGATTTTTCCAAGCCTTAAAATGTGACGGATTTATTAAATGGGAACGATGGACTTGAACTAAAAAATCAAAATCATGCCGAACTTTTTTAAGCGTGCTGCGAATTAATTTTGTTTTCAGGTGGCTCTCCTCTATAAAGAAAATCTCGATGTAATTTTGTGAATTAGAAACGCAGACCAAGTCACGTTTTCTTATTTTTAAAACATCAAATTTATTTTCTCCCCTAATCGTTACATACTCTTCTTTTATAGGAATTAGCTTGATTGTATATCCTCTTGCCAATAGTATTATCGGGGTTGAAATCAAAGCTGATTTAAGAATTATGATCCGTAAAAATTCAAAAAAATCATATCCTCCATTTAGAACGGGGCTTTTGTAATAGATATAGGTACTCACTAAAAAAAGCAGGTGAAAAAAGATAAGGCTAACGATTTCAAAACCCACATTCCATTTTGACACTTTTTGATAAACACTTTTTTGAATTATAGCCAGTAATCCGTAGCATAGAAATGCAATTAGGCTAAATCCAACACTTATAAGAAGCCACATTTTAAAGCTTATTGTTCCATCGTCAAATGGTTTTATGAAAAAAGCGAAAATGAAAAGCCAAATACTGATGAAGATTCCTATTAGTAAATGATGGTTGATTGATGGGTTTAATTTTTTCATTTTAATAAAAAGGGACTAATATTTGTTTTTGAAATTTATCTCAAAAGTTATGCTGGCAAAAATGATGACTAACTTTTCTTTAAGCCAAGTTTAATGTAACCAGTTTCCATTTTCATTTCTACAAATAAGATTCCATCGGTATAAATAAACGGTAACGCATCTTTTTTACCTTTTTCGTCAATCATTATTATTTTTTTATTGGATTTGTCAACTTCAAATTGTCCACTAATTTTACCCATCATAGGATGATTCATAACAAAGCCACCATTGTTATCAAAATTATAAGTAATTGGAAATATTATTAACTCTGACATTTGTCGGAAGTTTTCTGCTTGGTCTTTTCGGGAAGAATCTTTATAAGAAATTGAATCTGTGATTTTATTAAAATAAGCGATTTCATCTTCATATGAGATTACTTTCCAACTTCCTGACAATTCTTGTGAATTGACTTTAAAACTTAATAATAAGACGATAAATAGAACTCTTCCCATGTAATATTGTATTAGTTGTTGCATAACGTTCTCTTGCTCTTGCGATGTGGCGGATTAAGGAAGCCTATTTTACAAGTACAAAACCAACTTTAAATTAAGCCCAAACCCGCCATATTGCCAAACGCTGTTGTATGCCTTTTTCTTGTTATTTCGTTATTGCTGGTATTAAATATTCCTGCATAATCTTTTCAACTTGTTTGTGTCCGTATGCCGTATTATATGCTGTTGAAGTAATTACAATTACAATAGGCTGATTTTTAAAAATGAAAATTCTATTGCCACCATTACCGCTTGAATAATAAACTTCATAATCTACGCCGTTTACTTTGTACGTTTTATTCCAAAATAGATAACCATAATACTCGTTTTCTGATATTGTCATTTGGTGTGATAAACTTTTTGCTATCCATTCTTGCGAAAGAATTTGTTTACCATTCCAAGCACCTTTATTTTTGTATAATTGCCCAAATTTAGCAAAATCCAACGAACGCAATCGGATACCACCTGCTGTATTAGCTACTTTTTGAGGTGTAAATTCCCATCTGTAATTAGTAATTCCAAGTGGTTTGAATAAATTTTTGTCGGCATATTTCTCTAAACCATTTGGTACAGATTTATGAATTATGTCGCCTATAACTATACAGCCAGCCGTAAAGTAATCCCACTGCTTGTCTACTACTTTTGTTTTGTCAATAGGAAGGTTTAATGTAAAGTCAACCCAATTTTTTGTAGGATACATATTTTCTTCGTTACCAATTGATTCAGAATTCATATCGGAACCTTCAAAATTGGAACTCATTGTCAGCAAACTTTTTAAAGTAATACTATCTTTTGATGTGGAATAGTTTTGAAAGGATTTTAGATCGTAAAACTCTTTTAGTGTTTGCGTTTCACTTTTTAGGTAACCTTCTTTGATGGCAATTCCCAAAATAGTTGAAGCAAATGATTTGCCAACAGACCTTGTGTCGTGAAGTGTATTTCGGTTCACATCATTAAAATACTCTTCAATTAATAATTTGCCCTCTTTAATTACAACAATACTTGTAATATTTTTGAATGTTTGGTTGGCTATTTTTCTATTTAATTCTTCAATTTTGGATTTATCAAAATTATCTTTTGAAATTTGCCAATCTTTTATTGGCTTTATCGATTGAAAACGAACCATTTCTTCATTAACCTTAATTTCAGGAATAATAATTTTTATTTGTCCTTCGGCAATTATATTTCCAGATATTACCTCGGTTAATTTTAGATAAGGTCTGATTTCAATTTTAAGAAGATGTTCTCCATTTGTAAACGCTTCTTGTCCGCCATTAGTTAAAAATCTATTCCAAAGAAATCTACCCCAAGAATCTTCATTGGTTGAACTTATTAAAGGAACTCTTAAAATTGTCTTCTGATTTTTGCTAGCAGCATTTCCTGCTCCAATGTTTAGATTTTCAACATAAATTTTCTTATTGTCAACCATAAATGTAAATTGATAATTCCCATTTTTTGTAAGTTCATCTGCGGTTAGTTTTGGCGAAAGCAAATGAAGGTAATTTGTCAAAGAGTTTCCTAAAAACACTCGGATATTAAAATCAGTTTTTTCTTTGAGTTCAAATGATTCTAAGAAATCCGTTTCTTTGAAATTTTCTATAGGTACAATTTGTCCCATAAAGGCAATTTTTCCAATGTTCGCTTTGTGAATAGGATAAATGATGCTATCACTTTTTACAAAGCTACTTGTTTGGCTGAAAGTGATTAGCCAAAATAGATTGGCAAAAGCCAGGATTATAATCCTTTTCATGTTATTTAGTTTTAAAATTCGACTTCAAAATTATTGCTAAAATTAATTTAAAAATAGAATAAGATTAACATTTGAAGAAAATTAACCAAAAAGGATTTTTCTATATTCTGAGGGATTGATTCCATTAATTTCTTTGAAACAACGTGTAAAATGACTTTGGTCAGAAAAGCCACACTCAAATGCTATAGCTGTCAAATCTAACTTTTTTTGAGAAATTAACTCTAATGATTTTTCTACTTTTAATTTTCTAATGTATTCACCAAAACTGGAATTAAAATATTTTGAAAAATCTCTTGACAAATGAACAGGATGAATGTTTAAAGTTTTTGACAAATAATCTAAAGAAAGATTATCTGAAAATTGGTCATTCAAGATCATATTTATTTCAGAAACCCAATTGGGTTTTTTATTAGATTTAGTTTGATTATTTCGTAGCATTTTTGCTAAAGTTTCCAGCAATAGCATTTGAATTGAAAGTTGTGATTGGTTGTCATCAACTTTTGTTTCTCTAAAAATTTTATACATTAAAAACTTCAAATCAGAATTCGATATATTGATACTACCTTGTAAATCCTTTGTGTCAAAATCCAAATTATCAAACCAGTTTTGCTCTATTTCAATATGAAAACCTCTTGTAAATCCTTCGGGTTTGATATTATAATGTGGATCTTGCCAATTATGAAATAATAAACTACCGGCAGAACAATTGTAGATTTCTTTTTTATTACCTTCTATTAAGTTTCCTTGAAGGATAAAAGTAAAATATGCGTTTTCGTGATAATGCCAATCTACTTTATCATGAGTATAAACCGTATCGGTCAAAGTAATTCCTTCTAAATTAATAGTTTTATTTGTTTGTCCGTAAAATTCTCCTTTTAGTGATTGTTTCATTTGGTTAGCATTTCATTTTTCGAAAATATCACAACGTTCCCTTGCTACAAGAGGTTTGGGACTAAATTAGCGTTAATTTTCGGTTTAACCAAATTCTCACAAATACAAGCCAATTGCCCAAATCAATTGTAGCAAGTGTTGGCAGGAGCAATCTTATTTAGTTTTAAGAGAAGTTACAATTTCATCTGCTGACTTTTCCCAATTAACTCGCAGTTTTTCAATGCAATTAAATGAGAATAATAAAATTTTTCCATCAACAATTGTGAAAAAGTAATAATTAAAAATTTTTTGGTCAGTTACTTGTGTTATAAATTTAAAATATCCAACTTTCTTTCCATTAATAACTTTTACGCCACCATTTAAAACTTTTAAATCAGGTCTGTTTTTTTTTAACTGTTCGATTTGGAAATCTTTCCATAAGCCCAATTGACTTTCTGATGCAGACTGGTTTGTTGTGTCCGCAATAAGATTGACTCCTCCATTTTTATCTGATACTACAAATGTTGGTTTCGGTTTGTTATGATATTTTAATGTCCACATTTCATCAGTCATTTTAGTTAATTCCGTCGGGGAATTAAATTCGACTTTCCCATTTAATAAATTTATTTTTTCCATTTTAATTTGGGCAAAACTTATAAATGGAATTAATACTGCAACTGATAAAATCGATTTTAAATTGTTTTTTCTCATTCGGTTTTATATACGATTTTTGCTATTGTTTCTGCCAACGTTTTTTGGCGATTACGGAGACGAAAACTGTCAACCTGCACGAAAGTTTGATTGAAAAACTGAACTTCATTTAACCACTGAACCGCCAATTTCTTGTAGGTGCTGTTATAGGCTGTGTTTATTTCTTTGTATTTTTAATCCCGATAGCTATCGGGATTGAAATTGTTGTTTTTCACAAAGTTCTTTCAACTTATCGAGTGCTTTTGGGTAGGTCTGGTTCATATAATCTAAAAAATCTTCAGTGGTGTCTAAGTCAACAGTAACGGTTGTAGTTCCATTGTTTTCTTCGAAGGTATAGTTTTCAAATCCGTTTGCCCATTTTTCCACTTCTGGTCCTTCTGTAATTTCCTTGTCCGCTTTTAAAAGACCATAATGTTGAATCGAAACAAATCGGTTGGGAATGTTTTCAACTATCTTGGAAACCATACCTCCCTTTTCTCCTTTCTCATCTACTCCAATAAATAGAATTTTATTTCCCTTGTCCCAACTTCCTTCATAGGTCGATGTCGGGTTAAACAAAGAGGTCCATTGCTCATAAGTTGATTTACTGTTGATGCCAAGCATAAAATCATAAATCTTGGTCACAGGTGCATTGATGCTTACTTTGAATTGTAACTTTTTCATAATATTAATATTTGTTTAAATTAATCTTTCGAGTTGTTATTTTTCGTCATACTTAGAAGTCGTTTAACATAGCCTATAGCGTTTGGTCGCTTCGCAATGTGGCGGATTAAGAATGCCCAAACTTTCGGTTAAACACTAAATTTTCAAATACAAAACCAACTTTCCATTAAGCCAATTGCCCAAATCCGTTGTAGTAGCTGTTAGGTAACGTACTAATTTATTTTTGCCAACAATCGATACATAGCGTAATTCCATTTTTACTTAATCTTTCCATTTCTTTCGGCTTAAATTCCATTGCGCATTGTTGGTCATATTCATATAAATGCCAAAAAGATATATCATCCCTTTTGATTCCAAGCTTCTCTAAGTTTTCAAAATTTGGTTCAAGAATATCTAAGAATAGATTTATAAAGTCATAGTAAGGTTCTTCATCATTCGTTTCTACAGAATATGTCCATACTCCATATTGTTCAGTCTTTAGTTTTCCTAAACCTTCACTTGCAATTGGCTCCAAATTTAATATTTCTGAAATTCGCTTAAACGATTCGCTTCCGTTCGGATTATAAATGGAAATTTGATTAAAAACCATATTTGTAATTTTATTCGATGTTTCTGGTATGTTGCCTAACGTTCTGGTACTACAACGGGTTTGGGACTAAATTAAGCCCTATTTTCGGATTTGCCAAATCATCCCAAATACAAAACCAACTTTCCATTAAGCCGATTGCCCAAATCCGTTGTAGTAGCTGTGTGTGCCTTGCATGCACTTCCAATTCCTCAAAAGTAGGAATTTTATCTAGAGGGTGCAAGTCCCTTATCGGCAAGTTGTTGAATTATATT
>NZ_JBLVPV010000044.1:0-8464 GCF_048286775.1 Flavobacterium glycogeni
CTGGACCTTTCAATTTAGAAACACGTCTACTTGAATAGCCATTATTTAAAACTAACTCAACACATTCTTTCTTAAATGCATAATCATATTTTGATTTTCTTTCCATAAAAATACCCCCAAATAGTGTCTAACTTTTTGGGGGCAGTGCAAAGCGAGGTTGTTTTTTCTATTTATATTTTGAAATGAGTTTTACAACGGCTACCGCCGTTAGCCGTTCGTCATTTTATTTATGCAATTTCATCAATTCGGCTTGTTGATTTATGATATACAGGAAAATTAACTGAATTTGCAACAAAACATAATTGATTTGCTTTTTTATGCAATTCGTTTGCTTTCTCTATCATAGAAATTTCAGAAACAGTTACAATTGGATTTAAAGTTACTTCTGTGAACTTTCCTCCCCCATTTTCGGTTTCAATCATTATTCCAGTTGCATTGTCAATATAATCTGTTACTATAACTTTTGCTTCTGAACATAAATGTAAGTACCATAACATATGACAAGTAGAAACTGATGCTACTAATAGATCTTCTGGATTATGTTTTGTTTTATCGCCACGAAATGCAGGATCCGAAGAACCAAAAATATCTATTTTGTTTTCTACAATAATCTTATGACTTCTTTCAAATTCTTTATAATTTGATGTTCCAGTTCCTTTGTTTCCAGTCCATTCCACCGTTAATTTATAATTGTGTTGTGCGCTCATAGTAATCTAGTTTAAAAAATTCCACTCTTATTTTATCATTAACTCCACCATTCTTTAAGCCATTCTTGTGATACTTCTGTACCTTTTTCATAATCGTCAACTACTACAATTAATTGATTTGAATGGTCACTATATTGCACTAAAATATTTACGTTTGCATCGGCCATTCTTCTACAAAACATTCCTAATTGTCCTGGAACATCTTGACGAAGTTTTTGAATAATAACATTATTTATTTTTGTTACTTTAATATGAACTTTTTCTAATTCCTCTTTTGCTCTTTCTGGCTCATCAACCAAGAAATGAGCAATTGCTATTTCTCCATTTTGAAATACTCCACCACCTTCAAGGCTAATTTTGTTTTTACCTAATGTTACCCCCATCAAAGCCAAGGTACCTGGCTTGTTCTCTAATAAAATTTCAATGTCTTGCATTTTTTACATTTTTTGTTTGAGCAAAGGAAATACAATTATTACTTTTACACTTCATTTAAGATTGAACTATGAATGTAGAAGATAAATTTGTTTCAATCACCGCTTTGATTTGTGAGCCCACAAGAGCAAAAATGCTTTGGAATTTGCTTGATGGTAGAGCATATACTGCAAGTGAGTTGTCTATGGTAGCAGATACTTCGCCTACTTCTGCAAGTAATCATTTGTCAAGATTGCTCGAAGCAAAAATAGTTAAAGTTGAAATTCAAGGAAGGCATAGGTATTACTCACTTTCAAATTCCGAAGTTGCTTATGCCGTTGAAGGGTTGGCAAATCTTGCAAACAATAGTTTGTCTAAAAGTGTAAAGAAAGAACCCGAAAAGTATGGTGTAAAATATTGTAGAACTTGTTACGACCATTTAGCAGGTTTTGTTGGTGTCAAAATTGTCGAAACATTAGAAACAAAAGGCTATCTAACAAAATCACAGAAAATTTATACGGTTTCTGAAAAAGGTTGGGAATGGTTCTTGTTTTTTAATATTTCAAAAGACGACTTTAAAAATAATCGGCGTCCTATAACACGTCAATGCCTTGATTGGTCTGAACGACGTCCTCATTTAGCTGGTCAGCTTGGGAATGTTTTTTTAGAAAAAATGTTTGAAAAAAAATGGTTTAAAAAAATAGAATTTTCAAGAGAGTTAGTAGTAACAGCGAAAGGTCGTCAGGAGATTTACGATTTGTTAGGTGTCGCGCTACAATGACAGTTATCATATTGTGATCTGGAGCTAAACCCTTCAACAACCACATGAGTTCAATGTTACGGGAACATTCTTTTTCCAGTGTTCGCGAGGAATCTACCGAAACTGCTGTTAGCGATAGTGCTTATCTATTTTCAAGACAATCGATAAATCAAAATGCAAAGTGCAATTAATACTATCGTTGTATAAATTATCTTATTATATTTTGCTAACCAGTTTGGCAAATAGATATCAAAATTATCGTTTGTAGAATTCGAATATTTTCGAGCCAACAAGGTTATTGGACAAATCGATTTAAAAATGGTTAAAGTTATTATTTCCAAAAAAATTAAGCAAATACAAATCCAAACCCACTTATCTATTTTATTTACAATTACAGCGTAAAGAAGATAAAAAATAACAACATTGAAAAATACCCATATTGCGGTATGAAAAAGTTTTATAAGTCTGAGATTTGTGTTCGCTGACATTTCAGATTTAATGTTGTAATATTTTAAAGAATATATACGGCGCCGAAATAATCCAAATCGGAATCAACAACCAAATATGTCCGTTCATAATATTATATTCATCTAATAATTGACTCAAGGTATTTCCTCTATAAAATCCTAATCCAAATTCAAAAACTAAAGTTAAGACTAACCAAATTAATCCCACAAACAACGATTGCGAAACTGACTGAGGCGGAAATCTTTTTATAACAAAAAACATATAAACCCCTAAAAAGATAATTAATGATAAAGTGGAAAGTTGGCGAGCTGCTAATTCATCAATATATTTTTTATACCATAAATCCCTTGCCGTACCGTTTACGATTGCAATAAAAACCATTGGAAACCAAAGTAAAAAATATTTCAGCATAATTTTATTGCATTAAGTTCTTGAATTGCACGAACGTCTGTTGGTATTATCGCTAACATTCCCTTACTACAAGTGGTTTGGGGCTAAATTAAGCCATTTTTTCGGATTTGTCTGAACAAACCAAAGACAAACCATTTTCCAAATTAAACCAATTGCCCTAATCTCTTAAAACCGCTATTATAGACAGTTTTATTAAATCTTTATTGTATCTAATCCTGAAATTATAGAATCGATATTTCGATTTGGCATCATCCCGTCAGCATACATATTTGTTTGTCCCGTTTGTAAGTGAAGAAGCCAATACTCTAAACTTTCTTTGAATATATCTTCAATGAATTTTGGGTTTTGTGATGCTTCAACGCCAGCATAACCATTTCCAGCAATAAAAGTTTCATTGCTCTTTTTTTTAGAAGGATCAAATAATTGAGCCCCTTCATAGCTAAGTGCTTTTTATGATTTCACCATTGAGTTTAAAAACCATTTCATTTTTTTCTTCCAAATAAATTATAATGATATTAAAAGATAATATCCGTCTAAATCTCGTATTGCAAATTCTTCTTTTCCTGAATTTCGGTTTAAATGCCGTTCTATTTCAAGAATTGCGTTTAGTTTTTTTGCCTTCTCCCAAACCACATTCAAATCATCAACTCGCAAATATAAAATTAATCCATTACCTATTTCTATATTCGGATTTACCAAAGTTGGATGTTCATGTTCACCCCATTTATGCAAACAAAGAATCGCACTTTCATTTTGATCAGTCAATATTTCAAAAGTGTCACCTCCGTGATTGCTTTTGCAACCTAAAAGTTCTTGATACCATTTGGAACTTTTTGAAACATCTTTAACGCCAATTATTACTTCTGTTCTTGTCATTTTTTCTGTTAGCTATAGGTTGGTTCTGCGGTATAATGACTGCCAACGGTTTCGGGCATTAGAAACCACAAAACTGTTTGCCCGCACTATGTTTATTAATTGTTCAAATATTCATACTCGCACTGTCCGCCGAGAGGAACTGTCGGAAAGATGCTCAACTGTCCACTGATACTTTTCAATAATGTTTTTTTCATTTATTTTCCAAGACCCTTTTTAGTCCAGCCAGTAACGTCTCCCACATTTTTTGGGAATGTTCCTTAGCTTTTTCGTTTGCATTATTGTCTTGAGATAATGATACAAGCGTATGGCTTTCTTCATTAGAAAGTTCATAGGTCAGGGTGTGATAATTCTCTGGAACATCAGGAACTCCTGAAAGAGGGCTAAAGTGTGAATACTGGAGTGTATTCATTGGTTTTACTTTAAGAATAATTCCTTTATCCTCGTATGGTTTTCCTTCCCATATACCTTTCCAAATGATTGAACTACCTTCTTTCCATTCCGAAACAACTTCCGTTCCGAACATATATTGCTTAATCATTTCAGGTGTAATGAGAGCTTCCCAAACTTTTGCGATGGAAGCATTAATATCAATAGTTGCTTTTGCGATTAATCCTTCATTCATAATATTTATTTTTTAGTGTGTTTGTCTGTTTAGTAGTTACTGTGTCGTCTTTTACAATAACCGATAACGTCAGTTCTCCCGAAGCGTCGGAATAAAAACCTTAAAACGAACTTTATTTTATTGATTATAAAGTAAATATATGGGATTTAAACTATAATTATATCCTTTGCAAAAAAGACTTTGAATTAAGGCAATAATAATAATAATAATAATAATAATAATAATAATAATATGCACGTGTAATCAGTTGCGTCCAACACAGCTTTCATTGTTTGTGCTACGCACGCAACGAAACTCTTGCTGTTAGCCACTGGCATTTCCGTTTGTTATGGGTTTGATATAATTACTGATTTAGTAAAAATAATTTTATTATCAATGATAGAATCCCAATCCCAGAGTTGCATTTTTTCTAATAGAAAATCTTTCGAGAAAATTGCATTTATTTCTTCAAAATCTATCCAATCAAATCCGTGATGCTCTTCAGATATACGAATTTTATCTGTCTTCATTTCACTGAAATATATAATACCTGTAATTTGACAATTGTCATTATGCATATAATTCCAAGTATCGATCACTTTAATAGGTTTAATTTCAATTCCGAGTTCTTCGTATATTTCTCTTTTTAGAGTTTCTTCAGCGGTTTCACCAAATTCCATTTTGCCACCAGGTAAGTCCCATAATTTTTGACCATTTTCAAAATTATAGACGGCTAAAAACTTGTTGTCTTTAATAATCAGGGTTTTTATAGAAAAGAATATTTTTTTATCCATACCTGTTCATTGTTTTAAAATTAACCTTCTCTCATTCAGCCAATCTATTTTATGCATAAAGTTTTTTATGCTTGTCGCTAACGTCAGCGTGTCTAATAACCTCCATTTTAATATTTCATATTCGGACTCCCATCTTTGAAAAATCTCAAATATGCAATTCTCAGAGGGTTGTTTTAGGTTTTTAGACAGTTTGACATCGTCCCGCTGCTACAAGTGACTTGGGAAGCAAGTTACTATTTATCTTTCGGTTGTCACTAAACTCTCAAATACAAACCCATATTTACATTAAGCCAAATACCCAAATCAATTGTAGCAAGTGTTGGCAGACGTACTTCTATGAAATCCAAGTTTCTTCCATTTTAATTATTTTCCATTTATTCTTCACTTTTTTGATATAGACTTTATTTCCATAACCACATAATCTTCCACAAGTAAATCCAACATCAAGAATTCCGTTTTCTCTTTTTTGATCAAATTTTATTCCTGAAACGCTTAATATTCCTGAAAAGTTGAATTTATATTTTCTTTCAAAAATATTTTCTTTATCAAATTCATTTATACTTTTCAATTTGAATTTACTATTTAATTTGATATTTTTAAAATTCAGAATATATTCTTTAGTTTTGTCTGTTTCTATTTTTATTAAAGTGTCTTTTGGAAAATTTTTGACTATTATTTTTTTATACTCTTTTTCATAAGGCAAAATTTTTGGATCAAAAGCAATAATTACTTTAGAAGTATCTTTTTCAACATCAGAAACTTGTTGTTTCCATTCTTTTAAATTTTGAATTTCTTCTGGAGTTGCTTTCGTTGAATCAGTTTTAACATAATGACCTTCTTTGTTAAATATTGGTTTCCCATATCTAGGCGGAGGATTTCAAAAAATTCTTGTATCAACACAAGTTGAGTCTATTATGCTTGGCAAAATTTCAGCCAATACATTTCTGTTAAATTCAATATCATTCTCATTCTTTTTACAACTCGCAAAAAGAAGAATAATTAAGATAAATGTTATTTTTTGAAGTTTCGTCATAATATGTTTGTCAACGTCAGTTCGTCTTAAAACCTCCAAACGAATTGATTTTTGTTAATTAGAAAGTAATATATGGGATTTCAACTATAATTCAAACTCTTTCCTGCAGCCTTCGACTAGCTGTGGGCGGCAAGAGCAAAGCACCAATAGCTGCCCAAGTGCAAAATACAATTTCTTGTCATTAACCGCGTTACAAACGCTACGATTTACCAAGCAATTTAAGTAGGCACTCGATGCAATCAAGCACCAAAGAACGTTGACAAACAAGCTCCAGTGGGAAAACCCGTTTTGAGCCATGATAATTTTAATGATCACGCCAAGTAAGTAAGAACAAAAAGGGTAACCGTTATATGGCTACCCTTGTGCTTTAAATGAGATTTGATAAATGAAAATTTTATTTAATGTATTTAACCAGATCAGCTTTTTTTAAATCGTAATCCGCCTGGCTAATTAAACCAAGATCTAATTTATCCTTAGACTTTTTCAATTCAGTTAATGCATCATCACTAGACATTCCAAAAGATTTAATTTCATTGGTATCGATAGCATTTTCAACAGCAATACTGTAATTTAATAATCCACTTACTCCTTTAGTTCTAAAAGAAACAGAATAACCAACTCTTTTATTTCCTACCACAAATATTTTTTTTATTTCTGTTTCCTGGCCAGATGAATTTGCTGGAAGTTGTGTTATCCCTATTAATACACCATCACCTTGAGTGATGTAAGCAAATGTAGCATTTGCAGATGGTTTACCAATTTTGATTCTATCACCAATTTTGTAAACTGAACCATCCTTACTAACGTAAGAAGTAAATTCACCACGGCTGCTAGTGGCTAAATCAGTATATTTTATTTCTTGTGTATAACCACAAATTGAAATGGTTAAAAAGGCAATCAATAGTAATTTTTTCATTTTAAAGGTTTAGGTTAATATTATTCAAATATAGTTTATTTTTAACTAGCTGGCTTTGTGTTAATAGGATAAAGTATCTTCTATTTCTTACTCCTTCTTTCCAACTATCATTTTTATTATAATCCCTCAATTGCTCATAAATCTTACCTCTCAGGTAAAGACCTAAAAACCAAGCCACAATAAGTCCTATTATTTCGTACCATTCCATACCTCAAATACAGAACCTATAGAAAGTCATTCTTTAGTATGAAATCAACTCCGTTTTAGATAAGCTTTAATCCCGAATTGATAAGTATACCATAATGTTACAAAACAAAAAAAGACACCTCAGTATCTTTTCTTATATAATCCCAGCGCAATAACAAATCCAAAAAGCCAGTATTCAATTAGCCACATTATTAAACTCCGCTTTCAAACCACAACAGCCATTACAATTTAGTGAAGTTCTAGAAGAATTAAGAGAAACTTTGGAGGTAACTGGCAATAATTTGAGGTCTCCCGATCTCGAAGAGCAGGGACTAGCCACAGTTTTTGAATTTCGTTGATTAAGTATTCGTTCAATTAAATATGCTGTCAAAAGTCAAATATGGAATCTTCCTAGCATTACTAAAAAAATACTGTAAATCAATCATAATTCGGAGAGAAGAGTATCTCTTCTTTATTGTTTGTTTTAATCGAAATTCTAATTTCTTTTAAACAAGCACCTTTTTTATCTTTGGTCGCACAGGATATTGAAACTTCGTCAATAAGTTTATCATTTTTGTCCCTAATAACAATTTTAGAGAGTTCTTTGTTAGTATAATAAAAATACTGTGTGTGGAAAGTTGTAAAATTATCTACTATTTTATCAATAGTTCCATCTTTATTATAATGATAAATGGCTTCATTTTCTTTGTATTGTTTTTTAGTGTAGCAGCTGATACGTTCGCGTTGTTTAGGTTTCCAACGTGTTTTACAGTAATAAGGCTCCCTATCTGGATACAATTCCACTACAAACCATAATCTCTTTTCGGTTTCTTGCAATAGATTGCCTGCAGCATCAACAGTTTTGGAGTATTTGATGCGGCCATTTCTAGTAAAGACCAGGTGCTTTTTATGCAAAAGCTTTTTCTGATTATTTACTATTACAAATATTTCTTCGGTTGCAGATTTTATTCCTTCAGGCAGCAGTCGTTTCTTAATATACTTTTTTGTAGCACATGATTGTACTGTTAAGAGTAGGATACAAAAAATTAAAACTCTCATAATCATAAAGTTTAGTTATGCACTAAGTTACGGATTTTAAAAGATTTAAAACAGAACCATGATACTAGAAGTGAGAAATAAAACAAACTTTAAACCAAATCCTAAATCCTCAATTTCACAAATCCACAAAGCGGGCATTCGATTAGCGGAAGTATTAAACTCCGCTTTTAAGTTATAGAAGGCAAACTTAAAATTCAGAAAACTATGGGATTTATTTTTCCTGTTTTAAAACCTCGCTTAAA
>NZ_JBLVPV010000045.1:0-8434 GCF_048286775.1 Flavobacterium glycogeni
TCCTTAATCACCAAAATTTTTGCATGTGCCATAATTACTGTTATAATATAGTCCAAATTTACCATAAAAAAACCAATTATCAAAATTGGTCTATATTATATTTTCGTTTGGTATTAGATGCCAGTTATTATATTACAAACTCTAAAAATCAAATTGTAGGTTTAGATGTTTCACAAGCAACAGGATCTACATCAAACGTAATCAATGCAGGAAAAATTCAGAATAAAGGTATTGAAATTGGTTTAGGGATTACGCCCGTTAAAAGTGAAAATCTAGAATGGTCAATTAATGCCAACTTTAGCCAAAACAGAGGAGTTGTAAAAGAACTAACGGAAGGAATCAGCAGTTACATCATTGCACAAGGTCCTAACGGTGGAACTGTAGAAGCTCGTGTAGGGGAAAGAATGGGAGACATGTACGGCAGAGGATATCTTAGAAGTCCTGATGGTCAAGTTGTTTTTGACAATACCGGTTCTCCAATTTTGGACACTCAAATTAAAAAAATTGGGAACTACAATCCGGACTGGATGCTGGGACTTTCTACCAACTTAAGGTTTAAAAATGTCACTCTTAATGCCTTATTTGATGTTAGACACGGTGGGAAAATTTATTCAATGACTAATGCAATTGGTATGGAAAGTGGCATATTAGCCGTTTCATTACCAGGAAGAGAAACAGGAATTGTTGGCGATGGTGTTGTACAAAATTCGGATGGTTCTTACAGTCCAAATACAACAGTCATTAGTGCCGAAAACTGGTATTATTCAAATACTTTCCGTCGTGATAATATTGAAGCAAATTCATTTGATGCTTCTTATGTAAAATTGAGGGAAGTAAGCTTGAATTACAGATTTCCACAAAAGTTAATTAAAGCTGCCAACGTGCAAAATATAAGCATTGGCTTAGTAGGAAACAACTTGGCTCTTTGGACAAAAGTGCCTAATATCGATCCGGAAACTCAATCTTTAAGCGGAGGAACATTATTACCCGGATTTGAAGTATTGCAACTTCCATCCTCAAGAAGCTATGGTGTAAAACTAAATGTTTCATTCTAAAAAAAACAATCATGAAAAAATTTCTAATATTCGTTCTATTATTAAGTGTTTCAATTTCTTGTACCGATCAATTCGAAGAAATTAACACCAACAAAAACCAGCCAACAGCAGCCCAACCTAAAACATTATTACCGAATGTCATTTTTAATTTGGCAAATGAAAATGTGTCGAATGCTTTTGACTTTGGAGATATTGTGGCTCAATATGGCGGGAACTATGAATACAATGAGCTTGACGTATACAACTGGGGAGCTAGCGGCCGTTTCTGGGATATGTATAAATGGCTTAATGACATCAATGATATTAAGAAACAAGCCGTTGTATTGAATGATAAAAATTATGAGGCCGTTTCTCTAATTTTGGAATCCTATGTAATAAGTGTAATTGCGGATACGTATGGCAATGTCCCTTATTCGGAATCATCAAGAGGAGAAGAAGGAATTTTGAAACCGGTGTATGATTCTCAAGAACAGATTTACACAAAAATATTTGAGAATTTAACTACCGCTAATTCCATTATTGAAACGAGCAAATCAATAGAAGGTGATTTATTGTTTAACGGTTCTATGCTGAAATGGAAAAAATTCTGTAATTCACTTCATGTACGATTGTTAATGCGTGTTTCTAATAAGACCGTTGTCAATACAAAACTAAGTGAAATCATTTCGAAACCGGCAACCTATCCCCTATTTGAATCAAACTCAGATAATGCAAATTACAAGTACACTGGTGTTTTTCCAAATATATCTCCTATGAGTGATGGAATAAACCGATTGTATGGGTACAATATTGTTATGCCTTCAACCCATATAGTGAATACATTAATGACAAATAATGATCCGCGTCTGGAGGAATGGATCGATCCAATTGCCGGAACCACTAATCACAAAGGGGTTCAACCGGGTCTTGCTTTAGATCAAATTGGGGAACCTACAAAATACTCCAGAAGAGCCGAAGATTATTTTTATACTAAAACTAAAATAACTTCGATATTCATGACCTATAGTGAGTTGAATTTCTTGTTAGCCGAAGCCCGTCAACGAAATATAATTGCTACCGGAACTGCCCAAGGATATTACAACACTGCAGTTGAAGCATCATTCAATCAATGGAATGTTACCATGCCCGCAAATTATTTAATCACAACGGCACCTTATAGCGCTACAAATGATGTGTTGTACACACAAAAATGGTTGGCTTTATACCACACTGGCGTAGAAGCGTGGGTAGACTGGAAAAGAACTGGAAAGCCAAGTTTTATTCAAGCCGGACCTGGAGCTAAAAATGGCGGTAAAGTCCCTAGAAGAGTTATGTATCCAAGTATAGAGCAATCTGTGAATGCTGAAAACAATAGTGCTGCCGTAAAAGCAATTGGAGGAGATAACATTAACACTAAAATTTGGTGGGATAACTTTTAAGGTTTTACCCCCTTTTTGTGTGGTTTAATTTGAAATCACACCATTAGATAATGCCTTTTTTTCACCATTAAGACATTAAGTGGCATTAAGCTTAATGTTTTAATGGTGATTTTATTAAGTCTTTATTTTACAAATTAGTATAGATTGCAATACCTATTCATTTCGTGGCAGAACCACTTTTAATAAAAAACAATGAAAAATTTCAATAGACTATTTATAATGCTGCAATTGTTGTTATTAACGAACAGCATCTTTTGCAACGCTCAAAAAAATGAGATTCAAGCGACTCCGCTTAATGAAAGTTTCAGAATCGCATTTGGTTCTTGTGCAAATCAGGACAAAGAGCAGCCTATGCTTCAAAATGCAGTGAAACTGAATCCTGATTTATTTATCTATCTCGGTGACAATATTTATGGAGACACACGAGACATGAATCTATTAAAAAATAAATATGCAAAACTAGCGTCCAAAGTTGAATTTCAAGAATTAAAAAAAAGCACTCCAATTTTATCGGTTTGGGACGACCATGATTTTGGAGAAAATGACAAAGGAAGACACTATCCGTTTAAAAAAGAATCGAAAGAAATTTTCATGAACTTTTGGGAAGTTCCCCAAGACTCCGAAAGAAGAACCCATGATGGTATTTATGGTTCCGAATATGTAAAACTAGGTGATAAAACACTCCAGATAATTATGTTGGATACGAGAACCTTTAGAGATGATTTATTAAAAAACAAACCTAAAAGTTCAGCGTATAAAAATGACTATATTCCTTATACTAAAAAAGACAGTACGATACTTGGAAACAAGCAATGGAAATGGTTAGAAAATGAGTTGTCAAAAAAAGCAGACATCCGAATTATCGCGTCTAGTTTGCAATTTGGACATGAGTATAACGGGTATGAATCTTGGACAAATATGCCTCATGAGCAAGCAAAATTTGTTGATTTAATAGCAAAAACCAAAGCCAATGGTGTTGTATTTATTTCAGGAGACGTTCACTGGGGTGAAATCTCAAAAATGAAAACAAATAATACATATCCTTTGTATGATGTTACCTCAAGCGGTATAACCCAAACATGGAACAGCACTGAGTCTAATAAAAACAGGATTGGCGATGTTATCATACAGAATAACATTGGTTTAATAGAAATTTTCTATAAAGACAAAGAGCCGGTGATTAAGCTGAACTTATTTGACAAAAATGGTATTGTTAGCAATCATGATTTTCTTTTGTCGGAAATTTCATTTAATCCCTAAAGTAGCAAGTCATACCGTTTTAAAGTCGTAAAGTGGTGAAAGAAAGTCTTTTTCTATTAACAAACAGTATTGTCCGATAAAAAAAGGATATGACAGTTCGTTACTTGTACCAAGCTACATCTTATGAATAAAATTTAGCTGTTTTGTCATTTAGACGAAGGAAAAATCACATAACGAGAGCAACTAATGAGATTTCTCCTTCGTCGAAATGACAAAATTATCAATAAATATTCCGGTATTTTTAAAAATAAATTGGTATTAGTTACGGATAGTCAAAAAGTAATATAACTGTCCGTAAAGCGGACTAAATTTACAGGATACAAACGCTTTGAAAAAGTCAACCACGAATTACACTAATTTTTACTAATTTTTCAAAAATTAAAATAGCAATTCGTGTAATTCGTGGCTGAAATGATTAATTGGTATTAGTTACAGATAGTCATATTATTTCTATCAACATTTAACTCTTATCGGAACAATTCCGCAGGGGCCTGATAGTGGTAGTTTAAGGATTTATAAGAAAAAACACTGTCATTAAGTACTTTACCCTATTTTAAATCCTCGACAAATGAAACAAAAAATCCGATAAACAGCAAAAAAATTATAACATTTTATCAACAAAATGTTGTTTCCTAAACAACAAACAAGTAGTTTTATTGCCTAAATATCTTACCGAAAGTTCATGGCTCAAAATTACTTTTCTAAAAATACCGATTCTCTTAAATTTACAACAAATTCCCATCCGCTTTCCTTCTTTGCTACCGCAAAAGTAAAACAAGATAAAACCCAATCTCTCGTAGCTTTTTTTAGTCTGTTTATTATGCTTTTCTTTGGTGGGTGGTTATCTGCACAAACGACTTCAACATATACCGCTTCTGGAACTTGGACTTGTCCGGCTGGAGTTACCTCAATATCTGTCGAAGCATGGGGTGGCGGTGGACGAGGAGGTAATAGTACAGGTGGAAGTGGAGCTTCATCTGGAGGGGGTGGTGGGGCATATGCTAAAAAAAATGCAATACCTGTTACTCCAGGAAACATCTACACCGTTACCGTAGGGTTAGGTGGGGATTATTTATCAACTGCAGAAGGTGGGGATTCCTTTTTTAATAATACAACAACAATAAAAGCCGCTGGAGGAAGTGCACCTGGGGTTAACGCTATACCAGGAGCTTTAGGTGGCTTAGCGACGAGCTCTGTTGGCGATATAATTTATAGAGGTGGAAACGGTGGGAATTCTCCCTCTACTATCTCCGGTGCAGGAGGAGGAGGTGCAGGAACAAGTGGAAATGGAGGTGATGCAAATTTAACAATAGCTGGAAATGGAACAAATTCAGGTGGTGGAAATGGTGGAAGTGGAGTTACAAGCGGAAACGGAGCTTATTCTGCTTTTATAATTGGTGGTGGTGGTGGTGGTGCTAAAGGTAATGGATTTGCTGGTGGGTATGGTGCTCGAGGTGAAGTTCGTATTTACTTCACTTGCCCTGCAGCTACAACTGCCAATGCAGGTTCTAACCAAACATTAGCAGCATGTGCAACTACAACAACATTAGCAGGAAATGTGCCAACATACGGAACCGGAACATGGTCTGTTGTTTCTGGAACAGCAACAATAACAACACCATCCTCGCCTACTTCAGGAGTAACGGGATTAACTTTGGGAGCAATAGCTACTTTACGTTGGACAATAACAAATGGAGCATGCGGTTCTTCAACTAGCGATGTTACTATTACCACATCAATGGGACCGGGTTGTTTTGTTTATTGCACACCAACCTATGCAAATGGACCTGGTGCAAATGATCAAATTTCAAATGTGACTTTGGGAACCTTAAATAATCCTTCCGGTTATTCAGCCACACCCTTTTATACTTTTTATAATTCGGTTACGATACCTAATCTTACGCAATCTTCAACTGCCTCCGTATTTGTAACCATGGGTTCTGACCCTAATCAATATACAGGAGTTTGGATCGATTTTAATCAGGATGGTATTTTTCAAACGACAGAAGGGGCTGTTTCTACTAACGCTGGCCCATCGGGGACAGTAGTAATCAGCATCCCTGTTCCGGCTGGAGCCATTTCGGGGAACACCCGGATGAGAGTACGAGGCGGAAACGATTCTGCACTTACCAATTCGCAAGCTTGTGGTGCTTCGTCAAGCCCTTACGGAGAAACCGAGGATTATATTGTGAATATATCGCCACCACCACCACCACCACCTACAATAACCAGTTTAGATGCCACAAGTGGCTGCTTAGGTTCAAGCATTACTATTACCGGAACAAATTTTACTGGCGCAACTGCAGCCAATGTAAAAATTGGCGGCACAGCTGTCACCTCGATTACATCAAATTCTGGAACTGTTATAGTTGCAATAATAGGAACTGGAACCACTGGAACAGTTTCAGTAACAACAGCCGATGGTACAGCTACTAGCACTCAAAGTTTCACTGTCAATGACAAACCCACACAGCCCAGCGCAATAACGGGAATTACATCACCGTGCCAAGCGACTTCACAAACGTATAGTGTTATAAATACCCCCGGAGTAACTTACACTTGGACATTCCCATCAGATTGGATACAGACTTCAGGAGGAACTACAAATTCTGTAACAGTGACAGTCGGTGAAGCAACTGGAAATATAACCGTTACGCCTTCTAACAGCTGTGGCAATGGTACCGCACAAACTTTAGCAGTAATCAATAATAAGAAATGGATTGGTTCTTTCTCTTCTAACTGGAATGAGCCAACCAATTGGCTACCGGCTGGAGTTCCCACAGTAGATAATTGCGTGATTATCCCAAGCACATCTGTTATTCCGGGCAGTGGCTACGATGCTTTCGCAAAAAACTTAACGGTTAAATCAACCGGTAACTTAGAACTCTCAACAGGCAGTAACCTTACCGTTATGGATTTTGTAAAAGTAGAAGCAAACGGCATTTTCAACATAAAAAACAATGCCAACTTAGTGCAAATTAACAATGTTGCCAATACTGGAATTGTAAATATGGAAAGAATTACCCAACCTATGAATCGTTATGACTTTACCTACTGGGGCTCACCGCTAACCTCATCGTCAAACTATACCTTAGGAAACTTATCCCTATTGACTTTATACGACAAATACTTCAGTTGGACACCTTCCATTGGCGGAGTCAGCGGCAACTGGAAATACGAAAGCACTGGTACTAAAATGGAACCTGGAATTGGCTACATTGTGAGAGCGCCTCAAACCTATAACATCAGTGGCGCCAAGGCGAATTACACTGGTAATTTCATTGGCACGCCAAACAACGGAGATGTTTCAGTCCCGATAACTTATGGAACTATGGGAGCACTCGAAACGGATGATAAATGGAATTTATTAGGAAATCCTTATCCTTCTGCAATAAACGCGACCACCTTCTTGGATAATGCAACTAATACTGCATTACTTGACGGAACCATATATTTCTGGACCCATAATTCCCCTCCACAAGCTGCATTCGAGGATCCTTTTTATGGAGATTTCATAATTAATTATACGGATGAAGATTATGCTTCTTGGAACAAAACGGGAGGGGTTGCAACAGCTGCCCTCACTAGCGGAGGTGCAACTCCAAATGGATTTATTGCTTCGGGACAAGCTTTTTTGACCGTAAGCCTTGGAGTAACCGGTAGTGCCATTTTCAAAAACGACATGCGTCGTAATACAGCTGATGGATCAACTTATACCAACAGTCAATTCTTTAGACAAACAAACAACGGTAAGTCTAATAAAAACACAGAAATAAATACAGAAACTAACCTAGAGAAACATAGAATTTGGTTGAACTTAACCAATAATTCAGGAGCCTTTAGCCAAATATTAGTGGGTTATGTTCCGGGTGCCACGCAAGATCGTGATCGAAGTTATGATGGGGAATTGATGGGCGGAAATGATGTTAGCTTCTACTCTATTATTCCGGATGTAAATCTAACTATTCAAGGACGAGCAGTACCATTTGATGAAAATGATCAGGTGACTTTAGGCTATAATGCAGCAATTACAGGAGAACTATCTATTCGTATTGATCATTTAGACGGGCTTTTTGATACCCAAAATATCTATTTAGAAGATAAAGAACTGGGTGTAATTCATGATTTAAAAGATAAACCCTATCTTTTCACAACTGAAGAAGGTGATTTTGATGATCGTTTTATACTTCGCTACACTGACAAAGCCCTTGGCGTAAAAGATCCTGCTTATGAAAATACCATTCAAGTAGTCTTTACGCGTTCTAATAATGTTTTGAATATAACAAATAGTGCAACTGACAATACAGTTCTTGCCGTGTCACTTTTCAACATTCAAGGTAAATTAATGTCTAAATGGGATGTGACTGACAAGGAACAAACCAACATTAAAATCCCGATTCAAAATATAGCTTCGGGAGTTTACATTGTAAAAATGAAAACCTCCAAAGGGAATATCAGCAAAAAAATTATCGTCAAATAATTTAAAATTAAAGAACACTTCAAAAAGAGACTTCTCCTAACCGGGAAGTCTTTTTTTATACAATTAGACCAACTAAAAAAATTATATGATTGTCCGCTTTGCAGACTAATACCAAACACATGTATTATATAGTCCAAATTTCATCTAAAAACACATAGCTATATCCACAGATACTCATTACCTCTTTTTTGCTTGTAGCTTTTACGAGGTTAGTAATGAAA
>NZ_JBLVPV010000046.1:0-6770 GCF_048286775.1 Flavobacterium glycogeni
AGATAAATCAGAATTGAGAGGATATTTAGTAAAAAATCTTCCAGAATATATGGTTCCTAGTTTTTATGTAGAACTAGATTCTATGCCATTAACTTCAAACGGGAAAGTAGACAGAAAAGCATTGCCAAGTGTGACAGGTGAGGATGTAATTAAAAAAGAATATGTAGCTCCAAGAAATGAAATTGAAGAGAAACTGGTTACGTTAATTGCTAAAATTTTAAATTGTAAAGAGAATGAAATTGGTATAAATGATAATTTCTTTGATTTGGGACTGAATTCTTTGAAATTAATAAACATTGTAAATCTAATAAAAAAAGAATTTGATTTAGTAATCAGTATTTCGATACTTTTTGAATTCCCAAATGTTAATGAGTTATCAAATAAAATTTATAATTTGATAAACAGAATTGAAGCTAAACCAAAATATATATCAGAAAATTCACATAAAAAACATGAAGATTTATCACGAATATTTGATGAGTTTTTAGAATGAATCGAAGGTTAAAAAAAAGACATTTATGAAAAGAGAATCGATAAAAAGAGATATTGCAATTATTGGTATTTCGTGTAAATTTTCCAAAACAGAAGATTTAAATCAGTTTTGGGAAAATTTGAAAGAAGGAAATGAAATGATACAGTTTTATACAGATGAAGAACTTCTTGAAGAAGGAATAGATAAAAGTATCATTAATAACCCTGACTATGTAAAAATAAAAACCTTTTTAGATAATTCAGACAGCTTTGATTATCCTTTTTTTGGTTATACTAAGGATGAGGCTAATTTAATGGATCCACAAATAAGGCTTTTACATGAGCAAGTTTGGTTAGCATTAGAAGATGCAGGATATAATTCATCATCATATTCAGATAAAATAGGTATTTATATGACAGCTGCTGATAATTTTAATTGGATAGCTCATAGTTTAATGAGTGAGAATAAAAATGTGGATCCTTTTTTCTTATCTCACATAAATAATAAAAATTTTATTAGCACCTTAATTTCTTATAGTTTAAATTTAAAAGGACCTAGCGTCTTTATTGATACTGCTTGCTCAAGTTCATTAGCCACAGTACATATGGCAAGTAGAAGTTTATTGTTAAGAGAATGTTCATTAGCAATTGCTGGAGGGATAAATTTGTATACAAAAAAAGATAAAGGATATTTCTATAAAGAAGGTATGATTTCTTCAAAAGATGGTCATTGTCGTACATTTGACAGTGAATCTACAGGGACAATGGGATCTGAGGGTACAGCTGTAGTAGTATTAAAAAGATTAGAAGAGGCAATAATAGATAAAGATAATATTTATGCTGTTATACGTTCCACTGCAGCCAATAATGATGGTAAAAGGAAGGTAGGTTTTACAGCGCCAAGTGTTACAGGTCAGTCGGACTGTATTGAGATGGCACAAAATATAGCTAAAGTTCCATATAATACAATATCATATATAGAGGCTCATGGTACCGCAACTCATTTGGGAGATCCTGTTGAAATTGAATCACTTAATAAGGCTTTTAATTATGATACTTCACATGATTGTGCAATTGGTTCTCTTAAATCCAACTTAGGTCATTTGGGTAATGCTGCGGGAGTAGCGGGATTAGTAAAGACAGTATTGGCTTTAAAAAATAAAATGATTCCTGCATCATTACATTATTCAATTCCAAATCCTAAAATAAATTTTGAGGGAGGTCCATTTTATGTTAATTCAGAGCTAAAAAAATGGGAGCAAAAAGATTCGTTTCCTTTAAGGGCCGGAGTGAGTAGTTTTGGAATAGGAGGAACTAATGTTCATGTAATTTTGGAAGAATTTCAAAACGAAGAAAATCAAGGCAATTCTAGACCATTTCAATTAATCCAATATTCAGCAAAAAGCCAGAACTCATTAAAAAAATATTCTACTAAATTAAAAGAATTTGTTAGTAAGGAAATGTTCAATTTGGCGGACTTATCATACACTTTGAAAATAGGAAGAGAAGCATTTTTGTACAGAAATTTTATGGTCTGTGAGAACAAAGAAGAGGTTCTTTCTAAATTAAATGAAATTATTAGCAATAAAAATCAAATATCAGTTGAAAAGAGTATCAAGAATTTAGTTTTTATGTTTCCAGGTCAAGGGAGTCAGTATTTTAAAATGGGTAAAGATTTATATAATCACGAACCTCTTTTTAAAATATTTATGGATGAAGGCTTCAAAATATTATTTAATCTAACAGGAGAAGATTATTCAGAAATTATTGGATATAATTTAAATGAGAACATAGATGCAAATTTGATCAATGAAACACGATATACACAACCAATTCTTTTCTTAATAGAATATGCGTTGGCTTCCCTTTTATTAAAATGGGAAATAAAACCAAGTTACATGATTGGACATAGTTTGGGTGAATATGCCGCAGCGTGTATTGCAGAAGTTTTTTCTATGGAAGATGCCTTAAAATTAATTGTAAGAAGATCACAATTAATGAGTGAGGTGGAAAAAGGAGATATGATTGCTATAAGTGCGTCAGTTAATGAAGTTATAGAATTATTAACTAAAGACTTGTCGATTGCGGCAATAAATTCAGAAACGTCATGTGTGGTTTCAGGAAACAAAAATGCGATAGCTGATTTTATTCAAGTTTTAACTTTCAACGAAATTCCTTTTTCTCAACTAAAAACATCACATGCATTTCATTCTGAGATGATGGATGTTATTTCAGAAGAATATGAAAAAGAACTAAATAATATAAAATTATCGAAAGCGAAGTTTCCTTTTATTTCCAATTTGACTGGGAAACAAATTCTTGATGAAGAAGCAACATCAACAAAATATTGGGTTAAACATGTAAAGGAAACAGTTAATTTTAAAGATGGAATTGATTTTCTACTTAAAGAAAAAGATGCTGTTTATCTTGAAATCGGACCAGGCAAAACATTATTAACGTTTAGTAAGCAAAATAAATATTATTCAAATATGAATACTACTATTGAGTTAGTAAGACATTTTAATGAATCCATTGATGATAATAGAAAATTTACTAATGCAATAGGAGAGATTTGGAACCAAGGAATTAAGATAAATTGGAAAGAATATTATTCATCAGAAGTGCGAACTAGAATTTCTGTACCTACTTATAGTTTTGATAATTATAAACTTGATTTTATAGTTGATCCTTTTCAGAAATTAACTGAAAATTGTTTTTTTAATGATGTAAGACCATTTAATGAATGGTTTTACATGCCAAATTGGAAAAAATCATTCTTAAGCAAGAAAGGACAAGAAATAAAGAAGAATCAGAATTATTTAATTTTGTCCAATAAAGGGAAATTGATAACATCTCTTAAAGATCAATTACGGAAAGAGAAAAATACTGTTATTGAAGTTGAAAGAGGAACAGATTTTGAATGTTACGATAAACATTCGTTTAGAATAAATCCTGTTAATGAAAATGATTTCATATCATTATTCAAAAATTTAGGAAATAATAAGATTGAAATCGAACAAGTTTTATTCAATTGGGATTTCGAAGGTGAAGATCAAGAAACAATATTGTCAACCTTTTTAATATTCAATAGCCTATGTAAATGTTTGATTGATTATTTCCCTAACTCTAAGAAGAAAATCACATTATTATGTAGTTTAAATCATGCTGTCACTGATGATAGGAAAAGCAACATATCAATGATAACATCAATGAAACAGCTTTATGTATGTTCTCAAGAGAATCCAAATATATTTAGTTGTAGTATAGACATCAAACAAGAAAATGATGATTCCGAAACGATCCAGAAAATTATTGGGGAGTTAAAATATAATTATTCAGATACAACAGTTGCCTTTAGAAATAGCATACGTTGGGTAGAATTTTATGAAAATATTAGTTTAGAGACAGATGATAAAAATAAGTATATAAAAGAAAATAAAGTATACTTAATTACTGGAGGTATGGGAAATGTTGGAAAAACATTAGCCGCATATCTATCAGATACATATTCTTCTAAAGTAATAATTATTGGAAGAAGTTCTATTCCGTCTGAAGATCTTTGGGAAAATCTTTTAAATGATATTTCGAGCGATTCTAAAAAGATTGATATAATTCAGAATTTAAAAAACCTAAAAAGGGAAAATAGACAAATCTTTTATTACAATGCAGATGTTTCCGATTATGATGCATTTTATAATGTTATTAAAAATATTGAATCTGATCACGGAAAAATATCAGGAGTTATTCATGCAGCTGGAAATATAGATAAGGAAACTTTTAAACCAATAGAAAATTTAAATAAAGAAATTGCCTTAAAACAATTTTTGCCAAAAATTAATGGGACTGTAAATATTTATAATATTTTTAAAAATAATTCCTTAGATTTTGTATGGGTTACTTCTAGTCTTGCTTCTGTTTTGGGAGGTTTAACATTTGGGGCATATTCAGTAGCAAATGCATTTATAGATTCATTTATTTGCAATAAGAAGGAAGAATTACAAAACTGGTTTTGTGTTAATTTAGACGGGATTACTGAGGAAAGAATCAATCATCAAAAGCTAATTGAAGTATTCGAAAAATCTTTTTTTGTAGATTCACTCGCTCAAGTCATTATATCTGTCAAAGACCCAAATTCATTCAAATTAAATCAAAATTTACCTATAGATGAAACCAAATCATCTGATATTGATCGTAGCGTTATAAGTGTCGATTATTTAGCTCCTTCAACTATAATGGAAGAAGAATTATGTCAAATAATTCAATCGTTTTTTGGATATAAAAAAATTGGAGTTTTAGATAATTTCTTTGAAATGGGAGGTGATTCACTTAAAGCAATGACTGTAATAAAAAGGGTAAATAAATTATTTGGTGTAGAATCAAGTATCCAGGACTTTTATTTAAATCCAACTGTAAAAGAGTTTTCTGAGGAAATAGAATTAGCAATTAAATTCATTAATCTGCAAGAAAAGGTTAAAGGAGAAAACACAATTATTATTTAATAGTGATTCGTTAGTGTGATTTTTCGTTGGAAATCATTAGGTAAAAATAGACAAAGCGTAGATAAAATGTTAGATTTAGTAAAAGAATTAGAAGATAAAAATATAAGAATTTCATTGAAAGAAAATAATCTTGAGATCAATTTTGATGGCGAGATTGATAGTGAAATACTTAATAAATTAAGAACCAATAAAGAAAAGTTAGTCTATTTTCTTACTAAACATTCAAATGTCAATAAAGGAATTAAAAGCATTGGAGTATTAGAAAGTTACCCAATTTCTCATGCCCAAAAAAGATTATGGATACAAAGTCAAATAGAAGAAAAGTCGAAAGCGTATCACATTTGTAATCAAATTGAACTAAATGAAAATTTTGATATTAATATTTTAGAAGATTCTGTTTTTAAGGTAATTAAGCGTCACGAGATACTTAGGACTATTTTTAAATTAAATGAAGAAGGAGAGATAAGACAGTGGATTTTAAGTGATGAAGAATTAAATTTTAAGGTAAACCATATTGATTTTAGAAATGAAAAAGAGCCATATCAGAAAGTAAAGCAATATATTCAAGAAGATAATGAAATTGCATTTGATTTTGAAAATGGACCTCTTCTTAGAATATCTTTTCTAAAATTGACGGATGAACATTATATTCTTTATTACAACATGCATCACATAATTACAGATGGATGGTCAATAAATATTTTAGAAAGAGATCTTTTTTCCTATTACCAATCATTTAAATCTGATGTTGAGTGTGATTTGAAAGATTTACTTATACAGTATAAGGATTACGCAACTTGGCAGTTATCTTCAATAGAAACAGGAGCTTATAAAAGCCATAGAAATTTTTGGAGGCAACAGTTATCAGGAGATTTACCTAGATTAGACCTGCCAAGTTTTAAAGAAAGGCCTAGAGTTATTACATATAATGGACATATTTTACGGACTTATTTATCTCCTGAGTTAACTAATAAAATAAAAGGTTTCTGCAACCAAAATGGAGGAAGTTTATTTATGGGGCTTTTGACAGTCTTAAAAATTCTTTTAAATAAATATACATCACAGCAGGATATAATAATGGGTACTGCTGTAGCTGGCAGAGAAGATTCAGATTTGGAAGATCAAATAGGTTTTTATATAAATACATTAGTATTGCGAAATGAAATTGATCAGGAAGACAGTTTCTTTAACTTTTTTGAAAAAGTAAAAAAATCAACAATGGAAGCTTTTTCACATCAGATTTATCCTTTTGATATGTTAGTCTCCGATCTGAATCTGAACTGGGATACAAATAGAAATTCTGTTTTTGACAGCATGATTACTTTCCATAATACTTCAGATGCAAAAGATAATTTTCAAATAGACAAAGACAATTTTAGTACTATTGTGGACTTAGGTTCAAGAAAAGCGAATTTTGATTTTGAATTTGAGTTCAAAGAAACTGGAGATGCATTATCCTTTGTTACCTCTTACAACAATGATATTTATGATTTTGAAATGATTGAGAGATTAATAAATCATTTCAAGATATTAATTGCCGAAGTATTACAAAATCCATATAATCCCATAAAAAACATTAATTACCTATCTGAAGAGGAAAAATATCAATTATTATTAGCCTTCAATGACACTAGAGTAGCTCATCCTGAAGATAAAACGATTATTGATTTATTTGAAGAGCAGGTTGCGAAGACTCCGAACAGTATAGCATTAGTATTTGAGGACAAGGAATTAACGTATCAAGAGCTTGATGATTTATCTACTCAATTATCATATAGTTTACGAGAAGACTATGGTATA
>NZ_JBLVPV010000047.1:0-4470 GCF_048286775.1 Flavobacterium glycogeni
TTATTTAAAACTAACTCAACACATTCTTTCTTAAATGCATAATCATATTTTGATTTTCTTTCCATAAAAATACCCCAAATAGTGTCTAACTTTTTGGGGGCAGTGCAAAACGAGGTTTGTTTTTAAGTTGCTGAATTTCGCAGACTGGAATACGAATATATGAAAATGAGGCTATGAGGTGTCTTTTTTTGCATAAAATTATTATCTTTAAGGTAATGAGAAAGACTAGAAATGGTTTTGTAGGCTTGGAGTATAAAACTCAGCCAGAGTTGCGTGTATGCAACAAAAAATAAGCAGACATACTCCATTTTTAATCTAAAAACGGGGTATATAAATAAGTTAGTTCCAACCGTATAAGGACAACTCAACTTTTAAATTTGACAGCGGACTGTAACCGCAGACAATTTCTGCAAAGCCGTTTGGCTATCGCTCGCAAAATGCAATTTCAATTCAAACAATAATTATTAACAATTAAAAACTGTTATTACATGAGAAAAATAATTGTCTTATCAATGATTACATTAGATGGAGTAATGCAAGCACCTGGTGGACCTGAGGAAGATACATCAGACGGTTTTGAATATGGCGGTTGGGTTGCACCTTATAATGACGAAGTTGGAGGTAAGGTGGTGCAAAAAGAGCTGCAACAACCAGCAGATTATCTTTTGGGCAGGAAAACATTTGAGATTTGGGCCTCCTTTTGGCCTAAACATGCAGACATTTGGCCTGGCATCAATAATGGCACAAAATACGTCATGTCCAAGACCATGAAAAAGTCAAACTGGAAAAACACCGTATTTATCGAAAGTTTGGAAGATATCAAAAAGCTCAAAAATTCAGAAGGTTCTGATATTCAGGTTTGGGGTAGCGGTAAACTTATTCAGCTGTTACTTAAGAATGATTTAGTGGACGAACTCTGTCTCAAAATTTACCCATTGACTCTTGGTACAGGGAAAAAGTTGTTTGATGATGGCACGATTCCGGTAGCATTTACATTAACGGAGAGTTTGGCTACGACAACTGGAGTGATTATTGCCAACTACAAGCGTGCTGGAGAAGTCAAGACAGGTACTGTTGGAGCTTAAGGCGGCTAAACTGTTAATAAAATTCCCAATACAAATTCAATCTATGGACAAGGCAAATAAAAAAGACAGCTCTGGGCTAACACCAACTCAAATTGCGTGGGTGGTGAAAGAGGTAGAGAAATCAAAATTTTTTTTCAGGAAATGCTAGGCGTTACCAATTTTAGCCCGACAGTTACCACTCGCTTAAAAGAGTACGACGGAACCTATTATGGAGAACCATCTAATGCAGAAAATCTTGTTGCAATGGCTTATTCAGGTGGGACATTTATTGAACTCATTGAACCAATTTCAGGGAAAAGTATTTTTAAGGATTACATAGATAATAATCCAACAGGCGGAGTTCAACATATTGCATACAGCACACCCATTGCAAACCTTGACAAAGTAATTTCAGGGTTTGAGAATAAAGGCTTTACAGTAATAAGTAGCTTTGACACGTCAATAGCTAAAATTGTGTTTTTTGACACACGAGAAGAGATTGGCGTTTTTACGGAAATAATGGGTATCACTAAAGAAGGCGAAAGGGCTGTTCAAGAAATGTAAATTGGACTGGCACAGCAGTGAGTGGACTAACATACCACATTTAGACCGGTTCTCGAAAAAGAAGCACGAATAGCTAACAGCTAAGGTTTCGTTGCGTGCGCAGCACTAACAAAGAAACCTGTGATGGACGGAACTGATTACATGTCATATTATTATTATTATCTTAATTGAAAGTCTTTTTGAAAAGGATATAATTGTAGTTTAAATTAAATGTATTCACCCTCTGGTGAACAAAAATCGATTCGGCTAGAGGTTTTTATCCCGACGTTTCGGGAAAACTGACGTTGGCGGGAAACTGCTCTTGAAACTTAAAAAAAAACATAATGGAAAAATACTTACGACAATTAATTTCAATAGAGTTTGACGACAAAAAAGAAATCTTTAGTGGTTTTCTTATTGATTGGACTGAAGATTGGATTTTACTGAAAAATAATCCTGTTGATTTTATAATTGATGGCTATACAATATTAAAAAACAAAAATGTAAAGTCAATTATTCAAGACAAGGATCATGAATTCACTGAAAGAGTAATTAAACTTAAAGGTTTAAAAACAAGCGCATCCGAAATAATTCCGCTTAAAGATTTGTCTTCAATTATAAATTTTATAGCGGATAAATATGAGATTTTTCAGATTGCAACAAAGTCAGATAAAGCTGTTTATCTCGGTAAACTCATAGAACAAAATGAGGAAGAACTCGTAATAGATTTTTTGGGAACCGAAGGGAAGTTTGAGGGTGAAATGAGTTTCAAGCAAAAGAAAATAAGAGTTATAGAATTTGATACTGATTATATCAATTCTTTGAAGCTAATTGTTGACGAAGAAAAGTCATGAAAAGGGAAAACATTAATCCTAAAAAAAAGGAGGCCTTTTTAAAGGGCCTCCGATTGTAGATTCTGATTTACCATTTATCAACTCATACCGTTCAGTATGAAATGACTATTTGAATTAGCTTTTCTTTTCAGATAGTTTTACTCAAGTGATTAATCAAAACCACACTCAAAGATACAATTTACTTTTCCCATAATAACTGTAAACCATAGTTTTAACGAATCATTAACTCTCCTATATAAAAGCCTTAAGCTATTGTTGCTTTTTATTTCTGCCTTTCTTTTTTCGATAATACTTTGGTTATTTTTTCAAAATTATATAATGATATTTAAAATAAAACCAATTCCTGTAGTATAGAACAAAAAAGAGACCTTTTTAAAGAGCCTCCGATTGTAAATTCTGATTTACCATTTATCAATTTATACCGTGCAAAACGCATTTGGATAAAAATTTGTCTAGTCCTGAAAAAGAGAGTTTCAAAAATGGAATTCTATTTTTCACTATATATCTTTCAAGATAAAATATTTCTGTTTCACAAAGTATAAACCATATAGCTCTCACTGTTAGTTATGTAATCTTTTTAATATTATTTTTTATCTTTACAATAACAATAACAATAAGCAAAACAAATCATCATGGCACATGTATCAATTTATCTCAACTTCATGGGAAACGCCGAGGAAGCATTTAACTACTACAAGAAAGTTTTCAAGACAGAATTTTCTGTTCCGATAATGAGAATGAAAGATATTCCAGCTCAACCGGGTATGCCCGAACTTTCAGAAGCTGACAAGAACAAAGTAATGCATGTTGCATTACCAATACTTGGCGGGACAGAAATTATGGCAACCGATATGCTTGAAAGCATGGGACATAAATTGATTGAGGGTAATACTATAACAATCAGTTTAAATCCTGACACTAAAGAAGAAGCTGACCGCTTGTATAGAGAACTTTCTCAAGCTGGAACAGACGGTGTCGCACCCCACGATGAATTCTGGGGTTACTGGGGAACTTGTAAAGACAAATTCGGAATCAGTTGGATGTTTAATGTTTCAAGTCAGCCTCTTCATTAATAATCACTAACCAAAAATCAATACTATGGTAAATAATAGTGTATCATTACATCGAGTTCTTAAAGCATCTCCCGAAAAAATTTATCGTGCGTTTACTGATGCAAATGCTATGGCATCATGGCTTCCGCCATATGGTTTTTTATGTGTTGTTCATAGCATGGATGTAAAACAAGGCGGGAATTACCGAATGTCTTTTATTAATTTTTCTACAGGAAATGTACACTCATTTGGCGGAACATATCTGGAATTGAAGCCGAATGAATTTATTAAATATACTGATAAATTTGAAGATCCTAATTTGCCTGGTGAAATGATGACTTCGGTTTGGCTCAAAAAGGTTTCTTGCGGCACAGAACTTAAAATTATTCAGGAAGGCATTCCTTCAGTTATACCAACCGAAATGTGTTATTTAGGTTGGCAGGAATCATTAGAGAAATTGGCAAAATTAGTTGAGCCGGAAATTCCGGATGCTTAAATCTTTTAGTGACTGGCTTTTTGTGGACAACTTTTCATTCGGGGACAGCAAGGCAGGATAAAGAAACATTGTTGTCAACATTTTGATTAGGAGTAACTTATGTATTTCGCGAATTAGTTCCATCCTAGACATTTCTATCTTGTTTAAAATTAGCCAACTTAGATTTTAATAATTCCATATCCTCATTCACTTTTTTATCTAGTATTTTGGCATAGTGTTGTGTAGTTCTTATATTTTTATGCCCCAACATTTTGCTTACGCTTTCTATGGGAACACCATTTGTGAGTGTTATAGGATCAAGAACAAAACCTGGGGAGAAATAATTATAAAATCAGATATTTGTAAAAAAAAACAGAATAAAGTTGGAATCGTATATAGAATTATTAAAATTAATACTGCCAGAATTTTTGATTGAGAATTTTGAATTAAATTCATTCAAAAATACAAAAGAAAATCTACAT
>NZ_JBLVPV010000048.1:0-4314 GCF_048286775.1 Flavobacterium glycogeni
TTTATTTCCGTTTTTCTTCTCTTTTTCTTAGCAGTTTGTCAAGGAACTTCGCTTGTTTTGCGGGGTGCAAATGTAGCGAGCGTTTTCTAATCTCACAAGCTTTTTTGAATCTTTTTTGAAAATAAATTTTCTTGATTAATTCGTATTACTTGTCAGTTTGTTAAAGAACGTCTGCGTCATTGCGGGTGCAAAACTACCACCTTTATCCCGTTATTCAAGCTTTTTAATCCCCTTTTTTTAATGTTTTTTTAACTTTCGCTTTAACTCGCTGGAAATATGACTTTTGGAATGAAAAGTTTTTTCCTCTCCCCGACCCTCTCCGAAGGAAAGGGTGACTTTATGGGTAAAAACCGTGGATGTCATTAATATATAGGCAATCGTATTGTATCTTTCTTTACTCACCTAATCCTTCTGAACACTCGGGGTTATTACCGTTTTACTGGCGATGGACTTACCGTAGTATCTGTAAAGAGTATCTTTAGTTGTCATTGCAGTTATGCAAACAAAAAGTTCCGTCTCATTCACAATCCATAAAAATACAAACAGACCAAATCAAAAGCATGCATGGGTTGCCTTAATATAGAGATAAACACACTTTTTCACTTCGCTCCTATATATAAGGTAACAAAATAGATGTTGCTGATGTGATTTCGCCTTCGTCGAAAGAACAAAATCTATGGAATACCCAACCTGCGTTAGGGATAGCAGCAAAAAGCCCACAGTCCCGCTTTTTTGGCGGGACGAGGACTTGTAGCGGATAGCCCGACTCATTATATAAAGAGAGGCAACTACCCGCTAAGATAATTGCCTCGCTTTATATTATGAGGAACGCCAAAATGATGCTTATTTTTTCAGCTTTTCAGCTCTGGATTCCCAAGAATCAGTTAGATTATCATAATCAACTGGTTTTGCCGGATTCTGATTTTGCAATCTTCCCGAATCAAATGCCCGAACCAATATCGTTTCTATCAGATAGTCTTCATTGACATCGTAAGGCGTGTATTTAGTTTTTAAATTAATGTCAAACATACTTGCCGCCGTATTGGACCAAAATGCTTTCCAGCCACTTTTAAGGTTTTTCACCAGCTCGTACGTTGTGGTACCTGTCTGACGATGTATTAACTTCACCAATATTTGACCTTGTTTACGGGAAAGCTTTTTGAGTTTAGCTTCGAATTCATCACTTAAATAATTTTCTACTATCTTAAAGTATCTTTTTTTCTCCTTATTTGTTTTAAGGTTTGCCATTCCTTTATTAAGAATCGTCAATCGCTCCGAAGCAAGTTTTGCATAAGGATAGGTTTTATAAACACGATTTTGAAGGATTAAGAATTGCTTTCTCGCTTCGGGATCCATTTTCTCCTTATAGATTAACACTTCCGGTAATTGAATAGTATCATTAAGAATGGATTCGTCATCTTCTAACTCATACCCCATCTTTGTGGTATCCTGCGGTATTACCTGCGCATTAACAGATAGGGCGGTAAATAGAAAAAACAACAAAAATTTAATTAGCTTCATATAGGAAAATTTAATTGCCAAAATTATACATTATATACACAACTGTAATGCCAAATTTATAATTTAGCAAAAAAATAATTTTATGAGCACTAAATCAATATTAAACAAGTCATCACTTGAGTTTTTAGAAAACTATCTTAATAATGCCTCACCCACAGGTTATGAAAGTGGCGGCCAGAAATTATGGATGGATTATTTAAAACCATATGTTGATACTTTTATAACGGATACTTATGGTACGGCTGTAGGAATTATAAATCCTGACGCTCCATATAAGGTAGTGATTGAAGGTCATGCTGACGAAATTTCATGGTACGTGAATTATATTACGGATGATGGATTAATCTACGTGATTAGAAACGGTGGTTCAGATCACCAAATTGCGCCTTCAAAACGGGTCAATATTCATACTAAAGCAGGAATTGTGAAAGGTGTTTTTGGCTGGCCGGCTATTCATACCCGCAATAGAAGTAAAGAAGAAGTGGCTAAAGTGGACAATCTATTTATTGATATTGGTTGCGAAACAAAAGAACAGGTTGATAAAATGGGTGTTCATGTAGGTTGTGTGATTACGTATCCTGATGAATTCATGATTTTGAACGAGAATAAATTTGTTTGTCGCGCCATTGATAATCGAATGGGTGGATTTATGATTGCCGAAGTAGCTCGTTTGTTACACGAAAACAAAATAAAACTTCCTTTTGGATTGTATATTACCAATTCCGTTCAGGAAGAAGTAGGTCTTCGCGGTGCCGAAATGATTACCAAAACCATCAAACCAAATGTAGCGATTGTTACTGATGTATGCCACGACTCTACTACTCCAATGATCGAAAAGAAAATTGAAGGAGATACAAAAATTGGTAAAGGTCCTGTAGTAACTTATGCGCCTGCAGTTCAGAATAATTTGAGGGAATTGATTTTAGAAACTGCTATGGCGAAAGAAATTCCATTCCAGCGATTGGCTTCCTCTCGTGTTACAGGTACGGATACTGATGCTTTTGCTTACAGTAATGGCGGCGTAGCTTCGGCTTTGATATCACTGCCTTTGCGTTACATGCATACCACTGTTGAAATGGTACACCGCGATGATGTTGAAAACGTGATTAAATTAATTTATGAAACGTTGTTGAAGTTAGAAAACGAAGAAACATTCTCTTATTTCAAATAGTTTTTTAGGAGCTATCCCGATAGCTATCGGGACGTTACAAATGAAATTCACTGAACTCCAATAAAATTAAAAGTATAGTGAAGTAATCTTTTTATTTTTAAAGAAAAAATAAAAAGGATTTCTCCCAAAGGTTCGGGACTATCGGGGCTAAAAAAAGTAGCAAATCCAAAAATCTGACTTTTTATTTTAAAAACAAAAAAGCATCATTGTTGATTTACAATGATGCTTTTTTTTATTAAATTCAATTGAATACTAAAGACCGGCAACTGGTTTTGATTCTGATAGTTTCAAAAATGCAGCTGCTTCTTTTGCATTAGATACTTCAGCATATTTTAATGCATTAATACCATTCTCATTTTTCTCTTTTAAACGTGCGCCATTGGCTAATAATAATTTAATAATTTCAACTTTATTATACCTTGCGGCCATCATTAAAGGAGTTAATCCATTTGATTTTTCGTTAACGTCAGCGCCATAATTGATCAGTTTTTTTACAATATCAATTTCTCCTTTGCTGATTGCAATGCACAAAGGAGTTGCACCTTCATAAATGGAATGACTGATTTCTTTTTGAGTCAAAGAATTGTAATTTGATGCTTGAGAAACAGTTGAGAATGTTACTAAAGCAATTCCTAGGTAAACGATTGATTTTTTCATGATGATTGTTTTTTTTTTGTTAATTGATTGATTTTGATGATTTAAACTGTTAACTAATATTCTATGCAAATATATGTCTAAAAGAAGGTATCTTGTTTTGCAAAGTACTAAAATTTAACACAAAATTAACTTTACATCTGTTTTATACGCTGAATGTTAAATTAAAATCTAAAGCTTATAAGTACTTAATATATAGACGATTAATAATTCTAAATGTTACACTATTTACGATATAAATATTTATGCTGAAAAACTAGTTTCAAACATAGATAGTCATGGAAGGTAAAAACACAACACATTAACAAAAAACACAGTTCAAATTATGAATTGCGGTTTTTTAATTAACTTTACTAAAACAATTTTTAAAATGCAGTCATTCGCAACATCAATCGAAGCGTATTTAAAAGAAATCCCTGAAGAAAGAAAAATCGCTTTTACCAAACTTCGTGAAACTATTCTTAAAAATATTCCTGAAGGTTTCTCTGAAGAAATGTCTTATGGCATGGTGGGCTATATAGTTCCGCATTCTATTTATCCAAGTGGATATCATTGTGATCCAAAACTCCCGTTACCCTTTATAAGTATTGCTTCCCAGAAAAATTTCATCGCGGTATATCACATGGGGATTTATGCTAACCCCGAATTACTGAATTGGTTTGTTACCGAATACCCAAAACACAGCACCCAAAAAATAGATATGGGAAAATGTTGCATCCGATTTAAGAAGATGGATCAAATTCCGTTTGACTTAATTGCAGCACTCGTCCAAAAAATGTCTGTCGAAGAATGGATTACTTGCTATGAATCACATTTAAAAAAATAAAAAAACCGCAATTCTAAATTCAGAATTGCACTGCCCCCAAAAAGTTAGACACTATTTGGGGTATTTTTATGGAAAGAAAATCAAAATATGATTATGCATTTAAGAAAGAATGTGTTGAGTTAGTTTTAAATAATGGCTATTC
>NZ_JBLVPV010000049.1:0-4115 GCF_048286775.1 Flavobacterium glycogeni
TGGAAATAAAAGTCTTTTGCCACCCCAAAGCGGTGTGGTCAAAGCAAAAAGCAGATTCTCTCCGTTTTTCCCTAATTCGGTTGAAATGTAAATTCCCTTTGCAGTTAATAAAGGCTTGCATTGTCCAAATGAACTTTTTCCAACTGCATCAAAGATGAATTCAAACTTATCATCTGTCTTTGTAAAATCCTGCGTTTCATAATCAATTACAGTATCTGCACCAAGAGATTTTACCAGACCTACGTTTTTTGTATTACATACTGCTGTTACTATTGCTCCAAAATGCTTTAATAATTGCACAGCCGCAGAACCAATAGCACCAGTTGCTCCGTAAACTAAAACATTTTGTCCACGTTCAACTTTTGCTGCTCTTATATCTACTAAGGCATAATGTGCACCTTCTGTAAAGGCTGCAGCTTCGTCAAAGCTAAAGCCGTCAGGCATAGTTGTAATAGCATCAGTTTCAGTAATTGTTAAATACTCTCCATGTCCTCCACAGGTTTTATCATTAAACCCGAAAACTCTATCATCTTTCTTAAATGTTGTTACATGCTGCCCAATTTCTTCAATTATACCAGAAAATTCACAACCCAGTATTTGATATTTTGGTCGCAACAGTCCAGTCCAAAATCGTGAAATAAAATATTCAGCACTACGGAAACCGGAATCAGTCCGGGTTACCGTTGACGAATAAACCTTAACCAATACTTCGTTGTCTTTCGGTAATGGTTTAGGAACTTCCAACAATTTGGCAACTTCCGGTGCTCCATATTTGGAATATACAATTGCTCTCATTTTCTAAATATTTTGTTGTTTCTAGGTTGTTTCCTATACTTGCCACTAACGTCCCGGTACGGTACTACAGCGGGTTTGGGATTAAATTAAGCCTTATTTTCGGATTTGCCACCCGAGCGATAGCGAACAGGCGAAGCAAATTATCCCAAATACAAAACCAATTTTCCTCCCGATACTTCGGGAAAGCCTATTGCCCAAATCCGTTGTAGTAGCTGTTGTAAGCAGTGCTTTATTTTGATACTTTAGACTTCTTAATGTTCGAAGCTTTCTGTTTTATCCATTGAATTGAAATATCAACTGGTGCTGTAATATTGCCAGAAGCAGTATTGTGTCCTAATGTCGAAAACAAGGTGTATTCGAAAGGTTTGCCTTGAGCTTTCAATGTATTTAATTGCTCCATACACAACTTTACTGGAATCTGTATATCTTTCTCACCAAAAAGCCAAAGTCCTGGAATTGAAAGAGTATTCAGAGAAATTTGTGGGTCAGTCGCCACGAATTGATACCTGTCTGGGTCATCTTTAGTATGTTCACGAGCATCTGATTCTGTATGATTTTCCCAAAAATCATTGTTTCCATTAGTATAAAACTGAAATCGAAGTTGTTCTAGAGTTGTAATTGTAGGGCAACTAAATAAAACCATAAATTCTATTTGTTGATTTTTACTTGCAGCAATTGGGATTATCCATCCTGCTTGACTGAAGCCAACTAATCCAATGGGTGTTTTTTTATCTTTTAAATAGGTTCGAAATGTATTTACTGCAGAACTTGCATCGTGAGATAATAAATTAAGATTAGTAGTATCAATATTATTCGTGCCAACAGATGGTCCTACATATACACCGCCTGATTCTCCAACTCCACGTTTATCATATGTCAATACAGCAATACCTTCTTTGGCAAGACGTTTAGCGAACTCCATTTCTCTTTTTACAGGATCAGACCCATGAACAATTACAACTGCTGCAAATGTTTTTTTAGGCGTTAAAATCGAGCCTGCAAGAGTGACACCTTGACTTTCAAACTTTACATCTTGAATGGTAAAGTCGGCCGATTGAGAAAATACCATTTCTGGTAAAGTTATTAATAATAACCAAAGAAATAAGTTAATGTTCATTTTGGTTTAATTTAAAAATTGTTTTGAATTGTCTTGGTCTTCGTTAGCATTGCCTACAACGTTTTGGCGCTTGGCGAAGTGCAAAACTGCGTAATCGCTCAATTGTCTAATTAATAATTATTTCTTGCGGAATCGTAATTCCAATTAATTTTTGCATTTTGCCAAACGTTTGTTAGCAGCTGGCATTTTATGGGTCAAGGTTGTAACGCTGTTTGTTTCCATTGTCCATTTGTTAGTTCATATAATTTTCTATCGTGAAAACGAGTTGGCTTAAATTCTAAAAACTCAATTCTGATAGGCTCTATTTGATAACCACCCCAATTTTCAGGTCTTGTCAAAAGTTGGTTTGAAAAATTTGTTTGTACTTCTTGATATTTTTTGTTTAGTGTTTCAATGTCATTTAGTGTTTGTCCTTGATTACTTACTATTGAAACTATTTGACTGTCTCGGTTACGTTCTGAAAAATATTTATCTGCAAGTTTGTTGTTTAAGACTGTTGCGTTTCCCTGTATTCTAACTTGTCTTTCGGTTTCTGACCACCAAAAAGTTAATGCCACCTTATTAGTTTCGGTTATTTCAAGTCCTTTTCTGGAAGTTATAGTTCCCGTTACAATAAAGTTGTTTTCCACAATTCCTTTGATTGAAACAAATCTTGCATTTGGATAATGGTCCGTGCCAATAGTTGATAAGCAACAGGCAGTCGGAATATTAACCTTTGTTAATTTTAGTTCTTCGTCAAACCACTTACTAAAAATTTCTATTGGTGTAGTTTCCATTCAGCTCTGTTAATTATAAAACTACTTTCTTGTTTTTCAAACCCAACTTTTGGGTAATACTCCATTGCTGTTGGAACTGATAGAAGTAAAACCATTGATTGGTCGCCAACTTTTTCCTTTGTCAAGTTTATGAGTTGTCTGCCAATACCTTCTTCTTTGTATTCGTCTCTCACTGCAAGGTCTGAAAGATAACAAGCCCAAACCCAATCTGTAATGGAACGAGAGACGCCAACAAATAAATCGTTGTCCCAAGCAGTAACGATAAGATTTGAATTGTCAAACATTTTCTGTATTCGTTCTTTGTCATAGGTTGGTCGTGGCAAGCCTGCATTGTCGTAAAGTTCAATTATTTGGTCTGTTGTTGGTCGTTTGTCAAAACTATATTCTATGCTCATTTCGTTGTTGTTGTTGTTGTTGTTGTTGCTCAATGCTTGCTGCTAACTAGTATATATGCGAAACAAACCTTCGTGTATACAACCATTTTTGGGTAGATTGGCGAAGGTCTGTTTCGTTTTTTTACTACACAATACCAAACATACAAAATAGTTTTAATTGTCCATTATGGTTTGCCTTATTATAGCGAAAAATAGCACATATAAAAAAAGACGCCTCTCAGCATCTTTTTCTATATAATCCTATCTTAATCATAAATCCACAAATAGCTCTGAATTGACTTTGCTTGTAGACGCAGACGAGACGCTCGCACTATTGGGTGACCAACTCCACGCACTACCCGACCACCAATTAACCCAGAGGTTTCCGTCACTGCCTTTAACAAACACGTAAGGTCTTCCTCCATCAACCGTAATGGCTCCCATCGTATCAGTTATAGATACGCCCGATGAGGGAATTCCCTGATTCGACCATCCCCATGCACTACCCGACCACCAATTAACCCAGAGATTACCGTCACTGCCTTTAACAAACACGTAAGGTCTTCCACCATCAACGGTAATAGCTCCCATGGTGTCAGTTATAGATACGCCTGATGAGGGAATACCTTGATTCGACCATCCCCACGCACTACCTGACCACCAATTAACCCAGAGGTTTCCGTCATTGCCTTTAACAAACACGTAAGGTCTTCCTCCATCAACCGTAATGGCTCCCATCGTATCAGTTATAGATACGCCCGATGAGGGAATTCCCTGATTCGACCATCCCCATGCACTACCCGACCACCAATTAACCCAGAGGTTTCCGTCACTGCCTTTAACAAACACGTAAGGTCTTCCTCCATCAACCGTAATGGCTCCCATGGTATCAGTTATAGATACGCCCGATGAGGGAATTCCCTGATTCGACCATCCCCATGCACTACCCGACCACCAATTAACCCAGAGGTTTCCGTCACTGCCTTTAACAAACACGTAAGGTCTTCCTCCATCAACCGTAATGGCTCCCATGGTATCAGTTATAGATACGCC
>NZ_JBLVPV010000050.1:0-3892 GCF_048286775.1 Flavobacterium glycogeni
ATTGTTTGTTGCGGGAAGTTGTGCCAATACAGGAACGTACACCAACACTTGGGTTGCCAATGATGTATGCTCGAATACCAGTGCTACTTTCACTCAGGTGATCACCATCGAAGACACGACGGCACCAGTGATCACAACTTGTGCTAACAATAAAACTATTGCTTCAAATTCAAGTTGCACTGCATTAGTTCCAGATTTTACTGCAGACATTGCAGCAAGTGATAATTGTACTTTAACTAGTTCTTTAATAATAACACAAGTTCCTACGGTAGGTACTGTAGTTGGATCTGGATCAACATCTGTTACAATCTCTGTTAAAGACGCTTGTGGAAATGAAAATACTTGTTTGGTTAATTTAATCGTAACAAACTTTATTGTTGCAAATGACGATTCTGGAACTCCAATTAATAGTTTTACAGGAGGTACAGCACTGATAGATGTATTGGCTAATGATAAATTAAATTGTAATACGGTTAATCTAGCAGATGTTATTTTAAGGTTTGTAAGTTCTACAAATACTGGAATAACTTTAAGTGGCTCGGATGTGATTGTTGCTTCGGGAACACCTACAGGTATGTATACTTTAGTTTATTCTATCTGTGAGAAATTAAATCCAAGTAATTGTGATACAGCTTCAGTTAGTTTTACAGTAACTGCCCCAGTTATCGATGCCAAAGAAGAAAGTACAGTAACAATCAACGGAAACGCAGGAGGTACAACACCATCATTAACGGATAACGACAAGTTGAATGGAAATCCAGTTGTCATCGGAACAAATCCTGGAGAAGTAACTTTGACAGGAGTAACAGTGCCAACAGGATTGACATTAAATCCAGACGGAACAGTAACCGTACTTCCAAATACACCAGCGGGAAGTTATGGTGTAGCATACAAAATCTGCGAAGTGACGAATCCGACAAACTGTGCCACGGTTCTTTCAAAAGTTGTGGTAGAAAAAGCTGCGATTGATGCTATCACCGAAACGACTGATCCAATCAACGGAAACACAGGAGGTACAACACCATCATTAACGGATAACGACAAATTAAATGGAAATACGGTTGTCATCGGAACAAATCCTGGCGAAGTAGCTTTGACAGGAGTAACGGTTCCGGCAGGATTGACATTAAATACAAACGGAACAGTAACTGTAGCTCCAAATACACCAGCAGGAAGTTATGATGTAGCATACAAAATCTGTGAGGTAACGAATCCAACAAACTGTGCCATGGTTTTTTCAAAAATTGTGGTAAATGCGGCTACAATCCAGGCGATTGACGATGCGATGACAGGCGGAAACGGAACAACGGGAACACCAAACGCAGGTAACGTATTGGATGGTAACCCAACCAGTCCAGACACTTTAAACGGTACAGCAGTGGTTATCGGATTAGTGAACTTAACGATAACAACACCGGCTACTCCGGCAACAGCGGGAGCACCAGTGCCAAGTATTGATGTGGCGTCAGGAATTGTAACAGTACCGGCTAACACACCAGCGGGAACGTATATTATCGTTTACAACTTATGCGAAAAATTAAACCCAACGAATTGTGACTCGGCAACGGTAACTGTAAATGTTGTTGATACAACACCTCCTGTAATGACAGATGCGGCTAATCTTGCCGTACAATGTGATGATAATGGTAATAACGAAGCTTTACAAGCTTGGTTAGATTCTCATGGTGGAGCTACAGCTACAGATACTTCTTCGGAGGTAACTTGGTCTAACAACTATAATGGATTAAGCGATGGTTGTGGTGGTACCGGAAGTGCTACGGTAGTATTTACAGTTACTGATAACTCTGGTAACGCTTCAATATCTACTGCTACATTCGCTATAGAAGATACTACATTGCCAACATTCAATGAAAGCGCACCAGCCAATACTATTGCATCTTGTGATACTATTCCTGTTGCTGCTGTATTAACTGCAACCGACAATTGTGGAACTGCGACTGTTACTATGACACAAACTATTTTAGCAGGAAACTGTCCTTCTAACTATACAATAGTAAGAACTTGGATTGCTACCGATACTTGTGGAAATAATAGTGCCCCTATAACACAAAACATAGTAGTTAGTGATGTAAACGGACCAACTTTGGTAACAGAACTTGAATCTAACGTACAAGTAGTATGTAACGAAATACCTGCTGTACCTACATTACAATTTACAGATAATTGTTCAGCAGTTGGGACACCTGTATTTACAGAAACTCAATCAGCTCTAGTAAATGGTATCTATGATATCACCAGAACTTGGACTGTATCTGATGCTTGTGGAAATAGATCAACTTTCATTCAGGTTTTACACGTAACTCAAGTAATTGAAGTAACAGAGGTTCCTAAATCTAGTTGTACTACTGTAGATTTATCTTATGATTTGCGTTCTTTGTTACCAAATCCTGATGATGTGCCTACAGATGCCATTTGGACAAATGTAGATAGTGCTATCGGATTTACCGGAACCTCATTCAATGCCTTTGGAAATCAAGCAGGTGTGTATACATTCTCTTATACAATTAAAACTGGTGCATGCCCTAGAAGAATTGAAATCAAAATGACTGTTGATACTAATTGTGAAGTACTATCATGTGAAAGCATCGTAATACACAATGCGTTCACTCCTAATGGTGATGGATTCAATCAATTCTTTAATATTGAAAACATTGACAATATTGAATGTTATCCGACAAATAAAGTTGAAATTTACAACCGTTGGGGAGTTTTGGTATATGAAACTAATAACTATGATAACAGTTCTAGACGATTTGAAGGTATCTCCGAAGGAAGAGTAACTATAAACAAATCTAAAGAATTGCCAACAGGAACGTATTACTACATTATCCAGTATACAACAACCTATAAACAAACTGTGAATAAAGCCGGATATTTATACCTTTCTAGATAAAAAAACCTACTAATTCCTGAGGGTTGCAAAACCCTCAGGTTCAAAATAGAAAATATGAGCACAAAAATTTTAATTTTCGCTTTGATGTTAACCTGTTACACTGGATTTGCACAGCAAGATGCGCAGTTTACGCAATACATGCACAATACCATCACTATTAATCCTGCATATGCTGGTTCAAGAGGGGTTATGAGTATTTTTGGGCTATACCGTACCCAATGGGTTGGACTGGATGGAGCTCCGGAGACAAGTACTTTTTCATTAAACACCCCATTAAATAATAGTAATTTAGGATTAGGAGTTTCGTTAATAAATGATAAAATCGGTCCTACCAATGAAAATACCTTATCGGCAGATTTGTCTTATTCTGTTCCCACATCTGAGGCCTTCAAACTTTCTTTTGGTATCAAGGCAACAGCCAATTTATTTAATCTGGATGTTAATAAATTAAATCCAGAAGATCAGGATGACCCAAATCTTCAAAATTTCAACAGTAAATTTTCGCCTAACATCGGAGCAGGAGTTTATTGGCATTCTGATAAAGCCTACATAGGTTTATCGGTGCCAAATTTCATCGAAACCAATCGTTATGATAATAATGAAGTTGCGGTATTCAAAGACAAAATAAACTATTATTTAATGGCAGGTTATGTATTTGATCTGGATTCTTACATAAAATTCAAACCAGCGATACTGACCAAAATGGTTCAAGGTTCGCCTTTGCAAGTAGATGTTTCAACTAATTTTATGTTTAATGACAAGTTTGTAGTTGGAGTTGCTTACCGATGGAGTGCTGCATTAAGTGCTATGGTTGGATTTCAAATAACCGATGGTTTATATGTTGGTTATGGATACGACCGAGAAACAACCAATTTAAGGAACTATAATTCAGGATCACATGAAATATTCCTGCGTTTCGAATTGTTTAATAATTACAGCCGAATAACTTCACCTAGATTCTTTTAAGGATTCCAATTA
>NZ_JBLVPV010000051.1:0-3753 GCF_048286775.1 Flavobacterium glycogeni
GCCAAGTGTGACAGGTGAGGATGTAATTAAAAAAGAATATGTAGCTCCAAGAAATGCAACGGAGCAAAAAATGGTGGAAATATGGCAAGAAGTATTAGGAGTTAAAAGAGTAGGAATAACCGATAGTTTTTTTGATTTGGGGGGGAATTCACTAAATGCAATTCAAATTATTTTAAGAATATTTAAAGAATTTAGTGTAGAAATATCTTTCGAGGAATTTTTCAATAAGCCTAGTGTTCAGTTAATTTATGATTTAATTGCCGAACAAAGTAAAACAGCTAAATGGTTACAGATAGGAAATCTGATAGAGGAAAGTGGCGAATTTGAAGAGGTTTTAATCTAATAAAAATAGTAAAAAGTAAAATGGAATTAAAAGAATTATTTTTAATATTACAAGAAAAAAAAATATATCTCAGTTTAAGAGAAGATGATCTTGCCATAAGGTTTCCAAAGGGAGAAGTGATAGATCAAAATTTACTTTCTATTATAAAACAGTTCAAGACTAATATAATAAAATTGCTAAAAACAGATAGCAACTTTATTCAAATTCCTAAAGCAGAAATAAATAAATCATATCCATTAACTGCCTCACAGGGCCGATTATGGTTATTGAGTCAAATGGATGGTGGTTCAGCAGCTTATAGTATTCCTGCAGCAGTTCGGTTAGAAGGGTACATGGATATTAATAAATTTGAAATATCATTCAGAAGACTTATAGGCCGTCATGAAATATTGCGAACCAGCTTTAAGACCAATTCAGAAGAGGAAGTTCGCCAGTTTATCATACCAAATGAGGATATAAATTTTAAAATATCAAGAGAAGATTTCTCAATGAAAGAGGATCAGGATCAGTTAGTTTCAGATTATCTAGAAGAATTGAACAAAAAAATATTTGATTTAGAGCAAGGGCTTTTGGTAAGAGCCTCCCTGATTAAATTAAAAGAAGAGAATTATATATTTTTCTTATCCATGCATCATATCATAAGTGATGGTTGGTCTATGGAGTTGTTAATCTCAGAAGTAGTAAAGACATATAATTCCTTAGTAGGTGGAAAAGAAGTTCACTTACCAGAATTGAGGATCCAATATAAAGACTACGCAGTATGGCTCAATGAAGAATTACAACGAGAAAAGTATCAAAAAGCAGAAGTTTTTTGGTTGAAGCAATTTGCGGGTGAGCTACCCGTTTTACATTTACCAAGTTTTAAAGCACGCCCATTGCTTCAAACCTATAGCGGAGATAAGATTACTTATGAATTTTCGAAAGTATTTTTAGAGAAATTGAAGGCCTTCTCAAAAGAACAAGATGCAACTTTGTTTGTGACTTTAATGACAGCAGTAAAGGTTTTACTTTATAGATATTCAGGTCAGAATGATTTGATATTAGGAACACCAATAGCAGGTAGGGAACATCCAGATTTAGAGAATCAAATAGGATTGTATATAAATACACTGGCTATTAGAACGCGTTTTGAAGAGAGAAACAGTTTTAAAGAATTGTTAAGCAGAGTAAGACAAACACTATTTGGAGCTTATGAACACCAGAGTTACCCTTTTGACAAATTGGTAAGTAAGCTTAATTTAAAACGAGACATGAGTAGATCAGCCTTGTTTGACGTATTAGTTGTATTACAAAATCAAGCTCAGGTTGAAAGTCTAAGAAATGAAGAAACATTATTAGGATTGCAAGTTACTAACTATGATTTTATAAATAGAACATCACAATTCGACATAAGTTTTAATTTTATTGAATTGGAGAATTTGGTATTAACTGTAAATTACAATACAGACATTTATGATGTAACATTGATAGGCAATATGCTTATTCATTTTGAGAATTTAGTTACAAAAATGATAGAGCAATCAGAGACTAATATCGAGGAAATTGATTATTTAACCGAACAAGAGAAGCATGAGCTTTTGGTCAATTTTAATGACACAAAAGTTGATTATCCCAAGGATAAGACGATAATAGATTTATTTGAGGAGCAGGTTAAGAAAACACCAGATAATGTTGCAATTATTTTTGAAGATAGATTTTTAACTTATCAGGAGCTTGATGAACATTCGAATCAACTAGCATCATATTTAAGGTCGGTTTATGATATTCAGGTCAATGATTTGATAGGAATTAAGCTAGAAAGAAGTGAATATATGATTGTTGCCATGTTAGGGATATTAAAATCCGGAGCAGCTTATGTGCCAATCGACCCTACTTATCCTGAAGAAAGGATTACCTATATAGAGAATGACAGTAAAAGTAAGATTGTTGTAGATGAAAAGAAATTATCGAAGTTTAAAAAAGTCCAGCACAAATATTCAAAATCAAATATAGAGAAATTGGGTCGTCCGAATGATCTAGCTTATGTGATATATACTTCTGGAACAACGGGAAACCCTAAAGGAGTAATGATTGAGCAAAGGAATACGGTTGAATTAATCAATTGGTCAATACTTGAATTCAGTTCATCAGGATTTGAGGTTATGTATGCAACGACTTCCTATTGTTTTGATTTATCTATTTATGAGATTTTTTACACATTATCCATTGGAAAAAAAATAAGGATTTTACAAAATGCATTAGAAATAAAGAATTATTTAAATATAGATAATAGCATTGGATTAAACACAGTTCCTTCTGTTGTTAGAGGTTTAATAGAGAGCAATATAAGTTTTAATAATATATCTTTTATAAATATGGCAGGAGAGATTGTTCCTGTTGATATTGTAAAAAAACTTCAATCTCAAAAAATAGAAATTAGAAATCTTTACGGACCCTCAGAAGATACAACTTATAGCACTAGCTACAAAGCTATTGATATTGAATATGGTAATTTCCCAATAGGTAAACCTATTTCGAATACCCAGATTTATATACTTGATGAATCATTGCAATTGTTACCCATTAGCGTAGAGGGAGGGCTTTATGTATCAGGAGCAGGAGTTGCAAGAGGTTATTTAAACAAACCAGAGCTTACTGAAGAAAAATTCATTTCAAATCCATTTATAGAAGGGGAGAGAATGTATGATACGGGTGATTTAGCGAGATGGTTACCTGATGGTAATATAGAATTTTTAGGAAGGAAAGATTATCAGGTTAAGATTAGAGGATTCAGGATAGAGTTGGGAGAAATAGAAAATACAATTCTGCAGTTCTCTGATGTTTTAAAACAAGTTGTTGTTGAAGTAAAAGAAATCAACAACGATAAAGTATTGGTTGCTTATTTTGTTTCTACATTAATTATAGACAAATCACAATTACGAAGTTTTATAGAAACTAAGCTTCCTGATTATATGATACCTAGTTTTTATGTAGAACTAGAAGAATTACCCTTAACACCCAATGGGAAAATAGATCGAAAAGTATTACCGAGTGTAGATGGAGAAGATCTTATCAGAAATGAATATGTTGCACCTCGTACTAAGGAAGAGAAGCTAATAGTTTCTGTTTGGGAAGATATACTGAAGAGAGGTTCGATTAGCATAAAAGATAGTTTTTATAATTTAGGTGGTGATTCCATAAAAACGATTCAGGTGGTATCCCGATTAAAACAAAAAGGTTATACTTTAAAAGCTAATCAGATTTTACGCAATCCTATCCTAGAAGATTTAGCAAAATTAGTAGAAAGTAATACAATTGCTATAGATCAATCGGAAGTAAAAGGTAGTGTTGTATTAACCCCAATCCAAAAATATTTTTTTGAAAATGATACTATAGTAAATAAAAGTCATTATAACCAATCGGTACTTTTA
>NZ_JBLVPV010000052.1:0-3730 GCF_048286775.1 Flavobacterium glycogeni
ATAACAAAGTTCAGAACAATAGAAGAATTAAAAACTGAAATTAAACAGTATATTAACTATTACAATAACGAAAGAATCAAATCAAATTTAAACAAAATGAGCCCGATAAAATATCGAACTCACTATTGTCAAAATTAATTATAAATTTGTCTAAACTTTTGGGTGCAGTCTACTTAAGCCATTTTAAGGGAGGTTTGTTTTTAAGTTGCTGGATTTGTAGACTGGAATAAGAATATATAAAAAAGATGCTTTGCATTTTTTTCTGTTTTATAGCGGTAAGTGATGCTTATCAATTCGGGATTAAAGCTTATCACAAACGGAGTTTTTGGTTTCATGCTAAAAAAGTAATTTCTACCAGATAGTTTTAAAACTAATTTTAACTAAAAAGCATCCGCCTAAAACGAGGGCACTGAAAAAGTCCTTAAGGAATTAAATTTCATTATAAAGAGTAGAAAAATAAGATTTTCTACTCTTTTTTTTTATCCTGAAAATGAATTACTTAAGCAAAACTTGAATTTTCCTTAATTGCCTTAAAATGTCTAATTACTAAAAAGAGATACTTTTTCAGTGGCCTCCCTAAAACGGATGCTTTTTTATGCTTTTATCAATCAGCTATTTTATCCAGTTTCAAATATCCAATATGTAATTCATCTTCTTTTAATGGAGTCTCAGATTTTATGATTTTTAAGGAATAGTGTTCTTTAAACTGGTTGTTCAACATATCAATGTGAATTTTTCCTTTGGCTTCGAGCCAAAAAGTATTCATGTGTGGAGTCAATTCTTTCAAGGAATTACCAATTTCAAAAAAAATATCATGCTGCTCTGTAAGCCTGTCTTCTGGCGTACAGCCTAACATTATCATCTATAATTTAAGTTCTTTTTCCATTTTTAAAAAGGACATTGTTTTTTAAAATAAACTTTGGCACAATTCATGAATAGAGTTTTAAAGTATAAATTATTAAAGCTATAACGAATGAAAAAAATTACCTTATTTTTAGTTTTCATCGGGATGATGACACTACAAAGTTGTGAAGTAACTGAAGTATATGATGATGTGGATAATGGTCCTAGAACAGAAGTGTTTGAAGTTACAACTTCATTCAATTCAAGTAATAGTTATAGTCGTTTGGTAGTATTTGATCCACCACTTTATTCCTCTGATTCCGTTTTAGTATATCATTTGTATGATACTGTAAATGGGCAAGATGTTTGGAAGTTAATGCCTCAAACGTATTATTTTAACGATGGTGGAGAGTTGAATTTTAATTTTGATTATACTAGATTTGATGTAAAAATCTTTCTTTCGGCTAATTTTAGTCTTACTACTTTAGAACCAAGTTGGACGCAAAATCAAACTTTTAGAATTGTAATTATACCAGATGGTTTTGCCAAAACAGTTGACAAAAAAAATATTGACTCCGTAATGTCAGCATTAAGCGTTAACAAGAGTGAGGTTAAGAAAATTGATTTGTAAAGGATACTTTTATGTATAAAAAGACATGCGGATAACGCATGTCTTTTTTATTTAAGTCAAGTTTTGAAACGTTTTTTACAGTAAATATAAAGTGATTTTTGAAGGTAATTTTTTATATACAAAAGGTTAAAGTGCTTGTTGTTAGGTTTTTAACTTTAATTTTTTCGTACCTTGTATTGTAAATGAATTTCAATGTATAAAATTTTTAGTTATGAAAAAGTTAATTTTATCCTTTGTGTTTTTAGCTGCCGCGCTGTTTAGTGTGCCTCTGTTTTCTCAAATAGAAAGTAGACCGGTAGCTTTGGGTATGCCGGGTGATAACCTTAATCTTTATGCAGTATTAGATATTTTTCAAAAATCAAAAACTTTAGAAGAATTTGAAAGAGCAATTAATGATAAAGATACCAGTATTAATAATCTTGATTTGAATAATGATGGCTATGTGGATTATATTCAGGTAGCTAGTTATAGGGATGGGGATTCGTATTCAATAGTCCTCCGCGTGGCGGTAAATAGGATTGAATATCAGGATGTAGCAGTTGTAGAAGTCAATAAAAATAGATATGGAAAGGTTCTTATTCAAATTATAGGTGATGAAGAATTGTATGGTGAAGATTATATTTTGGAACCTTCATCAGGAGATAATTATACTCCAAATCCGGGTTATTTAGGTTATGAAAGAACGTACACGGGTAATTATTGGAACGGTGTTTTGTATGTTAATAATTGGCCAATAATAATCAATTTATTTTCTCCGTCATTTGTAATTTACGTATCTCCATGGCGTTGGGGATATTATCCCTCTTATTGGCGGGCGTGGACTCCCATTTATTATTATAATTATTGGGATTACCATCGTCATTATTATGGAAACGATTTTTATCGCAGAGTGGGATATGTAAGATATCCGCTTGCGCATTCGTATTATTATTCCAGAAGGAATAGCTCTCCAGTAGTAAGGAGAAACCGGATAAATAATGCTTATAGAGAGACGTATCAAGGAAGGGATTTTAGAAGACCGGAAGGAACGGTTCTTCCAAGAACTCGAGAACAAATGAGAGGAGACCGTTCCGTAAATCCTCGAACTTCCCGTTCAGTTCAGCCTGTGAGACCAACAAGACGTCAAAATGTAGAAGAAAACCGCCAGCGAAATCCTTCGTCAGTGCGTCCGGTTCAGCCTACGGCACCAACAAGACGTCAACCGTTACCAAGAACGCGTCAAGATAATCCTTCAACAACGCGTCCGGCTAGATCTATTGCGCCAGCGAATCCTCAACGAAACGAAGGAACTCGTTCTGCTCCGTCAAGAAGACCTATGGAAAAAACGCCGCCGGCAAGAACGAATAACCCTTCTCGTGGCAAGGATAGAAATTAATTCAAGATTTGAATTAAATAAAAAAGGCTGTGTTTTTTTAATGACACAGCCTTTTTTTATAATCGTATTCCGGGAGGAAGCAGTTCTTTGTAAATTGGATTTTTTTTGAAAAACACAACTATTTTGGGAAGAATAGGAACAACTTTTAGTTTTCGTTCAATGGCAATCTCCATAATGTTTTTTAGAAAATTAGAAATGAACTCTTCATTTTCAAATGATTCGGGAACATTTATTTTTGTTAAAAATATTTTTTTCTCCTGAAATGAATATTCGACAGAGACTAATCCTTCGTCTACCATAGTTTCAAATTGTCTTGAAAAAGTATTGTCTTTGATTTCCATAATGATTCCTGCTTCCATAATAATTAACTTTGATTCATTGGTATTTCTGCCAATAGTATTTTTGATTTGGTACTAAGGCTCTGTTAAAAAATAACTGATACATTTTGTCTCGTTTTTTAGCTCTTTTTCTGCAAGGTTTTTTTGGTAAACCCAAAGTGCATTTTTATCATTTTTGTCATTTGGCGAAACAATATTTACAAAGGTATTGATTTGATTTTCAATATCAAACGATTTCCGGTTGTATCTGGTTATTGCGTTTTCTTTGTCAGTGAATACCTATGGTCACGATGTTTTTGCTTCTTCTTTTTTCTGTAAAAGTAGCATTGTTTAAAATGTGTAATATGCCAAATTCTAAACGGGTCTAATTGCAATAATTTTCGAATAAAATGATTGGATCATCCAAAATTCAGGTTAAACGCATTAAAGTTTAAACCACATAGATTCTGTGTTGATTTCCAAATAAATCTATATTTTTTTTATAATTTTGTTTTTAAGTCAGTCATAGAACTAGACTCTATAGCGTGTTTAAGCCGTTTGTGT
>NZ_JBLVPV010000053.1:0-3674 GCF_048286775.1 Flavobacterium glycogeni
TGCCACGTGCTAATCGGCTCAATATAATTCAACAACTTGCCGATAAGGGACTTGCACCCTCTAGATAAAATTCCTACTTTTGAGGAATTGGAAGTGCATGCAAGGCACACACAGCTAATAAGCGCAATTGCTACGTTTTCGGTTTCAGGAACTTTTTATTTCTTAACTTCGTTCTTCGTTAGTGGAGAAAACTATTTTCATAACTCGCATCTGCGCCTATTAGCGAAACGTTAGATGTTATATCGCCCAAACAGTCCATATAAAAATGATACAAGACAAAATAACCCAATATTGGGTAAAGACAACTGGAAGAAAAATTAATCCTGTAACGGAAGAATGGATAATTGGCCCTATTGGAGATGAAGATATTATTGGCGACAAGTTCATTCAAAAACTCGTAAATGAGGAAAATTTAAAATACAGTTCAAATATCGCTAATGCTGGATTATTAGAAAGTATTTCAGATTTAGATTTTAGTCAAGATGAATTGGATCTATTAAACGAACAAGTGATTGATTTTTATGAAAACACTTCCAATTATGATTTTGAAATTTGGAGTGAATGGAAAAGTTTTTTTAAACCGTTTGGAAAAGCATTATCAACAATTTTCAGCAAAAGGCTTCAACAGCTAAACTTACCTTTGAATTCTCTCGATTCTTCTAAAGGAATAAAAAGCGAGATAATTAAATTGTCAAACCAAGAAAAAGCCAAATGGACAATCTGGTATAGAAAACTTAAAAGTTCGAATGACGTGATTTATGCCGGAATTTATACAACTGCGTTCGTTCCAAAATACAATAAATCATTACTCAAAGTTATTTTCCCACTTCCAAACGGAAATGCCTCAGTAGTAATGACAAAAAAAGTTCTTGAAGACGGTTCATTATTATTGAGTTCTGATGGTAACAAATTTGGCGATAATGGCTTTTACTTTACATTGACTGACCGCAAAGGTAATTATTGGGCTAAGTTTGTAAAGTCAATGCACGAGTGGATTAAGGTTTATGTTGATGACGAAAATATTTTGCGAGCTGATCACAACCTTAAATTTTATGGTATTCCGTTTCTAAATTTGCATTACAAGATGACAAAAAGATATAGCAGCTCACAGCGTAACTAAGCCAGCTGGCTTGAGCATTCAGTATCACAGGCTCCGCTATTTTAATCCCTATACATTGGAATTATTAGAATCTGATATGCCAGAACTATTAAAGGAAATTAATGCTGATATTTATGGTTCTAATACAGATTTTATTTTTCAATATTATCCTATCGGACGTTTAAAAGAGTCTATTTCAGAAAAGGAAAAACATATGCCTAAATTAATATTTAAGGAAGTAGCATACAGACAATTTTAGAAAGTCAAAATAACATTGAGACTATTTAAATCGTAACAAAAAATGAGTAAAGAAAGAATTTTTGAATTAATTAGGAAAGAAGAAGCAGTATTGTTTGTTGGTGCAGGCATGTCCTTATATGCAGGTTATCCATCTGGTGCCAAATTAGCAGAAATACTATACCATAATCTTATTACCGATTTACAAGAACAGATTGACTTCACTACTAATTTACCAAAATTAGCGGAAGATATTTATTACCTAAAAGGAGGCAATAAAAACTACTTAATTGAAAACCTAAAAAAAGAATTTCAAAAAGAGCCTAATTCAAGTGAAACGCATCAACTGTTATCAAAAATTCCTCAAATAAAAACCATCATAACCACCAATTATGATACGCTATTTGAAACAACTAATAAAAATTTAGAAGTAATTCGCAAAAGTGCAGATTGTGCTACTGCCAATGCAAAAAAACAATGGTTATTTAAAATTCATGGCGATTTATCAGACACCTCAAATATTATTCTAACGAATTCAGATTATAATAATTATTTTGTCAAGGATAATGAAAAATCCATTTTCTGGAATACGATTAAAACTAAGTTAGTTGAAAATCACATCATTTTTATTGGCTATGCCTTAGAAGACAGTAACATTATGGTTATTATTGAAAAAATACTAAATGAACTAGGTGATAATCGCAAAGAAATGTTTTTTGTAGCTCCGAGTATTGCACCCGCTAAATTAAAATTTTTACAGCATAAAGGTATTGAGTATGTTCAAGCTACTAGTGAAGACTTAATCAAAGAATTAAACGAAGATCTAAAATACAATTACTTTCCAGGTTTAATTAAAGGAATTGGGTCGGCAGATACAGCACTAAATTTTGCAATAGGAAATAATATAAAATTAGATTTAAGTAAATCAAAAGATGCTTATATCATTAATAATGTTTCATCTTTAGAAGGTATTGCTAAAACGGAAGTAAAATTTAATATTGAGGGAGAAGATGAGAAAACAAAAAAAATTATTGATTCATTAAGAGGAAAAGACTTTGAAGATATTCGTTTAAGTGGAGATCTATTAAAAGAGTACAATCACTTTTTTAATGGGATTAGAATAAATTCTCAAGATGATATCAAAAGTCTCTATATAAAAAAAGTCCCCTCTCTCTTTGGATTATTTGATATTGCATGCGAAGATGGCTTTGAACTAGATAATTATAATTTAGAAATTTTTATAGCTAATCCAAATAAAAATCAAGCCAAGATGAAAATCAAAGCTAATGATTTTGATATTTTAATTACATTAGATTTTGCTGAAAATTCAGAAAATCATAAAATTCATATTGGGATAGAGCCAATAAAATCAATAAAATCAGTAAAAAACGGACTGAATTTTTATAATATTCTATCACGAATTACATCCAATCAAAAGTTCAAAATGTTTCAACAAAGCAAATTAATCTACAATTATCCTGGAAAAATAGTTTTTGATAAAGAAGCCTTTGACGCTAACTTTTTACTTGATTATTTTTCTAAATTAAAAAAAATAGAAAACCACTTTGATGTCAGATTTTCAGATATAAACCTTGACGAAATAAGTGAAAAAAGGATGAAATACATAATGGCATATATCGATAAAATGATTTTGGATGAAGAGTTTAACGGAATGACTTTTGAAAACAAAAATAAAAAAGAATTTGACTTTTTAATTGAAGATGGCGGCAAGGATAAGGCATTGATAATAAGCGAAAAGAAAAAATCAATTTATAATTTACATGGTATTGATTTTACAATTGGTTATTTTCACAAATACATTCAGGATGCTTATATAGAAAATATACAAGATTTAATAAGCAACAAAACAAAAGAATTTAGTATGAAAAGTAAATCAAATACCATCTATTTTCAATTTACAGACAGCGATACAATGATTACTCAACAATAATTCTGCGAGTATGAGCATTAAAACAGAAACTAAGCCCCCTGCTGGCGCGAGCGCAATGTCATTAAGTTAAGAAATTTTTAAAAGCTATCTTTTTGATTTTTAGTTACATTAGGTTTTATTCTGGTTCTATATTTTCCTGAATTTCTTTCAAAAGATCTATTGGGTCTTACTGGAATAAGGTTTTCTTTATACAACTGCTTAAGGTCTTCAAAAGATTTTTCCATTGATTTTGAAGCAAGGAATAAATCTAGTATTCTGTTTTTAAGAAAGCCATAAGATAAATTGGTGTTGATTTTATAATCATATTTTTTTTGTTGATTATCCTTAACTAAATCATCTTCTAATTCACTTACAATTAAGGTTTGTATATTACTCACAAACAGTGCT
>NZ_JBLVPV010000054.1:0-3542 GCF_048286775.1 Flavobacterium glycogeni
TCCATTTATTGTGTAAGCTACTGTAGAGGTACTGCTGGCCAACAAGCCCGTTAAATTAATTGTCGCGCCAGATCCTACACAAACAGATGCAGCTTGCGCAGCTCCTGTTAACGTTGGCGTAGGATTAACAACAACAGTATTAGATAATGTTAAAGTAACATTACAAGTAGAAGGTGTAAAGGTATACTCTACTCCATCAATATATAATCGCCCAGCAGTTCTTGAAATAACAACTGTGTTTGTTGCAGATGTTGGAGTTACTGTCAAACGAGTTAATGTATCAACGGTTCCCAATGTATTAGGAACCGTTGTTGTGGCTCCGCCTGAAGTAATAGAGCCTGCTCCAGTATTATTATTCCGAGCTAAACTTACTATGATTGGCGTCCCTGCCGGAACAGTAGCCCCTAAAGTCAAAGTTACAGAAGAATATGTATTATTAAGTAATGCAGAAGTTGCTGCAACTGCAGAAGAACCTGCTGTAAGAATGGCTCCAACTGTATTATTAACATCACTTCCTAATCCAGAAGCACTTATAGCATTACCCGTTATTGGCGCAACAAAAGAACTAATTGAAGTGGCGTTTAAAGTAGTGTTTGCTACAACACTTGAAACCGTCACAGTAGCTTTCCCAGTCGCATCCAAAGTAACGGTTTGCGCACTTCCTCCATTAATATTATAGGTAACAACCGCATTGGGAGTTCCCGTTAAGTTAAAGACAGCATTGTTCCCAGAACAAATAGGAGTAGCAGAAGTAATATTTAAAGTAGGCGATGGATCAATTTGTATAGCAACCACATTACTATCATTATTACATGTTCCCGAAGAAACTACCCTTCTGTAATAAGTGGTAGCAGTAATAGATGCGGGGTCATAATCTTTACTGGTAGCCCCAGAAATGTAATTGAATGTTACATTATCAGTACTGCTTTCCCATTGATAAGTTAAAGCAGTTGTTCCTCCTGTTGCAGTGGAACCAACTATATTTCCTGCATCTCCACTAAAACAAAAAGTAGATGGAGAGGGTGCAGCAATAGTATTAGTTGCAATTGGCGTATAAGCCGTATAGGTTATAGTTGAAGAATTGGACGTTTTACCATACGAATCATTAAAAGTATAATTTATTGCAACTGGCCCTACAATCGTATTATTTATCGGAGTAAAAGTAACTTTACCCGTTCCCGAATCATACGTGAATGTTCCTTGCCCTGCAACCGTATTGGACGTTTGTATACCAGCTGTAGAAGTATCCAAATCTACCGCGGCTTTATTGACTGTCCCTAAGGTATTGACCGCTCCATTATCATTAGCGGTAATATCAGCAGAAATTGCAGGCAATCCCACGCATTCCGAAAAAGAATCTGGATTAGCAACTGGAGTTAATAATGTAGAAGGATCAACAGTAATATCAAGATTTCGTATTTCATGAAAATTATTTGAACCTCCTGTAGAAGAGGTGATTGCAAATTTTAAATTTGCTGGTGGAAGAGTTGCATAGGAATAATTACTAATAATAAGATCTCTAGTAGCGCCGTGAGTCAAATAAACATCAATAAAAAACCCAACGCCTGCATTAGGCCTTAAAATTATTTCAACTTTTCTAAAACCGGCACTGGCAGTCGTAGTTGCCACCCTAGATCCACCCGCTACATTAAAAGAACTTGCCAGCACAGTAGTTTGAACACTAGTCAAATAGGGATACTGAGTAGCCCCTGTAGTTCCATTCCCTTTTCCTCTCAACGTTACATTACTTGGCTTAGAACCTACTCCTCCATTTCTACCTTCTGTTCCATTTGAAAAATTACCAAACTCATCAATTCCAACTCCCAAATACCCCCCTTGAAAACCATTTTCGGCTGATTTTTGGGCATAGCCCAAAGATCCACCAAATGCACCTGGCGTAGGATTACTTACCAATGCATCAAACAAAACGAAAGCAATACCGTCAGCTCCGTCTCCTCCATAAGTATAATATTCAAATGAAATATTCATACCATAACTAGAAGGAAAAGCATTGGCGTCCGACCATATAAATCCTTTTTGGTTACCCGAAGCATTAGTTAATCTTAAATAACCAGATCCATTAGAATCGTTATACCCACCAGCTATTGCTCCAGCACCTCCCGTCAAGAAAGCAGCAGGAGCACCACCAAATTGAATTCCAGGGGCAGTTGAGTTTCTAAAAGATTGTGAAAAGGGGAATTGAGCCCTAATTGGATTCGCAACAAAAAATAATGCAAGAAAAAATAATAAAAGTGAAATTTTTTTATAAGTAATGTTTTTCATGTATCGGCGTTATTGTAATATTTTTTTTACTTTTTGAGTAGCGTAATAGCTATAAAAATGAAATGGTAAAATGCAATTAAAGTCCAAAAGCAAACATTCTCAACAGAAAAATGTTTTGATGGTCTTAATGCAAAAAGGATTGTCAGAAGTCGTTGTGTTCCGCATCAATTCTTGATACGCAATTATTTTGGCATAGCGCAACGCAGCCGTACCATTCCGCTTTGCAAACTGTTGCCGCTTTAGAAACGGAACTAGTTGCGGTGTAATTTTTTAAATAAATTCCTTGAAAAAAAGGGCTTGCAGAAGTAGCTGCAAACGACGCATTTGCCTTAACAGGGACAAAGACAAAAAATAAAACAACAAAAAATAATTGCTTATAAAAAGTAAGCAGTTTCAATCTAAAATCACACATATTCATCGACAGCTAAGTTTAACCTTGGATTTGGGAGCGCAAACATAGACAAACACGACAAACTTAACTACTTATATCTGATTAAATACAAGAAAAATCGACAAAAGACACCTTTTACACAAAAACATAAAAAAAAGAGTAAAAAACAGGCTAAAAAACTAGAAAACAAACCCTAACAAACTGTTCATTAAACCCTAACAGCATTCCAATCACCTCTAATCCGAAACGCAAAAAAATTAAAATTAAGCCAATGCAACACAAAATTTAGAGTCCATTTTTCGTCTTTTTTTATTCCCTTTTTTATAAAAAATCACATTTTTCCGACAACTTTAAAAGCAGCATTTCAATCTTAAAAACAATAAAATTGCGTCTTTCAAGTTCCAGAAAACCGAAGGCATTGCCAACAACTGAAATCACCAGGGCAAACGCACGAGTTTAAAAAGTTGACTATTTGATGAGAATTAGCGAGCCAATAGATTTAATTCAATTTTTTTGACACAAATTCCACAAATTCACACCGATTAATTTGTGCTAATTTGTGGAATTTGTGCCAATCTTTGACCGTATTCACCCCTGCGTTTGCCCTGCTTGAATGGTTCCAAAATTAGCTTCATTCAGTTTCTTTTACATTTAAAGAAAATCCACTTATTGGTCTTATCCAAAGAAATGAATCATTGTGTTAACTAAAAACAGCCTCTCCGAAAGGAAAGGCTGTTTTTAGTTAAACTGATTATTTATTCCATCGAAACAACAACAAATTCGCTGCGTCTGTTGGCTTGGTGTTCTGCTTCACTGCATTTCTCACCATCAGAACATGTATTTACCAATTGGCTTTCTCCATAGCCTT
>NZ_JBLVPV010000055.1:0-3276 GCF_048286775.1 Flavobacterium glycogeni
AATTAACACTAATTGTTTTACTGCTACACTGCCTAATTCTAATTCAGATTATATACAAAGTTAACGTCATTTTATATTGCTTTTTTTAGAATAAAAATTATGCCTCGAAGTGACGGTTTTTATTACGTGAGGCTTCTTCCGATAGTTATCGGAATGCGCTCAGGGTGACACAATGAATGTCATTTTATATTACTTTTTTTGTAAAAAAATTATGCCTCGAAGTGACGGTTGAGGCAGCTTAATTTAATGACATTGTGCTCGCACTAGCTATGAGTCATTGCTTCGTTCCGATAGCTATCGGAACGATCTGTTCGCGGGGGCGAAAGCAATTATAACCAGTTTGTCTATTATTTTATTTGCATCTCGTTGTGGGCACAGTTTGCAAAACTGCGCTAACGATTGTGTATATCCGTTGGGCGAGTATTGAAGAACAGATATTCTTATAATATTTTTTATGTTAAAAATATTACTAAAATTACATATATTTACTAAAAAATCAAATATGAAAAAAATTATTCTTCTGTTATTGTTATTACCAATGATTGTACTTTCTCAAAAAATTAAGACCAAGAAGGATAAAGTTCTGGTCGATGAAAAGGAAGTAGCACTATTAAACGATAAAATTTCCAACCAATACGAATTGTCAGATTTGAATAATGTAAAACAGTTTACAATTGAATACAAAGCCATGGGGGTAGGACAAACAATTATGAATCAATGGTTGGCTATTACTTCAGCAGATGGAACTAAAAAAACTGAAATTCCATATGATGTATTGATTACTTCATTCAGTCCAACAAAAATTATTCTGCATTTACTTTCAGTAAAATATGGTTTGTTTGATTCTAATGGATTTAATCAGAATAAAATAACTGAGTTTTTTGCAACACAAAGAGAGAGTATTTCAGATAAAGCATTTAAATCAAAAGTTGATGTTTTGGAGTCAAGAAAAGAAAAACAAGAGAAAATTTCCCGTTATAACCCTTATGTGAAAAATGATGGAACTATTATGTTTGGTGGTACATCTGGAACATCTATAGTGGGTAGAGTAATAGGCTCAGGTTATACACCAATGAGTTCAAGTAATTTTGCAAACGTTTATGATTTAGACAATAACAAAGTTGCAACTGCACAAATAAAAGGAAATCTTGATAATGATATAGAGGTTACTTTATACACTGACAGTAAATTTACATATCAGTCGACTAGTCATTTTTCAGGGATAGATAATGTGGTTTTTTTTAAAGAATTAATAGGTGAGTTGGTTTATCGTGATATTACGTTAGAGCATCAAGCAAAAGTATATAACGCAAATTTATTAAAAGAAAAGATTCGTATTGCAAAAGAAAGAAGTGTAAATGTATATAATGTAAAAGGATATGCAATTGATGATAAGGGTGTCAAATATGATGGAACATTGACAGCCCAATTTGAAAAATTAGATATTAATCAAACAGGAAATACCGAAGTTATTGATGCAATTGATAAATATGGAAAATTTGTCACAGTTAAGTATCTCAATGAAAAAGGAAAAGAAAGAATAGTTACTTTAGCTGCAAAAGACAATACTGTTTTTTATGTGAAAAACGCAGATGGTTCCGAAACTTGTTATAAAGGAATGAAAGTTAAAGGTGATGTGATGAAAAAACTTTCAAACGCAATGTCATTAGGTTTTAATAACGCTTATTTTTATAGGGTAGTTTTTTCAGAAAAAGACAATTCACTTTTGGTTGATCCAGTTGAAAAAGATCGATATGTAATAAAGATGAAAAATCAAGAATCAGGGCAAATGATTGATAAACGAAATAATAAAAATATTTCAATTGAACTGGCAGAGTATCTAAGTTCTTGCAAAGATTTATCCAATGAAATTAAGAAAGAAGTATTTGATTTAAAAATTGAGGAAAACCTTATAAACATTGTGAAAGAATATAATGAATGCAAATACTCCAATTAAAGTATAAAAGACAAACCTCGTTTATCAATCTAAACGAGGTTTTTTTTATAGTTTTTAAGACTTTATTTTTAAGAAAGGTTGTGCAACAGTCAATGCTTGTTGGCTGGCTTTATTTTTTTACTCTTTTTAAGAATATCCCAATATCATCCAGTGCGTCATTACGAGGAACGAATAAATCCCATGCAGTTTATCAATTGTTTTATTTGCTTATCGTTGTGGGCACAGTTTACAAAACTGCGCTAACGATTGTGTTTATCAGAACGATCGGGTAACGAAAATAGTATTAGTAGAATGCTGTGCGAAGTCTCCCGACTTCGTACCTATTACTATATGCCGTTACAATTTTTTCAAATTCAATACTCATTATATCTGGTATCAAGTGCGTCATTGCGAGGAACGAATCAATCACACCCAGTTTGTCTATTATTTTATTTGCTCATCATTGTGGGCACAGTTTGCAAAACTGCGCTAACGATTGTGTATATCAGAGTGTTCGGGTAACGACTGCGTATATTAGAGCGATCGGGATCAATTTATATTCAATTAAATGATCTCCTTCTTCAGTAAGTGTACGATTGTAATCACCAGCGAATGCATTCGATTGCGCGAATACCGTCAAGTTCGAAATTAAAAGTAAGGTGGTAAGTAGTAATTTCATCGGTATGTTTTTTTAATGTGTTAGTACTTTTTTGCTGTTTGGGATTGGTTGCGCTGCGGCGAACATGTGTTTACAAAGTCTCTCAACTTCATCTTGCTGTGCGAAGTCTCCCGACTTCGTACCCATTGCTATATGCCGTTTAACTTTAGCAAACTTTGTTTTCCTGTGTTTGTTGATTATTGGAACGGCTACGAAGTCGTGAGACTTCGCAGAGCAACCCCGCGTTTTCAATAAACACTTCGGATAGCGGGGTTATAAGCGAGTAGGAACGAGGTTATGAACGAGTATGAGTGAGTCATTGCGAGGAGCGAAGCAATCACACTAACAATAAGCAAATTTGCTGTTCAAAAATGATATACGGCGCGAGATTGCTTCGTTCCTCGCAAGGACTTTGATTGTGGATTTGTATTGCTTGCTCAGCGTGTGTGGCGAAGTCGGGAGACTTCGCAGAGCGGGGGAAGATGTAGGTTGTGGTGTATGAATTGAATGCTAGTTTGTTAGTTAATTTACTACGCCAATTCCTGCACTGGTGTTCGTTACTGACGAGCACCAGAGAACATGGACAAACGAGTGCGAGTGGTTTATTTGCTAACTGTCGTGGGAAACGAATTCTTAAAGTTAAAGTAACCGCGTTGCAAACGCTACGATTGTGCTCTAAATT
>NZ_JBLVPV010000056.1:0-3130 GCF_048286775.1 Flavobacterium glycogeni
ATTACACATTAATTCAAAATTCAACATTCTAAATTTAGAAATGGGGGATTAGCTCAGCTGGCTAGAGCGCCTGCCTTGCACGCAGGAGGTCAACGGTTCGACTCCGTTATTCTCCACAGATCCGAAAGGATAAAAGTTCATTGACATATTGAGATAAGAAAATAATAAAAAGTAGAAAGCATTTTTTGCTTGTTTATCATTAGACAAGTAAAAGAAACGGTCCTAGTTAATTTTAGGATTGGTACAATAAGCAAAATAAGGGCGTATGGGGGATGCCTTGGCTCTCAGAGGCGATGAAGGGCGTGATAAGCTGCGAAAAGCTACGGGGATTGGCACACACGATATGATCCGTAGATACCCGAATGGGGCAACCCACTATGTTGAAGACATAGTACACCGATAGGTGGGCAAACCCGCTGAACTGAAACATCTAAGTAGGCGGAGGAGAAGAAAACAAAAGTGATTCCGTAAGTAGTGGCGAGCGAACGCGGATTAGCCCAAACCAATGATGTTACGGCATTATTGGGGTTGTAGGACCACGACATTTGATGTAAAGCGAATTAGAATTTACTGGAAAGTAAAGCCAAAGAAGGTGATAGCCCTGTATAAGTAAGTGATATAATCGATAGTGGTATCCTGAGTAGGGCGGGACACGAGAAATCCTGTCTGAATTTGGCGGGACCATCCGCTAAGGCTAAATACTCCTGAGAGACCGATAGTGAACCAGTACCGTGAGGGAAAGGTGAAAAGAACCGTGAATAACGGAGTGAAATAGATCCTGAAACCATACGCTTACAAGCGGTCGGAGCCCCTTCGTGGGGTGACGGCGTGCCTTTTGCATAATGAGCCTACGAGTTAACGTTGCTGGCAAGGATAAGTGGTTAAGCCACGGATCCGTAGCGAAAGCGAGTCTGAATAGGGCGCTTTAGTCAGTAGTGTTAGACGCGAAACCGTGTGATCTACCCATGGGCAGGTTGAAGCTGTGGTAACACACAGTGGAGGACCGAACCGGTTGACGTTGAAAAGTCTTCGGATGACCTGTGGGTAGGGGTGAAAGGCCAATCAAACTCGGAAATAGCTCGTACTCCCCGAAATGCATTTAGGTGCAGCGTTATGCGTAAAGTTATATAGAGGTAGAGCTACTGATTGGATGCGGGGGCTTCACCGCCTACCAATTCCTGACAAACTCCGAATGCTATATAATGTTTCATAACAGTGAGGGCTTGGGTGCTAAGGTCCAAGTCCGAGAGGGAAAGAACCCAGACCATCAGCTAAGGTCCCCAAATATACACTAAGTTGAAAGAACGAGGTTTGTCTGCCCAGACAGCTAGGATGTTGGCTTGGAAGCAGCCATTCATTTAAAGAGTGCGTAACAGCTCACTAGTCGAGCGGACGAGCATGGATAATAATCGGGCATAAGTGTATTACCGAAGCTATGGATTTCATATTAAATTATGGAGTGGTAGGGGAGCATTCTCACAGGGTAGAAGGTGTATCGTAAGGTATGCTGGACCGGTGAGAAAAGAAAATGTAGGCATAAGTAACGATAATGCGGGCGAGAAACCCGCACACCGAAAGACTAAGGTTTCCACAGCTATGCTAATCAGCTGTGGGTTAGTCGGGACCTAAGGCGAACCCGAAAGGGACAGTCGATGGACAACGGGTTAATATTCCCGTACTAGTTATTACTGTGATGGGGTGACGGAGTGATGAAAGCGCCGCGAACTGACGGAATAGTTCGTTGAAGTACCTACCTATAAGCTGCGCAGGCAAATCCACGCGGCTTGGGGAAATACGATAGTACTCGGAGTCTTCGGACAAAGAGATAGTGCGCCTAAGGGCTTCCAAGAAAAACCTCTAAACTTCAGGTAATAAGTACCCGTACCGCAAACCGACACAGGTAGTCGAGGAGAGAATCCTAAGGTGCTCGAGAGATTCATGGCTAAGGAATTAGGCAAAATAGACCCGTAACTTCGGGAGAAGGGTCGCCAGCAGCAATGCTGGCCGCAGTGAAGAGGTCCAGGCGACTGTTTATCAAAAACACAGGGCTCTGCAAAATCGTAAGATGAAGTATAGGGCCTGACACCTGCCCGGTGCTGGAAGGTTAAGAGGAGATGTTATCTTCGGAGAAGCATTGAATTGAAGCCCCAGTAAACGGCGGCCGTAACTATAACGGTCCTAAGGTAGCGAAATTCCTTGTCGGGTAAGTTCCGACCTGCACGAATGGTGTAACGATCTGGACACTGTCTCAGCCATGAGCTCGGTGAAATTGTAGTAGCGGTGAAGATGCCGCTTACCCGCAGTGGGACGAAAAGACCCTGTGCACCTTTACTATAGCTTAGTATTGACCTTGGATAAATGATGTGTAGGATAGGTTGGAGACTGTGAAGTGGCGTCGCTAGGCGTTGTGGAGTCATTGTTGAAATACAACCCTTTGTTTATCTGAGGCCTAACCCCGCGTTGCGGGGGACATTGCTTGGTGGGTAGTTTGACTGGGGTGGTCGCCTCCAAAAGAGTAACGGAGGCTTCTAAAGGTTCCCTCAGTACGCTTGGTAACCGTGCGTAGAGTGCAATGGCATAAGGGAGCTTGACTGAGAGACATACAGGTCGATCAGGTACGAAAGTAGAGCATAGTGATCCGGTGGTTCCGCATGGAAGGGCCATCGCTCAAAGGATAAAAGGTACGCCGGGGATAACAGGCTGATCTCCCCCAAGAGCTCATATCGACGGGGGGGTTTGGCACCTCGATGTCGGCTCGTCACATCCTGGGGCTGGAGAAGGTCCCAAGGGTTGGGCTGTTCGCCCATTAAAGTGGCACGCGAGCTGGGTTCAGAACGTCGTGAGACAGTTCGGTCTCTATCTACTGTGGGCGCAAGAAATTTGAGTGGATCTGATTCTAGTACGAGAGGACCGAATTGGACAAACCTCTAGTGTATCTGTTGTCACGCCAGTGGCATCGCAGAGTAGCTACGTTTGGAAGGGATAAGCGCTGAAAGCATATAAGCGCGAAACCCACCACAAGATGAGATTTCTTTTAAGGGTCGTGGGAGATGACCACGTTGATAGGCTATAGATGTAAAGGCAGTAATGTCATAGTCGAGTAGTACTAATAACCCGTAAGCTTATGTAC
>NZ_JBLVPV010000057.1:0-2872 GCF_048286775.1 Flavobacterium glycogeni
TTTTAGTTGCTACAACTGCGTCGTCTTCTTTTTTTTGTCATTGTAAATGTTTTTTAATTAGTTTTACAAAGGACTAACATTTTCAGGTGACGCGCTACCGAAGGTTTAGTTCAACACACGCTACAAGCAATTTGGGTATTAGGCTTAATTTGAAGTTGGTTTTGTATTTGGAAGATTTAGCAAATCCGAATAATGGGCTTAATTTAGTCCCAAACTGCTTGTAGCGCGGGAACGTCAGGCTGTGAAAAAACCTCTTTTTTTCTAATAAAATCTTCAAATTTTCCTTTCCTACAATCCAAAACAAAGCCTTCTGAGAGGGCTTTATTTTTAGGCTACAAATTTCATTGGATAAAAATTATACGTTGTATTCAGCTTTAAATACCCCGTTTTTAGCAAAAACAAGACTTTTGCTTTGTAGGGTGAGTTCCATTTTTTGACTTTGGCAATCAAATCAGGAACGCCAAGTATATTGATACTGCGTTTGATGTTATACACCAGCATAATCAGGCTGTGTTCTCCATTTACTTTTTCTAATCCCGTTAAGTTGGTATGGTTATAGCCCCATTGTCGTTTGATGGTACCAAAAATATGTTCGTTGATTTCCTGTCGTTTGCGGTAGAGCTGTGCGTTTTCATGATAACGCTTGTTGTTTTGTTCTACGGCATCGGCATATTGGCTGCGGTCTATATCACGACCAGCCATCCTGCTGGTACATAAATGTTTTACAGGACATTCTCTGCATTTTGGAGTTCGGTATCTCTTGAACTCATAACTGTCTCTGTCTGTAGTTTTCTTGTGCCAGTGGCCACTGGTTTTGAGCGTTTCGCCCTGTGGACAAGTGTAGGTGTCAGTGATTGGATCGTATTGGAACTTAGAGATCAGATAATTTTCGGTTATCCTTTCTTTATTTTTTCCTTGTTCTGGCTGTGCTACAATTGTAGTGATGTTGGCCTGTTTGCAGGCTTCTATTTCCCGCCCGTTATGATAGCCTTTGTCTACCAAAGCCGTGTAAGTTTCTATCGCTAAATTCTCTTTTGCTTCTATAGCAATAGCCGATAAAGCATTGCGGTCATTACGATTGATGGTGTGTGTGGCTACCACTAGATTGTGCTTGGCATCGACTGCGGCTTGGATATTGAATGAAATCTCGACTACTTGACCTTGAACTAACAAAGCTCTGGCATCGCTATCGGTGGTACTTATTTGAGGATGACCACTTACTTTTAGATTTTCTTCCAGCAATTCATAGCGTAATTTATTCCCTTTTAGTCGGTCTATCTTTTGTTGGATATTTTGGATTTTAGTTGGACTTTCTTTAACATCATTTTCATCCAAAGCTGTTAGGTATTCTTGGGTTTTGCTTTCAATATATTCAAGGTGTTTGTCTATTTTATTTTGGTTAAAATTGGCTTTTTTGCTATTGTGCGCACGGCTTTTGGTACCGTCAATAGCAATGGTTTCTCCCGCTATTAAATCGGCCTCTTTCAGGAAGCTAACAAAGAGTTTGAATAAGTTCTTCAAAGCAACGGGGTTGTTTTTTCTAAAATCAGAAATACTATGATAATTGGGACGAATATCTTCTAATAGCCACTGCATTTCAATGTTTCTAAAACATTCGTTTTCTAATTTACGACTACTTCTTAAACCATTGAGATAACCGTATAAATAGATCTTAAGAAATACTTGACTGTTATAACTCGGACGACCTTCTTTTTTGAGTGTTTGAACTGAAAAACCTAGTTTTATCAAATCTAAATATTCTACAAAAGCGTCTATAAACCGAACTTGATTGTCCGGACTTATTGCGTCTTCTAAACTTGAAAAACGCATTTGTTGGCGGGAAATTCCGGTGATGTGTTGCATTCTTAAAAATAAGAATAATCTTCTTTTTATACAAGTATTTTGCTATATTTGACGGTAGTACAACGGAAGTTTTTTCACAGACTGACGTTATAGCCAATGATAAAAACCGAAACCTATGAAACAAATAATTATATTCCTATTTATTATTCTTTTTGCATCAAAAGTAGAAGCGAAAAAAATGGATTACCCTATAGAAGTTATGGCTGGTATTTCTGAATTAATTGTTATAGGAGAAATTAACATAGTAAAGGGTAATTTATACATTTTCGATATAAAGGAAACATTAAAGGGTAAATTATACAAATCCATTTCTGTAAAGCTATTTAAGGAATGGACTTGTGATACTAGATTTGCTAAACCAAAAAAAGGTCAAAAACTTTGTTTATTTCTAAAAAGAGGATTGTCAAACTGGGAAATTATCAATGGAAGTACGGGAGAACTGCTAATTTCAGACAACTCGATCACTTTAGGGGGTTATGAAGAATACAAACATATTGATTATAAATTTACTCCATACTGTCTTTCTGTTGAAGAGTTCAAAAATGGCATAAGAGAATTTAGTAAATGTTATAGATTCATTGGCGAATATGACTTTATGGATAAAAAAGCTCATTTTGAACAAATATGTGATAACAAACAAATTTCAAAATTTAAAAGCATTAACAAGTTTTCAGCTTGGCTATATAAAAAAATGACAAAATATCCAGTAGTTAAAGCCTAAAATCACTGGCTATAACAGCTACTACAACGGATTTGGGCAATTGGCTTAATGGAAAGTTGGTTTTGTATTTGGGAGATTTGATAAATCCGAATAATGGGCTTAATTTAGTCCTAAACCCGCTGTAGTAGAGGGATGTTAATGACAAATGTAGGAAACAACCTAAGAAAAAATAAAATATTTAGAAAATGAGAGCAATTGTATATTCCAAATATGGAGCACCGGAAGTTGCCAAATTGTTGGAAGTTCCTAAACCATTACCGAAAGACAACGAAGTATTGGTTAAGGTTT
>NZ_JBLVPV010000058.1:0-2616 GCF_048286775.1 Flavobacterium glycogeni
TTGCTACAACTGCGTCGTCTTCTTTTTTTTGTCATTGTAAATGTTTTTTAATTAGTTTTACAAAGGACTAACATTTTCAGGTGACGCGCTACCGAAGGTTTAGTTCAACCGCCGTTTAGCAATATGGCGGGTTTAGGCTTAATTTAAAGATGGTTTTGTGCTTGGGAAATAGTCATTAACCGAAAGGTAGGCTTCCTTAATCCGCCACATCGCAAGAGCGCGAAAACGTTAGTGGCATTGTAAGGCGACACTTCAAGATAGACAACAGAATAAACAAATTTAATATGGAATTTAGACAATACAACCTTGACTATGCAGACACATTTGCACAAATGCGTAACAACCCCACTGGAGCTCGTTTGTCAACGTTCTTTGATTCTAGTTCCCCAAAAAAAAAATAAATTGAAGCATTTTTCTCAGTTTAAATTTGGTTGTATATGATTAGTTTAATCAGCCACAATTTATTAAAGTAGTATATTCACAGTATTAGCTTTTTATTTTGGGGTTTAAAAGTGAGTTGTAATGTTTTTAGCGCTCGTTTTCTTTTAATAATTATCAAGTGACTTTTTCTAGAAAGAATCTTAATTGTAGTTTAAATCCCATATATTTACTTTCTAATTAACAAAATTGAGTTCGTTTGGAGGTTTTTAGACGAACTGACGTTATGGGCAATTTTAGAGCGTGCATCCAACTACGAGCAATCTTTACAAATACCTACAAGGACACAGTTCATTTTTTCGACAACATATTTGTCGGGGACTGAAAAATTTACGAGTGAAGTAAGACACTCAATGGTCTCACATTTTGTGCAACGAAAATGAAAATGATTTACTGGCACAGTAACTTCATCACATTTTACACAGACAGCAAAATACTGTTTCCCATCATCAGCAACAATTTTATGGACAATTTCATCTTCACAAAAACGGTTTAATATCCTATAAATAGTAGCCCTATCAGCATTTACTTCCATTTGCTTTACAATAGCATCTTGACTCATTGCCCTTCCTTTGCTTGTCAAGACAGACAAAACAGCCTCTTGTATTACGGTATTTCTTCGTTTCATCATAAAGCAAAAATAGTCAAAAAATATTAATGCGACAAACTTGTAATAATTTAATGCGACATTATCGCATTAATTAAAATTAGTAGTATATTTGCCAAAAGAAATAGCAAGAAAAATGACTTCAAGACGCAAATTTATTCAACAAAGTAGTTTGGCTTTAACCGCATTGGCTTTGCCATTTCAATTAACCGCATTTACTAAATATAACAAAATGACAGACAACCAAAATTTTGACGTAATCATAATTGGTGGCAGTTATGCAGGACTTTCAGCAGGAATGGCTTTGGGAAGAGCTTTAAGAAATGTATTGATTATTGACAGTGGTAAACCTTGTAATGTTCAAACACCACATTCACATAATTTCCTAACTCAAGACGGAAAAACACCAAAAGAAATTTCAACACTTGCCAAACAGCAGGTTGAAAAATACGAAACCGTAAAGTTTTACAATGGACTTGCAACAAACGGAATAAAAACTGAAAACGGCTTTGAAATAACAACACTAACAAAGTACAAATTCACTGCAAAGAAATTGATTTTTGCAACAGGCGTAAAAGACATTATACCCAATACAAAAGGGTTTGCAGAATGTTGGGGGATTTCCGTTATTCATTGTCCATACTGTCACGGCTACGAATATAGCAATGAAAAAACGGGCATACTTGCCAATGGAGATATCGCATTTGAAATGGGAAAATTGATTAATAATTGGACAAAAGATTTAATAATATTTACAAACGGTAAATCGACATTAACCGTAGAGCAAACAGCAAAATTGCAAAAGCACAAAATAAAAATTATTGAAACCGTAATAGACCATTTTAATCATAGCAAAGGACAAATTGAAAGCATTGTTTTTAAAGATAAAACTTCGCGAAACGTAAAGGCTTTATATGCAAGACCAAAGTTTGACCAACATTGTGAAATACCAAAACAATTAGGTTGCGAATTGACAGATCAGAATTATTTAAAAATCGACCCTTTTCAGAAAACAACCGAACACGGAATATTTGCTTGTGGCGACAACACAACAATGATGCGTTCTGTTTCGTATGCCATTGCAATGGGTGGAATGGCAGGTGGAATGGCAAATAAAGAAATAATTGAAGAAAAATTTTAACGCCACTAAAATATTATCCTAACGACAATAACAATTTAAAAATGGTAGAAGTTTTCATAACAGATATTCAAAACCAAATTCAGGCAGACAACATTTTGAAAAATATTCAAAAAAACAATACTGACCTGAAAATCAACTTTGACCTTCAAGAAACGGACTTGCCTTTTCCATGTGGGCATACTATTTTGAGAATTGAAGGCGACGACATAAATTCAGAAAGTATTTTGACAACAGTAAAAAAATTAGGGTTTAACTGCGAAATTTTAGAGGACAAAATCTGCATAAAATGACTGACGAAGAAAAAAACTGCCCATAACAGCGGTAGCTGTTGCACAACCGTTCTAAAAATCTAAATCGGTACAAAACAATATAAAAACAACCTCGTTTTAGACTGCACCCAAAAGTTTAGACAAATTTATAATTAATTTTG
>NZ_JBLVPV010000059.1:0-2535 GCF_048286775.1 Flavobacterium glycogeni
GCCTGCCGGTTCAACTGTAGCTTGTGTGGCTTCGGCTGTGGCTTCCACCATTCAATTGCCGACAGTAACGGACAATTGCGGAAACTCACTTTCTCCGACTCCGGCAAGCCCTGCAACCGGTGGAACTTATGACGGATGTGAAGGAACTAAAACCTTCTCTTACACCTATACCGATTGTGAAGGAAACTCTCAAGACTTTGTCTATACTTACACTATCGAACGCGAACCATTCACTACAATTGAGCCTGCCGGTTCAACTGTAGCTTGTGTGGCTTCGGCCGTGACTTCCACCATTCAATTACCGACAGTAACGGACAATTGCGGAAACACGCTTTCTCCGACTCCGGCAAGCCCTGCAACTGGAGGAACTTATGATGGATGCGAAGGAACTAAAACCTTCACTTACACGTATACCGATTGTGAAGGAAACTCTCAGTATTTTGTCTATACTTACACTATCGAACGCGAACCATTCACTACAATTGCGCCTGCCGGTTCAACGGTAGCTTGTGTGGCTTCGGCCGTGACTTCCACCATTCAATTACCTACTGTAATGGACAATTGCGGAAACTCACTTTCTCCGACTCCGGCAAGCCCTGCAACTGGTGGAACTTATGACGGATGCGAAGGAACTAAAACCTTCACTTACACGTATACCGATTGTGAAGGAAACTCTCAGGATTTTGTCTATACTTACACTATCGAACACGAACCATTCACTACAATTGAGCCTGCCGGTTCAACTGTAGCTTGTGTGGCTGATATCGTTGCTCCGACTGTACCGGTGGTTACCGATAATTGTGGTAACACATTAACGGCTTCTGCTACCGTGGTTTCTGCAACACCTGCCTGTGAAGGAACGGTAACTTATACCTACACTTTCACCGATTGTGAAGGAACTGCACACGACTGGGTTTACACCTATACAATCGATGATACTATTGCACCGACAGCAACAGTACCTACGGATATTACTGGTTTACAATGTATTGCTGACATACCTACTGCAGATATTAATGCTATAATTGATGAAACCGATAACTGTAGCGGAACGGTAAACGTTATTGTTTCTGATTCCAACAATGAAGCTTCTGGTTGTAAAGGAAATCCTTACATCGTAACTAGAACCTACACTTTGACCGATTGTGGCGGTAATGAAACTAAATTAGTACAAACCATTACCGTTGAAGATACTACTGCACCTATATTGGCAGGTGTGCCTGCGAATGTAACTGTTGAATGTAATGCAATACCTGCGGTAGAAATAGCAGTAAACATAAGTGCAACGGATAATTGTGATGCCACACCAGTAGTAACTTATCTTGGGGAAGTTAGAACCAATGGTGACTGTGCCAACAATTATACTTTAACCAGAACTTGGAGAGCTGAAGATGCCTGTGGAAATATTTCTACAGCTTCACAAACCATCAATGTTCAAGATACAACACCTCCAACTATTACACCTCCACAAAATATAATACTTAGCAGTGGGGCAAATTGTGTTACTGATATTAGCCCTACTATAACAGGCAATCCAACATACAATGACACTTGTGATTCAAATCTAGCACCTCCTAGCTATACTGATTCTGAATGTTTTGGCAACTCAACAAATAATGGATCAATCAATGCTGGAAATGGTAATTATTTCCCATTTACTATAACAGGTTTTGATGATACATTAGCTAGTAATATCGAAAAAATAGCTTTAGCATTCGAAACGAATCAAGGAAAAGGTAGAGCTGAATTCACATTAGTATCACCTAATGGTCAAGGAATAATTTTAGTTGGTCCATATTGTTCTGGTGGAGCGTGTGATGATGCAACATCAAACACAAAAGAATTATACTTACCTGTATTTTATCCTAATAGTTCTGATTATACAAAATGGAACAATAGCAATTTTGTTCAAGATGGTGTTAGTCAAAACTTCACTCCAAACGGAGTAACCAGTTCGACGAATACAATCATTGGGTTGACATCATATGTATCCAGCTTTGAAAGTTTTACAGGACCTATGAACGGTACTTGGTTTATTTATTCCAGAAAACAAGCAAGTGTAAATGGCAGTATTAATTTTAATAGTGTTTGTTTAACCCCAGCGGCTACTTGTCTGGGAAATAAAGTTATTTCTAGAACTTGGACTGTTACCGATGCATGTGGAAATTCATCTACTGCAAATCAGACAATAAAAATTCAAGATACAACGGCTCCTGTATTTGTAGAAGCTTTGCCTGCAAATGTATCGGTACAATGTTCTGATGTTCCTACTGCTGCTACTCTAACGGCTACTGATAATTGTGGTGATGCTGTGGTGACTTTCGAACAAACAACCACTCCTGGATTATGTGCTGGTGCTTACACACTAAATCGTACTTGGACTGCGAAAGATGCTTGTGGCCTTACTGCAACTCATACACAAACTGTGACTGTTGAAGATACAACGGCTCCTGTATTTGTAGAAGCTTTGCCTGCAAATGTATCGGTACAATGTTCTGATATTCCTACTGCTGCTACTCTAACGGCTACTGATAA
>NZ_JBLVPV010000060.1:0-2321 GCF_048286775.1 Flavobacterium glycogeni
GTTGAACTAAACCTTCGGTAGCGCGTCACCTGAAAATGTTAGTCCTTTGTAAAACTAATTAAAAAACATTTACAATGACAAAAAAAAGAAGACGACGCAGTTGTAGCAACTAAAATTGTCACTCGTGCCATTGCCGAAGTACCTGAATTTGAAGCTTTACTTCACCGATTCAAACGCACTATTTCGGTTTTAGGAAGAAGCCAGCGGACATTTGAGAGCTATTCCAGAAACATCGCCGCCATGGCATTGCATTTTGGAAAAATCCCCACCGAGCTTGATGTAGAACAAGTTCAAGAGTATTTATTTTTATTGCAAAAGCGTTCCAAAACGCCTTCGCAAACCTACTTTAAACATACGGTTTATGGCCTTCGATTTCTATTAAAATCAGAAGGGTTGCCCTATGAATTTCTGCATTTACCCTCGATAAAACACGAGAAAAAATTGCCAACGGTTTTGAGTAAAGAGGAAGTTTGGCGCTTGCTCAAAAGTTGTCAATTACTCAAACACAAAGTCCTTATTGGCTTGCTTTACGGTTGTGGACTTCGCTGTACCGAAGCGCGTTCAGTTCGGTTACAAGATTTGGATTTTGACCGACAACAACTTAAAGTAGTACAAGGTAAAGGCAAAAAAGACCGTTACGTGCCCCTTTCTGAGCACTTGATTCGGGGACTCAAAGTGTATATCGATACTGAGAAACCCCAAAATTATATCTTCAACGGACAACCCATCGGGGGAGCCGGTGGCGACTTCGACTCTCGGTATTCCCAGCGTGGGGTACAATGGGTTGTTAAACAAGCTTGCAAATCAGCTGGGATAACCAAAGATGTTTGTGTGCATACGCTTCGCCACACTTTTGCCACGCATTTGCTCGAAGATGGACTTGATATTATTACGTTAAAAAATCTTTTGGGACACGAACAAATAGAGACTACGATGGAATATTTGCACATCGCTCAACTCGACACTCAAAAGGCTTTTAGTCCGCTTGACACCTTGTTTGCCAAATGCAGCTCGAAGTAGCTCATGTACTTGAAAAACTTGGTAATGACATAGAAAATTTAGGACTTAACAGCTGGCAATTACGGACATTATCAGCCGTGAGAAGATGCCGAACAGCTGCATTGGGCGGTCATATTGATGCTTGCGACGATTGCGGAAAAATAAGTATTAGTTACAACTCTTGCAGGAATCGGCATTGTCCTAAATGTCAAGGTAAAAACCGAGACGATTGGATACAAGCCAGAACCACAGAACTCTTGCCTGTGCCTTATTTTCATGTGGTTTTTACCTTGCCTGATAGTATCAATTCTTTAGCGATTCATAATCCAAAATTGGTTTATGATTTACTTTTTGAATCGGCTTGGGCAACGCTCAAAACCTTTGGCAAAAACAAAGGATTGCAAAGCGGAATGATTGCAGTTTTACATACTTGGGGACAAAATTTAAGTCTGCATCCGCACTTGCATTGCATTGTTCCCGGTGGTGGAGTAGATCAAAACGACAAGTGGCAGAATATCAGGGATGGTAAATTTCTGTTTCCTGTAAGGGCTTTGTCAAAGGTTTTTAGAGCCAAATTTTGCGAGGCGTTAAAAGAAAGACATTATGAAAATTACCTAAAAATACAAAAGCAACTTTGGGAAAAACAGTGGGTCGTTTTTACCAAAAAGCCTTTTGCCAATGCTCATTCGGTGGTGGAATATCTAGGACGTTATACTCACAAGATTGCCATTAGCAACAACCGAATCCAAAACATTGATGTTCAAAATGTAACTTTTGCCTACAAAGATTACAAGCAAAACGGGTTTAAAAAGCAAATGACGCTTTCCCACGCAGAATTTATCAGACGCTTTGCGATGCATATTTTGCCCAAACGTTTTGTAAAAATACGTCATTATGGTTTTTTGAGTAGCACTTGGAAACGGCAGAAACTAAAGATTTTGCAGGAGAAACTCAAGGTAAAAGTACTGGAAAAAGCAGAAAAGAAGCCTTTTTTGCCCAAATGTCCTTGTTGTAAAACAGGGAATTTACACCGAATAGCGGTTTTTGACCAGCGTGGTCCGCCTACTTGGTATCTTGGCGTTAGCCAAAACACAAGTTCCTGTAAAAGCTAGTTTTATGGGTAAGGGAACTTGTGTCTTAAAGTGAAGGAAAACACGAAAAAACCAAGTAGATTCTACTCCAAAAAAAAGAGGACTATAAATCCTCTTGAAATTCTTTCTAAAAACTTAACGATAGCTCCATAGTTGGAACGGCATGTAATCGGTTCCGTCCAACCGAGGCTTCATTGTTGGCTTTTCAAGCCCAACGAAGCCTTTACTGTT
>NZ_JBLVPV010000061.1:0-2224 GCF_048286775.1 Flavobacterium glycogeni
GGCTTTGACAGCAGCCAATAACGGGCAGACATTACAAATTACAGGAATCACCACGACAAGTGCTACACCAAATTGCAGTCAGGCATTTACCCAAAATGTTACATTAAGCGTTAATCCAAGTCCAACGTTAACAGGAGCTGCGCAAGCTGCATCTGTTTGTGTAGGATCTGGCGCGACAATTAATTTAACGGGCTTGTTGGCCAGCAGTACCTCTACAGTAGCTTACACAATAAATGGAGTTGCCCAAACGGCAGTAACAGGAGTTGTAGCAAATGGATCGGGAGCTTCGAGTTTTACATCGGCGGCTTTGACAGCAGCCAATAACGGACAGACATTACAAATTACAGGAATCACCACGACAAGTGCTACACCAAATTGCAGTCAGGCATTTACCCAAAATGTTACATTAAGCGTTAATCCAAGTCCAACTAATGCAAACGCAGGGGCAGACCAAACCGGAGCACTTACTTGCGGACTGACTACGGTTACCCTTGCAGGAAATGTGCCAACAGTAGGTACAGGAAAATGGACTATTGTAAGCGGAGTAGGCGGATCATTTGCTTTGGATACAGATCCAACGACCACTTTCTCAGGAACTGCGGGAACGGCATATACTTTGCGTTGGACAATATCTAATACACCTTGTACGGCATCTTCAGATGATGTAAATGTTACTTTTAATAGAAACCCAACGGTTTCAAATGCAGGTCCTGATCAAACTGGAGCGGGCACTTGTGGCTTGACTACAGTTACCCTTGGCGGAAATGCACCAGCAGTGGGAACAGGCGCATGGACCATCACAAGTGGTGCAGGCGGAACAGTCACTATGCCAACAAGCGCGACTTCTACCTTTACGGGAACCGCTGGAACGACCTATACCTTGCGTTGGACAATCTCTAATGCACCTTGTACGGCATCTTCAGATGATGTAAATGTTACTTTCAATCAAAACCCAACGGCTTCAAACGCAGGGGCGGACCAAACTGGAGCGGGCACTTGTGGCTTGACTACAGTTACCCTTGGCGGAAATGCACCTGCAGTGGGAACAGGCGCATGGACCATCACAAGTGGTGCAGGCGGAACAGTCACTACGCCAACAAGCGCGACTTCTACCTTTACAGGGACAGCTGGAACGGCTTATACTTTGCGTTGGACAATCTCTAATGCACCTTGTACGGCATCTTCAGATGATGTAAATGTTACTTTCAATCAAAACCCAACGGCTTCAAACGCAGGGGCGGACCAAACTGGAGCGGGCACTTGCGGACTGACCACGGTTACCCTTGCTGGAAATGCACCAGCAGTGGGAACAGGCGCATGGACCATCACAAGTGGTGCAGGCGGAACAGTCACTACGCCAACAAGCGCGACTTCTACCTTTACGGGAACCGCTGGAACGGCCTATACTTTGCGTTGGACAATCTCTAATGCACCTTGTACGGCATCTTCAGATGATGTAAATGTTACTTTTAATAGAAACCCAACGGTTTCAATTACTGGTGTTTTAACAGCTTGTTTAACGACTACATTAACTGCTGTAACAGATGCTGTTTCTCCAAATTATATTTGGTATAAAAATGATGTTGTTATTGGTGGGGAAACTGCTTCAACACTTGTTGTTACAGAAGATGGAGATTATAAAGTAAAAGTTATAAATGGTTCGACTTCTTGCGAACAGACTTCGGCTGCTTCAACGGTAAAGGTTGAAGATAAAATTGCTCCGACTTTTACAAAACCAGCTGATATAAATATATTTAGCGATGCTACTTGTAGTTATGTTATTACTCCGGTTGTTACTGGGGATGTAACAAATGAAACAGACAATTGTTCAACAGGATTGCAAGCTGCTTTTGCAGATGTTGTTGTGAATGGATCTTGTCAAGGCTCTAAAATAATTACACGTACTTGGTCACTTGTTGATGGTAGTGGCAATGCTGCGGCTGACCAAATTCAAACGATCACCATCGAAGACACTACTGTGCCAAGCTGGACTACCGTTGCTGCGGCCTTAAACTCAACCATACAATGCAGCGATGCTGCGGCCATCACCGCTGCACAGGCATTAGCTCCGGTGGCTACTGATAATTGTGGTACGGTTTCGTATACAAAAACAGCAGGATTGTTTGTTGCGGGAAGTTGTGCCAATACAGGAACGTACACCAACACTTGGGTTGCCAATGATGTATGCTCGAATACCAGTGCTACTTTCACTCAGGTGATCACC
>NZ_JBLVPV010000062.1:0-2064 GCF_048286775.1 Flavobacterium glycogeni
GAAACAACCAATTTAAGGAACTATAATTCAGGATCACATGAAATATTCCTGCGTTTCGAATTGTTTAATAATTACAGCCGAATAACTTCACCTAGATTCTTTTAAGGATTCCAATTATGAAAATTAAAAATTTAATTTATACCGTTTTTTTAGTTTTATTTGTTTTTAAGGGAGTTGCGCAAACGACACGTATCGCTAGTGCCGATAAGCAATACGATAGTTACGCTTATGTTGATGCAATTGCCACGTATGAGCGCGTAGCTGAGAAAGGCTACAAAGACGAGAAGATGTTTCAGAAGTTAGGCAATGCCTATTATTTCAATGCAGAATTAGCGAAAGCATCAAAATGGTATGCCGAACTTTTTGCGATGAACCAAGAGCAAGAAGCCGAATACTATTACAGGTATTCTCAATCGTTAAAATCAATTGGCAAATACGCTGAAGCAAATAAAATACTGGAGCAATTCAATAAGGAATCAGGCAATGATCAAAGAGCCAAATTATTTGCGAGTAATAAAAATTACCTTGAAGAAATCAAAGCCAATTCGGGACGTTATAATGTAGCTGACGCAGGAATTAATTCCGGGTTTTCGGATTATGGAAGTTCGTTTTCGGGGAATAAATTGATATTTGCCTCTGCACGCGATACAGGTGGTGTTTCCAAGAAAGTATTCAAATGGACCAATCGGTCGTTTACGAATCTTTATGGGGCTGAAGTAAATACAAATGGTGATCTAAGTGAACCAAAACGATTTGGTAACAGAATAAATTCAAAATTCCACGAATCGACACCGGTTTTTACTAAAGACGGCAAAACGATGTACTTTACCAGAAATAACTATTTGGACGGAAAGAAAGGAAAAGACAGTAAAATGGTGACTTTATTAAAGTTGTATAAATCTACTTTGGATCAGCAGGGACAGTGGACTAATGTAATGGAATTGTCTTTCAACAGCGATCAATACAGTGTGGCGCATCCCGCACTTAGTCCAGATGATAAAACCTTATACTTTGCATCGGATATGCCGGGGACACTTGGACAATCGGATTTGTTCAAAGTGACAATTAATGACGACGGCGGTTACGGAATACCGGAAAATCTTGGAAAAAGCATCAATACCGAAGGCAGAGAAACGTTCCCTTTTGTATCAGAAGACAATGAATTGTATTTTGCCACTGATGGACGACCAGGGCTAGGCGGATTAGATATATTTGTTGCCAAAATAGAAAATGATAATGCCTTTAAAGAAGTAAAAAACATAGGAGGTCCTATAAACGGATCCCAAGATGACTTTGCATTTTTAATAGACAGCAAAAGCAGAAAAGGGTTTTTTACCTCCAATAGAGAAGGTGGTAAAGGGTATGACGATATTTATTCTTTTACTGAAATCAGAAAACTAACTTGTGAGCAAGCTTTAACAGGAATTATTACTGATAAGGAAACGGGATTGATTCTTGCCAATGCGAAAGTGAGCTTGTTTGACGAAAAATTTCAATTAATCAAAGAAAGCATTGCAAATGATCGGGGACAGTATCGTTTTGAGGCAGCTTGTGGCAAAACCTATTATGTAAGAGCCGAAAAGCCCGATTATGAAACAAAAGAGGGAGCCATTACTGTTGGAGAAATCAACGGTAAAACCGATTTGTCATTGGCTTTGACAAAAGCAATATGTAAAGTGGCCGTTGGAGATGATTTGGGTAAATGTTTCGGAATAAAAATGATTTATTTCGATTTGGATAAATCGTTTATTCGCAAAGAAGCGGCATTTGAATTGGAAAAAATTCTGGATGTAATGAAGCAATATCCAAAAATGAAAATCGATGTGCGTTCGCATACTGACAGTAGACAAACAGCCAAGTATAACGAAGCATTGTCTGACAGAAGGGCTAAAGCTACCGTTGCATGGTTAATAGAAAACGGCATAGAAGCCAATCGATTGACCGGTAAAGGCTATGGAGAAAGCCAATTGGTAAATACATGTTCTGATGGTGAGAAATGCAGTGAAGCAGAACACCAAGCCAACAGACGCAGCGAATTTGTTGTTGTTTCGATGGAATAAATAA
>NZ_JBLVPV010000063.1:0-1785 GCF_048286775.1 Flavobacterium glycogeni
TATGTAGAACTAGATTCTATGCCATTAACTTCAAACGGGAAAGTAGACAGAAAGGCATTGCCAAGTGTGACAGGTGAGGATGTAATTAAAAAAGAATATGTAGCTCCAAGAAATGCAGCGGAGAAAAAAATGCTGGAGATATGGAAAGAGGTTTTAGGGATTGAAAAAGTAGGAATAACCGATAATTTCTTTGAGCTTGGAGGACATAGTTTGGTAGTGGTACAATTAATCAATCAAACCCAAAAGCAATTAAATCAAACAATAAGTTTTAAAGAATTCTTTTCAAATCCAACCATAGCGTTTTTATCAGATAAGCTAAAAGAGAATAACTATATAGCAATTCCTAAAGCACAAGAAGCAACTTCTTATCCATTAACAGCCTCACAAAATAGGTTGTGGATAGTGAGTCAATTAGAAGGCGGTTCATTAGCTTATAATATGCCTGCAGCAGTTCAGTTAACAGGAGATATAGATATTGCTAAATTTGAAGCCTCATTCATTAGATTAATAGATCGTCATGAAATATTGCGAACAAGCTTTAAAACCGATTTAGAAGGGGAAGTTCGTCAATTTATCATACCAATTGAAGGTGTAAGCTTTAGAATGACACAAAAAAGTTTCTCAAAACAAAAGAATCAAGATCAGTTAGTTTCAAATTATCTGGAAGAGATCAATAAAGAAGTCTTTGATTTAAAGCAAGGGCCTTTGGTAAGAACCTCTTTGATAGAATTAAAAAAGAATAATTTTATATTTTTCTTATCCATGCACCATATTATAGGGGATGGTTGGTCTATGGAGTTATTGATTTCAGAGGTAGTAAGGATCTACAATTCTTTGTTAGAAGGAAAAGAAGCCGATTTGCCAGAATTGAATATTCAATATAAAGATTATGCTGTTTGGATAAATGAATCATTGCAACAAGAAAAACACCAAAAAGCAGAAGATTTCTGGATGGAGCAATTTTCGGGAGATCTCCCTGTTTTAAATCTCCCAAGTTTTAAAACACGTCCATCGATTAAGACTTATAATGGAGCAAGTTTTACGCATGAATTTCCTAAGACATTTTTAGATAAACTAAAAGGCTTTTCAGAAAAGTATCAATCGACTTTGTTTATGACCCTTATGACAGGAGTCAAAGTACTTTTACATAAATACAGTGGTCAAGATGACATCATATTAGGTACTCCTATAGCTGGGCGAGAGCATTCTGATTTAGAGAATCAGATAGGATTGTATTTGAATACTTTAGCTATAAGAACTCAGTTTAAAGAAAATGCAACCTTTTTAGATTTATTAAAACAAGAAAAGACAACGTTATTAGGTGCTTATGCACATCAGGCATATCCATTTGATGAGTTAGTAGGCAAGCTTAATTTAAAACGAGATATGAGTCGTTCCGCTTTGTTTGATGTATTGGTAACATTACAAAGTCAAGGCCAAGTAAGAGGGATAAGAATTGAAGAATCTTTATCGGGTCTACAAGTTGATCAGTATAATTTTACAGATAATACTTCTCAATTTGATATCATTTTTAATTTTTTAGAGCAAGAAGGATTGGGGTTATCAATTCAATACAATACAGATATTTATAATATTGAATTAATTGAGCGAATGTTTATTCATTTTGAGAATCTATTAGACCAATCCCTTGGACATCCTGAAACACTTATCCAAGAAATCGATTATTTAACCCAGGAAGAGAAGCAACACCTTTTGGTAGACTTTAATGACACAAGAGTAGCTTATCCTGGAGATAAAACGATTATTGATTTATTTGAAGAGCAA
>NZ_JBLVPV010000064.1:0-1719 GCF_048286775.1 Flavobacterium glycogeni
AACGTCAGTCTGTGAAAAAACTTCCGTTTGATTACGAACAAATATAGCAAAATACTGCTGTTAAAACAGGATTTTTCGTATTTTTAAGAATGCAACATATCCTAGGAATTTCCCGCCATCAGATGCGTATTTCATGTTTAGAAGACGCTATTGCGCCAGATAATCAAGTACGATTTATTGACGCATTTGTAACTTTCGTAGACCTTGCCAAACTTGGTTTTTCAGTTCAAACCCTCAAAAAAGAAGGCCGCCCGAGTTATAACAGCCAAGTGTTTCTGAAAATCTATCTATACGGCTATCTCAACGGATTAAGAAGCTCGCGAATATTGGAAAGAGAAACCTTCAGAAACATAGAAATGCAGTGGCTATTAGAAGCTATTCGTCCTAATTATCACAGCATCTCGGATTTCAGAAAAAACAATCCCGTTGCCTTGAAGAACACCTTTAAGCTCTTTGTATCGTTCTTGAAAGATGCCGATTTGATTGGGGGTGAAACCATTGCCATTGACGGCACCAAAAGCCGAGCGCACAATAGCAAGAAAGCCAATTTTAATCAAAAGAAAATTGACAGACATCTGGAATACATCGAAACCAAAACTCAAGAATACCTCGATGCTTTGGAAGCGAATGACACCAAAGAAAATCAGCCTAAGATCCAAAATATCCTGCAAAAGATAGAACGCTTACAACAAAACAAACTTCGTTATGATTTGCTGGAAGAAAAACTAAAAGCAAGCGGCGAACCGCAAATAAGTACTACCGATAGTGATGCCAGAGCCTTATTGGTGCAAGGACAAGTGGTTGAAATTTCATTCAATATACAGGCGGCTGTAGATGCCAAACACAATCTCGTGGTGGCCACGCACACCATCAACAAGAACGACCGCAGTGCCTTGTCAGCAATTGCTATCGAAGCCAAGGAAAATTTAGGAATAGAGACCTACACTGCCTTGGTGGACAAAGGCTACCATAATGGCAAACAAATAGAAGTTTGCAAACAAGCCAACATCACTACAATTGTGGCACAACCAGAACAAGGAAAAAATAAAGAAAACACCCTGCCTGATTATTTGGTGACCAAGTTCCAGTACGACAAAACTACCGACACCTACACCTGTCCGCAGGGAGAAACGCTTAAAACCACCGGCACCTGGCACAAGAAAACCACGGACAGAGACAGTTATGAGTTCAAGAGATACCGAACTCCAAAATGCAGAGAATGCCCTGTCAAAGATTTATGCACGAGCCGGACAGCAGGCAGAGACATAGATCGCAGTCAATATACCGATGCCGTAGAAGAAAACAACAAGCGCTACCAAGCAAATGCACAACTCTACCGAAAACGGCAGGAAATCAATGAGCACATTTTTGGCACTATCAAACGGCAATGGGGCTACAACCACACCAATTTAACGGGATTGGAAAAAGTAAATGGCGAACACAGCTTGATTATGTTGGTCTATAACATCAAACGCAGTATCAATATACTCGGCGTTCCTGATCTGATTGCGAAACTCCAAAAATGGAACTCACCCTACAAGGCAAAAGTCTTGTTTTTGCTAAAAACGAGTTATTTAAAGCTAAATACAACGTACGATTTTTATCCAATGAAATTTGCAGCCTAAAAAAAGAGCCTTCTCAAAAGGCCTTATTTGAATTGTAGGATTGTGAAATTTGAAGATTTTGAGAAAAAAAAGAGGTTTTTTCACAGCCTGACGT
>NZ_JBLVPV010000065.1:0-1703 GCF_048286775.1 Flavobacterium glycogeni
AAAGTTGTACCAGTTTCGTCCTTGTTTACGGATTTATAGCTAAAATCAACAAAAGCTTGCTTATGAACAATCTGCAGTGGTGTATTATAGTCATTACTAAAACTGGTTCTTAATATGTCATACCTGTTGACTAGTTCATCATAAGCCTTTTTTATATTATCTATATTCAGATTCTCAGCATACAAAGTGTATGAGGTCTGCATAAAATACAAATTACTTGATTCCTCTACCAGCCAATGGTAATATAATCCTTGTTGTAAAGGCGATAATTCATAAATATCTTCTATTATATCATCCTTATTAACAACTGCCAACTCTTCTATAGATAGTTCTTTATAAGACAGGTCAGAAGGAGTAAGTAAATTAGATGCCATATTTTGGGCAAGATTATTAATCAAATCTATTAATCTCTTATGGTAACTGTCTGTCAGCTTTTGTATTGTTTGTTTCTCAAAAGCAAAAGAAGAATATCCAAAAGTAATACTAAGTTGTCCTGACACTATTATTCCGGAGAAATGCAAAAGAAAGTTATCGGCAGCATTCTCCATAGCTGTAAGATTGCCTATGTTTTCGTGAGCAAACTCAAAGCGAGAACCGTCTTTGTCATCAACATTTGAACCAAAATCGCCCAAATAATTAAACTGAATACTAGGTGATAATTCTTTATCAAAAGAAGTATCCAAGTATTTTAAAATTCCGTATCCAATACCTTTGTTAGGGATTTTTCGTAAAGATTCTTTTACAGATACAATCTCCGGATGTTGGTTATCGGAAATATCTAAAACAAAAGGATAAACACTAGTAAACCAACCTACGGTTCTGCCTATATCTACTCCATCAATTATTTCTTCACGACCATGTCCTTCCATTTCGATGACACTTTTCTCTACACCAAAGGTTTCTTTGATGCTCAGTGCCAAAGCAGTCAATAGGATATCATTAATCTCTGTATTGTATAAATGATGTACTTTTGTCTGTAACTTTTGAGTCAATTCAATATCTAACTCAAATGACAATGAATCATTTATTGTAGCTTTATTTTGTACATCCTCAAAATCTCTAGGCAGCAACGGAATAGTAGCTTGAGAAAGATTTTCCCAATATCTTCTCTCCTGCTGTTGGATTTCACTCTTAGCATACGACTCTTGAAGTGAAGCCCACTTTTGAAAAGAATCGGCTTTTAAAGGCAGTTGAACACTACTATTATTTTCTAAAGCCTCGTACACTGTAGAAAGATCCTCTAGAAGTATTCGCCAAGAAACTCCATCAACAACCAAATGATGAATAATTAAAGCCAATCGATCACCATCTCCCATTCTAAAGTGACCTATATGAAATAAAATCCCTGAACTAAGATTAAAACTCGATTGTAATTCCTCTCCTTTTCTATGGAGTTCTTCTTTGGGATTTGTCGATTCCCTTAAATCAAAGAAACTGATTTTGTAGCAGTCTCTAGAGTTATCTAAATTGTATTGTTCCCATCTATCTCCTATCAATTCATAACACATTCTTAGTGCATCGTGATGCTTTACTAAAATAGCTATGGTTTCTTTTAAAAACAAATCATTTATAGACACCTTACTTTTTAAAAGTACCGATTGGTTATAATGACTTTTATTTACTATAGTATCATTTTCAAAAAAATATTTTTGGATTGGGGTTAATACAACACTACCTTTTACTTCCGATTGATCTATAGCAAT
>NZ_JBLVPV010000066.1:0-1687 GCF_048286775.1 Flavobacterium glycogeni
GGCGGGAAATTCCTAGGATATGTTGCATTCTTAAAAATACGAAAAATCCTGTTTTAACAGCAGTATTTTGCTATATTTGTTCGTAATCAAACGGAAGTTTTTTCACAGACTGACGTTGGTGGCAATTTTGCCAAAAAAAAACAGGATAATCAAACAAAAAAAAGCAAAAATGAAACTAATAACTACATTCCTACTTTTATTATTAGGACAAATTACATTTGGACAAGACAGAATTCAAAAAATTGACAGTTTGCTTAATTCATTATACTCTGACCAAAAAATAAATGGAAATGTTCTTGTAGCAGAAAAAGATAAAGTAATTTATAAACATAGTTTTGGAAATGCTAATGAGGAAAAAAAGCAAAAATTAGATGAAAATTCTGTTTTTGAATTGGCGTCAGTATCAAAACAATTTACTGCAATGGCAATTATGATATTGAAAGAAAAAAAAATGTTGAGTTTAGATGACAATTTTACTAAATATATTCCTGAACTATCCAACTATAAAGGTATTACAATTAGAAATTTGCTTAACCATACAGGTGGGCTTCCTGACTATGAAGAAGTAATGGACACCTTATTTGACAAAAATAAAATTGCAATAAATAAAGATATTATCACTTTGTATGCAAAGCATAATCCAAAAATATTATTTGAACCAAACACCAAATGGAAATACAGTAATACAGGTTATGCTCTTTTGGCTTCTATTATTGAAAAAGTAACGGGAATGAATTACGGGGATTATTTAAACAAAGTAATTTTCAAACCATTGAAGATGAATAATACAACGGTTTTTAGAAGAAGATATACATCGCAACAAATAAATAATTACGCATTTGGCTACCTATATTCAGACAGTATAAAAAAATATATTTTGCCAGACGACTTTGCTGAAACTAAATATGTTATATGGCTTGATGGAATAGTTGGAGACGGCACAGTAAACTCTACTGTAATTGACTTATTAAAATGGGATAGAGCTTTATATTCAAATAAGTTACTTTCCGCTGAGGGAATGAAAGAAATTTTTGAAGTTGCAACGTTAAATGATAAATCTAAAACTAAATACGGCTTCGGTTGGTTTGTTGAAGAAAATGTTGATTTTGGAAAAATTGTATCTCATAGTGGTGGTTGGCCAGGTTACAAAACATATATTGACAGGAATATTACAAACGATAAAACAATTATAATACTTCAAAATCACGAAAATGTCTCAATTCCGGTTAAATCAATTAGAGCAATATTATACAATAAACCAATGCCTAAACCAATTGTAAGAAAAGAAATTCCATTAAAAATTGAACAATTAGAGCAATTTGTTGGTATATATGAAGTTGAAAAAGATTTTGAAATTAAAATTACATTAGAGAAAGATCAGTTATTCACTCAACTTACAGGACAAAGTTCTTTTCCAATTTTTGCTGACAGTGAACTGTCTTTTTTCTTAAAAGTTGTAGATGCACAACTACAATTTGAAAAAAATGAAAAAGACGAAGTAATAAAAGTGTATTTATTGCAGAATGGAAATAAAATTGAAGCAAAACGAACAAAATAAAAAACTGCCACCAACAGTAAAGGCTTCGTTGGGCTTGAAAAGCCAACAATGAAGCCTCGGTTGGACGGAACCGATTACATGCCGTTCCAACTATGGAGCTATCGTTAAGTTTTTAGAAAGAATTTCAAG
>NZ_JBLVPV010000067.1:0-1527 GCF_048286775.1 Flavobacterium glycogeni
AATTCTTTCTAAAAACTTAACGATAGCTCCATAGTTGGAACGGCATGTAATCGGTTCCGTCCAACCGAGGCTTCATTGTTGGCTTTTCAAGCCCAACGAAGCCTTTACTGTTAGCGGTAGGTTTTTTAATTCTCTTTTAAAGTAATTTCTAATTTATTTAAAGCATTTTCTATGTTTGCGCCTGTATTTCTATCATTCTGATTTGCAATAATTAAGATGCCTAAATTGTATTTTGGTAAAATTTTAAGTACATTAGAAATTCCATTTGAACCACCGTCTTTTATATAGTTTGTATTGCCTTTATCATCTGCTAAAGTATCCCAAAAATATCCCATATCTATGTTTGAATAAACTTTTCCATGAGATTCAATAACAACCTTATTATTTGAATTTAATTCAAACTTGATAAATTTACTTAAATCATCCATTGTTGATTTTAGAAATTTTGATGCTCCCCAAATACTGATAGTTAAAGGTTCCATCGTATCGCCTTTTGCATTATACCCATTTGCAAGAATCTCGTTACTTCCTAAATTAAGCTTTGTAGATTTCATTCCTGCCTTTTTAAAAATTTCTTTATCCAATAGGTCTTCATAGCTTTTTTTATATACATTTTCTAAAATATAAGCACATAATTCAGGTGCTAAAGCACCATATTTATAACCAGTTCCAGGAAGTGAATCTATTTTCACATTTCGTAAATCAGATAAGAAATGTTTCTTAGTATATGCTTTATCAAGTCTGTTTTTATAATAAAGAAAACTATCCACAGGATATTTTTCTCTTATTTCTTTGGTAGAAGGAAAAGCTGTTTGTATTCCACTTCTATGGACTAGTAAATCCTTTATTTTTATTGGCTTGCCTTGAAATTCTAAGTTAGGAAAATCTTCATTCAGATATTTTCTAATGTCTTCCTCTAATCCAATTTTACCTTCTAACACCGCATTAGCCATTAGCGTTCCTGTAAATACTTTGGTGGTAGAGCCGATTTCAAAAAGTGTTTGATTGGTTGCTTTATTACCTTTTCCTTTATCCAATTCGCCGTAGTGCTTTATATAAGTTTTTTTATTTTTGACAATGGCTATCGAAACAGAATTAGCTCCTGATTTTTTCAGAAAAGAGTCTGCAACTGTATCCATTGAATGGTATACAGATTTATCAAAATTATTTTTGTTTGAATTTGATTTTTTTTGTCCAAAAGAATGAACAGAAAGAAATACAAAAAAGATGAATGAAAATTTTGTCATGATGTTATTTTCTAAAATTTAGTTGGTTTTGGAAACTTACCGCTAACGTCAGTTCTCCCGAAGCGTCGGGATAAAAACCTCCAAACGAACTCAATTTTGATAATTAGAAAGTAAATATATGGGATTTCAACTATAATTCAAACTCTTTCCTGCAGCCTTCAATTAGCTGTGGGCGGCAAGAGCAAAGCACCAATAGCTGCCCAAGTGCAAAATACAATTTCTTGTCATTAACCGCGTTACAAACGCTACGATTTACCAAGCAATTTAAGTAGGCACTCGA
>NZ_JBLVPV010000068.1:0-1366 GCF_048286775.1 Flavobacterium glycogeni
TATACCATAGTCTTCTCGTAAACTATATGATAATTGAGTAGATAAATCATCAAGCTCTTGATACGTTAATTCCTTGTCCTCAAATACTAATGCTATACTGTTCGGAGTCTTCGCAACTTGCTCTTCAAATAAATCAATAATCGTTTTATCTCCAGGATAAGCTACTCTTGTGTCATTAAAGTCTACCAAAAGGTGTTGCTTCTCTTCCTGGGTTAAATAATCGATTTCTTGGATTGGTCTCTGACTTTCTGCACTGAAGAAATGTATTATAGCTTCAAAGTGAGCCTTCATTGTTTTTATCGAGCCAACATTAAAAACATTAGAATCAAATCTGAATTCAAACTCTAAAGAAGATTCAGAAGGAGATACAGCAATAACAAAATTATAATTTGATTCGTCATCTAAATTAATTTGTTGAAATGATGCTCCATCTTCTTTTCTTTCAGACGAATTTAATATATCATTTATACTATCTTTTACAACGTAATTTCCAAAAACAATTAAGTTATTGATAAGCTCCATTCCAATAGAACTTTGAGACTGTACTTCTGCCAGACTCCCATAATGAAAATCGTTGCTTCTAATTGCTTCGGTATGTAATTGCTGCAAAAAGTCTTTAACCGTATCTAATTCGTCATACTGTACTCTCACTGGAATAGTATTTGAAAAAAGCCCTACCATATTCTCTATTCCAACTAACTCAGCCGGCCTTCCAGATACTACCGACCCAAAAACGACATCTCTAGAATTGTTATATCTAGACAGCAGATACCCCCAAACCCCTTGTATAAAGGTATTGGTGGTAATATCTAAATCATTACAGGTCTCTTTTATCCTTTGTAATACTTCACCTTCTAAACGAACATGTTCATTTTTAAAAAGAACTTCTTTTTTTTGAGTTTCCCTTCTATTTTTGAAAGGAAGTTCTGTTGCCGTTACAAAACCGTCTAAATATTTTTTCCAATACTCTAAAGAAGTTTGCTTATTTATTTTAGACAACCATTTGATATAATTAGCATACTTAACAGGCTTCTCAAGACCGATAGGCTGTTTTTTATCTAAATCATTTAAGATACTTGAAAAATCATTAATTAAAATACTCATACACCAACCATCCATTATAATATGGTGATGACTCCAAATGAATTCATAGTTATCGTGTCCTAAATCCACTACTTGCAAACGCATTTGAGTAGGCTTATTTAGATCAAACCCTCTGGCTTTGTCTTCTTCTTTTACTTTCCTCAGGAAAGTTGTACCAGTTTCGTCCTTGTTTACGGATTTATAGCTAAAATCAACAAAAGCTTGCTTATGAACAATCTGCAGTGGTGTATTATAGTCATTACTAAAACTGGTTCTTAATATG
>NZ_JBLVPV010000069.1:0-1351 GCF_048286775.1 Flavobacterium glycogeni
TCGATATTTTATCGGGCTCATTTTGTTTAAATTTGATTTGATTCTTTCGTTATTGTAATAGTTAATATACTGTTTAATTTCAGTTTTTAATTCTTCTATTGTTCTGAACTTTGTTATATAAAAAAGTTCAGATTTTAATGTTCCAAAGAAGTTTTCAATAATAGCATTATCCAAACAATTTCCTTTTCTTGACATGCTCTGTATAATCCCTTTTTCTTTTAATAAGTGTTGATATTGTTTCATTTGATATTGCCAACCTTGATCAGAATGAAGAGTTAAATTAGTGTTATTTGGTATTTTCTTAAATGCTTTTTTAAGCATAGTTACCACTTGATTAAACACTGGTCTTTCTGTTAGTTCATAACTAATTATTTCTTGATTAAATAAATCTATAATCGGTGATAAATACAATTTCTTTCCAAAGACATTGAACTCTGTTATATCGGTTGCCCATTTTTGATTGGGAGCTGTAGCTTTAAAATTACGATTTAATAGGTTAGGAGCAATTTTACCATTTTCTCCTTTATAGGATTTGTATTTCTTCACCCTGATAATACTTTTTAAACCTAACAAATTCATTAATCGTAAAACGGTTTTGTGATTAATAACGATTCCTTTGTTTTGAAGTTCATCTGTTATTCGTCTATATCCATAACGACCTTTATGTCTGTGATAAATAGATTTTATTAACTGTTTAATTACTTTGTATTTATCCGGTAATTCACGTTGTTTTTGATGATAATAAAAAGTACTTCGTGCCATATTAGCATGATTTAAAAGTGGTTTTAAATCATATTTATGCCTTAATTCCATTATGACTTGCGCTTTTTGGCTTTCTCTTCTGCTTGAATTAAGGCTTGTAACTTTTTTAAATAATCAAGTTCACAACGTAATGCTTCGTTTTCTAAAAGTAGTTCTTCTTCTCTAGTTAATGGTTTATCTGATGTATGCTTTTTAGGTTTATTATTGCTCATAGATTTTGGCCTGCCTCTGGTTTTAGTATATAATCCTTTCAACCCAAAATTACTAAAATCTTTTTGCCATTTGATTATTATAGATGAATCGGAAATGTTAAATCTCAAAGCAGCTTCTTTCAATGAAAGTGAATCTTTATATATAGATTTTAATACTTTTAACTTAATATCTAAAGCGTATCTTTTGTTCTTACCGCTAATCAACCCAGATTCACCATAGGTCTTATAAAAACTAACCCATTTACGAATATTAGATTCATCTGGACCTTTCAATTTAGAAACACGTCTACTTGAATAGCCATTATTTAAAACTAACTCAACACATTCTTTCTTAAATGCATAATCATATTTTGATTTTCTTTCCATAAAAATACCCC
>NZ_JBLVPV010000070.1:0-1297 GCF_048286775.1 Flavobacterium glycogeni
TGCTGTTTTAGTGTAAGAAACCGTACCACAATTATCAATAGCCACCGGAGCCAAGGCTTGTGCAGCGGTGATGGCCGCAGCATCGCTGCATTGTATGGTTGAGTTTAAGGCCGTAGCCGCCGTAGTCCAGCTTGGCACAGTAGTGTCTTCGATGGTGATCACCTGAGTGAAAGTAGCACTGGTATTCGAGCATACATCATTGGCAACCCAAGTGTTGGTGTACGTTCCTGTATTGGCACAACTTCCCGCAACAAACAATCCTGCTGTTTTAGTGTACGAAACCGTACCACAATTATCAGTAGCCACCGGAGCCAAGGCTTGTGCAGCGGTGATGGCCGCAGCATCGCTGCATTGTATGGTTGAGTTTAAGGCGGCAGCAGCGGTAGTCCAGCTTGGCACAGTAGTGTCTTCGATGGTGATCACCTGAGTGAAAGTGGTGCTTGGATTCGAACATACATCATTGGCAACCCAAGTGTTGGTGTACGTTCCTGAATTGGCACAACTTCCCGCAACAAACAATCCTGCTGTTTTTGTATACGAAACCGTACCACAATTATCAATAGCCACCGGAGCTAATGCCTGTGCAGCGGTGATGGCCGCAGCATCGCTGCATTGTATGGTTGAGTTTAAGGCCGTAGCAGCGGTAGTCCAGCTTGGCACAGTAGTGTCTTCGATGGTGATCACCTGAGTGAAAGTAGCACTGGTATTCGAACATACATCATTGGCAACCCAAGTGTTGGTGTACGTTCCTGTATTGGCACAACTTCCCGCAACAAACAATCCCGATGTTTTAGTGTAAGAAACCGTACCACAATTATCAGTAGCCACCGGAGCTAATGCCTGTGCAGCGGTGATGGCCGCAGCATCGCTGCATTGTATGGTTGAGTTTAAGGCCGTAGCCGCCGTAGTCCAGCTTGGCACAGTAGTGTCTTCGATGGTGATCACCTGAGTGAAAGTAGCACTGGTATTCGAGCATACATCATTGGCAACCCAAGTGTTGGTGTACGTTCCTGAATTGGCACAACTTCCCGCAACAAACAATCCTGCTGTTTTAGTGTACGAAACCGTACCACAATTATCAGTAGCCACCGGAGCCAAGGCTTGTGCAGCGGTGATGGCCGCAGCATCGCTGCATTGTATGGTTGAGTTTAAGGCCGTAGCCGCCGTAGTCCAGCTTGGCACAGTAGTGTCTTCGATGGTGATCACCTGAGTGAAAGTAGCACTGGTATTCGAGCATACATCATTGGCAACCCAAGTGTTGGTGTACGTTCCTGTATTGGCACAACTTCCCGCAACA
>NZ_JBLVPV010000071.1:0-1208 GCF_048286775.1 Flavobacterium glycogeni
AACTTACAAAGAGCTTGGTTTCTATATGCAAGAACATGGTATAACTCATGTCGCAATGGAGGCAACAGGGATTTATTGGATAACTCTATACGATATTTTGGAAGCCATGGGCTTTGATGTTTGTTTAGTTAATCCAGCTGATAGTAAAAACTTGCCTGGTAGAAAAACTGATGTACAAGATTGCCAATGGATACAACAATTATTCAGTTATGGTCTATTAAGAAAAAGTTTTGTTCCTGAGGATATTGTCCGAAAGTTGAGAGTTTATACTCGTATGCGTGAAGATAAATTGCAAATGGCATCGTCTCACATACTTCATATGCAAAAAGCACTGGTGCAAATGAATATTCGACTTCCAGAAGTTTTGTCTCAAACGCACGGAGCAAGTGGAATGGCAATGATAGAAGCTATCCTAGAAGGTGAAAGAGATGCTCAAGTTTTATTAAGCTATTGTACAAAAGATTTGATTAAAAGAAAAGGATCAAATATTTTATTAGCCTTGGAAGGTAATTATAAAGAGGAATATATTTTTGAGCTTCAACAAGCATACGATGGCTATCTGTTTTATTTAAATCAAATTAGGTTGTGCGACATTAAAAGTGAAAAAATATTGATTGAATTTAAGGGTAAAGCTAATAATGATTATAAAGACGATAATAGAATAAAACCAATACGACATAACAAACCTGATATAAAAAACTTGCATGATTTATTGATGGGAATTCATGGTGCAAATCCAACTGTTTTACCAGGTTTGACCGATTATAGTCTTATGCGTCTAACGGCGGAACTTGGTAATAATATAAAGCAATGGCCAAATGTTAAGGCATTTGTATCATGGTTAGGATTGGCTCCTGGAAAGAATCAATCAGGAAAGATGAATAAAAGAAGTAAGAAAAAAGCAATGACACGATCTGGGCAAATATTTAAGCAAGCAGCTCAAAGTTTATTAGTTAGCAAACAACCAGGCTTGGGAGCTTTTGCTAGAAAACTAAAAGCAAGAAGAGGAGCGGCAATAGCAATAAAGGCTACAGCAAGAAAGTTAGCGGAACTATATTACAAAACATTTAGTAATGGAATGCAATATGTAGAAAAAGGAGTTGAAATTTATTTGCAAAAACAAAAAGAACAACAAATTAAATTTCTTACAAAAAAAGCTATTGAATTAAACATGCAACTGGTTGAAATATAAAAACGTCAATGGTAGT
>NZ_JBLVPV010000072.1:0-1189 GCF_048286775.1 Flavobacterium glycogeni
GGCGGGAAATTCCTAGGATATGTTGCATTCTTAAAAATACGAAAAATCCTGTTTTAACAGCAGTATTTTGCTATATTTGTTCGTAATCAAACGGAAGTTTTTTCACAGACTGACGTTAGGCGAAATACAAAAAAAATATGGCACTAAAAGAGATACTCGATCAAATAAAAATACCTCCATTAAATAAATGTGGAATATTGCTTGATAAAATGTCAAGATTAAAGACTTACTTTCATTTATTGGAAATAGCTGACCGTTGTTCTTCAGCTGATGAATCACTCAAATTGATTAATTCAAAATTAGATGATGTTGAAGATTGTCATTCTGGACAAAAAAAGCTAAAAAACCCAGGACTAAATTACAATGGAAGAATGTATCCTGTTTTTGAAGATTATATACAAAAAGAAAGTGGAGGGAAAATTATTGCTAGGACAAAAGGAAACAGGATTGTAATTAATAAAGATGGAAGTTTTATTATTAGTGAAGTATTAACAGGAGAAGTAATTTTATCAAAATAAATATGGAAACTCAACTGCAAAAAGATGTGATAAATGAAATTAATGCCAATATTAATCACATAAAAAAATATCATTTTGAAAAAATAAATGATAAATATTTTATTGACATTATCTTGAATAATACAATTTTAAACATTATTGTTGATAATCAAATTAAAGTTAATCTAGACGAATCGATAAATAAATATTTGATAGATTTTTACAGAAATGAAAAATTGTTTGAAAATATAAATGACTTTAAAGAATTTTTAAACACTGTAGTAAATGGATATCTTGAAAAAACTAGTGGACTATTTGTTAGATATAATGATGAAGATTTTATATGCGAAATAGAAGTTAATTCAATTGATGCAGATAGACAGATGGGAACGGAAACATTTTATAGCTTATTCTTTACTGATAATGATGGTGATGAAGTGATAGTTGCTGAAGTTTCAGAATATCCAATTGGGATTTTTGAGGTATTTGATATTAATGAAGAAGTGGAAATTTTAGAAAGTGAAATAAAAGAGTATTTTGAAGATAAATATCATTCACAAGAATAAGTACTTCGCCTAACAGTAAAGGCTTCGTTGGGCTTGAAAAGCCAACAATGAAGCCTCGGTTGGACGGAACCGATTACATGCCGTTCCAACTATGGAGCTATCGTTAAGTTTTTAGAAAGAATTTCA
>NZ_JBLVPV010000073.1:0-1162 GCF_048286775.1 Flavobacterium glycogeni
ATACCAAACACATGTATTATATAGTCCAAATTTCATCTAAAAACACATAGCTATATCCACAGATACTCATTACCTCTTTTTTGCTTGTAGCTTTTACGAGGTTAGTAATGAAATCTTCTACATCTTCCAATGAATTATAGAATTTATTAGAAAACTCTCGTTTGTATTTTGCCCACATTTTTTCAGCGGGATTAAGTTCTGGACTATATGGTGGTAGAAAAACCAAAACAATATTTTCAGGAATGATTAATGTTTTAGCCTTATGAAACCTTCCATTATCCAGCACCATTATTTTGAGTTCTTTCGGATTTTCTTTTGAGAAATTATTTAGAAAAACTTGAAAATTATCAGCGTTGCAATGCGGGAGTATTAATTGAAAATGGTCTCCAGTTATGGGCGAAAAGGCTCCAGAAAGCCAAGTTGATTTAAAAACTTGTTGAAAAGTACAAATCGGTTTAACACTAATAGCAGTAACTGATTTTCCATTTCGAGTGAACAAACCAAAACGCGATTCATCTTGAAAATATAAGTTTACAGAGTCAAAATCACCCACCGTATTTAGTGCTGTTTCTTGACAGATTCGTCCGAAGTCTTTTTAAAAGAAATTCCCTGATCTTCGTCTTTTTTGACATGACTTTTGCGGGCTACTTTTACACTTGATTTAAAATTCCTGATGCAGTAATAAAGCAATGTGTTGTAATTGAAAGTCTTCCCTGATTCTTTTTCAATCCAATCTTTAAGCTCAACATAGCCTTGAAGTCCATTTTGAGGGTTGTTGAGTTTTGTTTCCAACATATTGTGTTCAATAGCATTAAAAGCCGACGGCTTAAAACCTGTTTTTTGATGCTTCATCAAACCCTCAATTCCAGCATTAAGGTATAATGTTCTCCAATTCTGAACGCTATTAGGGTCAACCCCCGCTAATTTAGCTACCTCACGTTTAGAAACCCCTACTTTTTCGTTTTGCTTCAAAATCAACAGAACTCTCAAACGTTGACCAATAAATGGAATAGATTGTTTGAGCAGATTTTTTATTTCTTTTTCGGTTTCCTTAATCACCAAAATTTTTGCATGTGCCATAATTACTGTTATAATATAGTCCAAATTTACCATAAAAAAACCAATTATCAAAATTGGTCTATATTATATTTTCGTTTGGTAT
>NZ_JBLVPV010000074.1:0-1108 GCF_048286775.1 Flavobacterium glycogeni
CTGCGTCATTGCGGGTGCAAAACTACCACCTTTATCCCGTTATTCAAGCTTTTTAAATACCTTTTTTTAATGTTTTTTTAACTCTCGATTTAACTCGCTGGAAATACGGCTTTTGAAACGAAACTATTTTCCTCTCCCCGACCCTCTCCGAAGGAGAGGGAGACGAAATGGGTAAAAAATCGTGGATGCCATTATATATAGGGAATAGAAATATAGTCTTCTAAGTAGATACTTCGCTCCTATATATAAGGTAACACATACCATACTGTGAATAAGATTTCATTTTTGCCTAAATCACATAGTCGATGAAACGCTGCCCGCGTTAGGGATAAAAGCGAAAAGCCCACAGTAAAACGAAATGAAATGGAGTTTTGCGAGGACTTGTAGCGGATAGCCCGACTCATTATATAAAGAGAGGCAACTACCCGCTAAGATAATTACCTCGCTTTATATAATCAGGAACGCCAAAAAGAATATTCTAATCGAAACGCATAGCTTTGACCGGTGAAATTTTGGTTATGATATAGGACGGAATTAATAACAACATAATGAATTTACGCTAATATGATTTAAAAAATGCAATCTACACCACTTGCCCTTTTATAATTTAGTTACACTAGGAATTAAGCTTAAAAATTATGGAAGAATAAAAAAAAAGAATCTAAATATTTTTAAATTAGATACAAATACAAGATTCTTGTAGTAAACATACCAAATTATTATATCCTCCCAGTATGTAAAATGTTTTGAGATGCTATCATTAAAAAAGTTCTGTATTTGTTCTGAAAAAATCATGATGTTGCTAAAAAAATATCAGCATCGTAAATTAAACTCTAAAGAACAATACAAAGAAATAATCTATCCATCTCTAATATCCATAATCATAAACTTGTCTTGACATAATCATTAGCGATTGATAAGGGCAAATCATTTTTTGTGATTGAATTATATTAGCCGAAAGAATTTAAACAATACAGGAGTTCGTTTTTTTGATCAAGAACAAAACCTGGGGAGAAATAATTATAAAATCAGATATTTGTAAAAAAAAACAGAATAAAGTTGGAATCGTATATAGAATTATTAAAATTAATACTGCCAGAATTTTTGA
>NZ_JBLVPV010000075.1:0-1045 GCF_048286775.1 Flavobacterium glycogeni
AGTCACCACACTTCGATTCACCAAAAGTTGATTCAAAAGATTGCTCAATTGACTATACTTTGAGGTTTTGTCTTCACTATTCAGGTTCTTTTTGCTGAAAAAGCTTTCACGTCCTGCTGTCGCTGTTGCTTCCTCATTGTTTGGTTTTTTCCCTTTTCTGAATGGTCATTTTCGGCTTTTTGTTGGTTGTTTCATTTTATCTTTGGATATCAATGATTACATGGTCCTTTTGCTAATAGAATAAATCCAAACCTGGTACTTTGGTTCTATTTCTCTTTCCCCTGTATGATGATCATATGATATTTCTCTGGCAGAAACGTTTTATTACCAATTTCACCGAGAAACCTTCAGACCTTCCACTTGGAAACTTGGACTTCTTCATTGAATGTTCTATGGTTCCTTCTTTGATATTTGAACAAAATATCTTTTGTTGTTGGCTCAAATTTCCATGGCCAGTCCATCCAATCTGAAAAATGATTGAAATTGTTTGTTGGCTCAAATTTCCATGACCCATTCTTCCAATCTGAAAGATGATTGATTTCAACTCTATGCCTACGTCAGTTTACAAACAATCTCCTTGGTGCTATGGCCACTGCCTGCTTGCTTGTTTTTGTTCATTTTTCTGAAATTGCTGGAGTCATAATTTACACTCCTGGTGTCGTTTTTGTTCCTACAATATCATTGTTTGGTTGTTCAATGAATTTTTTTTTAGGAACTGTTCTTTTCGGAGATCAGTACTTTTGTTTTTTTTTCCATTGTTATACCTGCTTAATTGTTGTTGTTAATTGGGTCAATATTGCTTACTTTAACTTGAAAAAAGTTTAATCCTTTTGCTATTTCCTTGTTTTTTCTTATTACTTGCACTATCTTGTCTTCTACAAGCTACTGAAGTAAGGGGGGGATGTATTACCGGAGGTAATCGGCTAAAGGATTATTTAAGAAGTCTTGATGTTTACGTCATTGTTCCTAAAGGAGACATCACTAGTTTACTATTTAAGGAGGACAAGATCCTACTATTTAGTTCTTTATACTTTTATATACACCT
>NZ_JBLVPV010000076.1:0-1036 GCF_048286775.1 Flavobacterium glycogeni
CCCAGTGGCTGCTCTCTGTACCGGCCATTGTAGCACGTGTGTAGCCCAAGGCGTAAGGGCCGTGATGATTTGACGTCATCCCCACCTTCCTCTCAGTTTGCACTGGCAGTCTCGTTAGAGTTCCCGACATGACTCGCTGGCAACTAACAACAGGGGTTGCGCTCGTTATAGGACTTAACCTGACACCTCACGGCACGAGCTGACGACAACCATGCAGCACCTTGTAAATTGTCTTGCGAAAAGTCTGTTTCCAAACCGGTCAATCTACATTTAAGCCTTGGTAAGGTTCCTCGCGTATCATCGAATTAAACCACATGCTCCACCGCTTGTGCGGGCCCCCGTCAATTCCTTTGAGTTTCATTCTTGCGAACGTACTCCCCAGGTGGGATACTTATCACTTTCGCTTAGCCACTGAGATTGCTCCCAACAGCTAGTATCCATCGTTTACGGCGTGGACTACCAGGGTATCTAATCCTGTTCGCTACCCACGCTTTCGTCCATCAGCGTCAATATATTAGTAGTAACCTGCCTTCGCAATTGGTATTCCATGTAATCTCTAAGCATTTCACCGCTACACTACATATTCTAGTTACTTCCTAATAATTCAAGTTTAGCAGTATCAATGGCCGTTCCACCGTTGAGCGATGGGCTTTCACCACTGACTTACTAAACCGCCTACGGACCCTTTAAACCCAATGATTCCGGATAACGCTTGGATCCTCCGTATTACCGCGGCTGCTGGCACGGAGTTAGCCGATCCTTATTCTTACAGTACCGTCAAGACTCTACACGTAGAGTTGTTTCTTCCTGTATAAAAGCAGTTTACAATCCATAGGACCGTCATCCTGCACGCGGCATGGCTGGATCAGGCTTGCGCCCATTGTCCAATATTCCTCACTGCTGCCTCCCGTAGGAGTCTGGTCCGTGTCTCAGTACCAGTGTGGGGGATCTCCCTCTCAGGACCCCTACCCATCGTTGCCTTGGTAAGCCGTTACCTTACCAACTAGCTAATGGGACGCATGCTCATCTTTCACCG